>CASCGD010000001.1 GCA_949132985.1 uncultured Lachnospiraceae bacterium
TCTAGCTTTTTACTGATTACTCAATAATCGTAGCCACACGACCAGAACCAACTGTTCTACCACCCTCACGAATAGCGAACGTAAGTCCCTGCTCCATAGCAACGGGATGAATCAGCTCGATGGTCATCTCGATGTTATCGCCAGGCATGCACATCTCTGTGCCGCCGGGAAGGTTGCACACACCGGTAACGTCGGTAGTTCTGAAGTAGAACTGCGGACGATAATTGTTGAAGAACGGTGTATGACGGCCACCCTCGTCCTTAGTCAGAACGTAAACCTGAGCGGTAAACTTGCTGTGGCAGGTTACGGAACCGGGCTTGCAGAGACACTGTCCACGAACGATCTGATCACGGTTGATACCACGGAGCAGAGCGCCAATGTTATCGCCGGCCTGAGCCTCGTCAAGCATCTTGCGGAACATCTCGATACCGGTTACAACAGTCTTCTGTGTCTCTTCCTTAACACCAACGATCTCCAACTCGTCAGATAAGTGAAGTGTACCACGCTCTACACGACCGGTAGCAACGGTACCACGACCGGTGATGGTGAATACGTCCTCGACAGGCATCAGGAACGGCTTGTCAGTATCACGCTCAGGATCAGGGATATAGTCATCAACTGTAGACATCAGCTCCATAACCTTGTCGCCCCACTCGCTGTTGGGATCCTCGAGAGCCTTCAAAGCGGAACCCTTGATGATCGGGCAGTCATTAAATCCATACTCCTCAAGCTGCTCGGTAACTTCCATCTCAACGAGTTCGATCAGCTCGTCGTCGTCTACCATATCGCACTTGTTCAGGAAAACGATGATATAAGGTACACCTACCTGACGGGACAGAAGGATGTGCTCCTTGGTCTGAGCCATAACACCGTCGGTAGCAGCTACTACTAAGATCGCGCCGTCCATCTGAGCAGCACCGGTAATCATGTTCTTAACGTAGTCAGCATGTCCGGGGCAGTCAACGTGTGCGTAATGTCTCTTATCCGTCTGATACTCAACGTGAGCAGTAGAAATGGTGATACCACGCTCTCTCTCCTCGGGAGCCTTGTCAATGTTCTCAAAATCTACCTTTGCATTTCCTTCTACACGCTCAGCCAATACCTTGGTGATCGCTGCTGTTAAAGTCGTCTTACCATGATCTACGTGACCGATGGTACCAATATTACAATGCGGTTTTGTTCTTTCAAATTTAGCCTTTGCCATTTTGAAATGTCCTCCTTAATTTTCTGCCCACCCTAGGGCTTGATTTGTTTCGTTTAAAGTTGCGCTCATAGCTTTGATTATAACAAAAATTAACGGTTTTTCAAGTATTTCCCCGGAAATAACTGATAAAATATTACAGCTCGACCCTGCTGTTATTTCCCTTGGGACGAAATGATCTTTTCCTGTACACTCTTCGGAACCTGCTCGTATTTCTCGAAGAACATCGAGTAGTTACCGCGTCCCTGTGTCTTGGAACGAAGGTCTGTAGAGTAACCAAACATCTCTGCCAGCGGAACAAATGCACGGACAATCTTTCCGTTTCCTACGTCATCCATTCCCTCGATACGTCCACGGCGGGAATTCAAGTCACCGATAACATCTCCCATATATTCTTCGGGCATGGTGACCTCCACCTTCATAATCGGCTCTAAGATTGCGGGGGCTGCTTTCTGCATTGCCTCCTTAAAGCACATGGAGCCTGCGATGTGGAATGCCATCTCGGATGAATCGACTTCATGGTAGGAACCGTCATATACAACGGCATGGACACCAAGTACAGGGAATCCTGCCAGCGTACCGGCTTTCGATGCTTCCTCGATACCCTCTCCAACTGCGGGAATATATTCCTTCGGAATAGAACCGCCCACAACCTGGGATTCAAATTTAAACAGCTCCTCGCCGTTGGCATCCATCGGCTCAAAGCGTACCTTACAGTGTCCGTACTGTCCACGTCCACCGGACTGCTTTGCATATTTGTATTCCTGATCCACAGACTTTGTAAATGTCTCCTTATATGCAACCTGCGGAGCACCTACATTCGCCTCGACCTTAAATTCGCGCAGCAGACGGTCAACGATAATCTCCAGATGCAGCTCACCCATGCCGGCAATAATAGTCTGTCCGGTCTCCTGATCCGTGTGTGCACGGAAAGTCGGATCCTCCTCGGCAAGCTTTGCCAAAGCCTCGCCCATCTTTCCCTGTCCGGCCTTTGTCTTCGGCTCAATCGCAAGCTCGATAACCGGCTCAGGAAACTCCATGGACTCCAGGATAACCGGGTGCTGCTCATCACAGATGGTATCACCGGTGGTGGTGAGCTTGAATCCAACTGCCGCAGCAATATCACCGGAATAAACCTTGTCCAGCTCCGCCCGCTTGTTTGCGTGCATCTGCAACAGACGTCCGACACGCTCTTTTTTATCCTTTGTCGCATTCAAAACGTAGGAACCGGACTTCAGTACGCCCGAGTATACACGGATAAATGCAAGCTTTCCAACAAATGGATCTGTCATGATCTTAAATGCCAATGCGGAGAAAGGCTCCTCATCGGATGATTTTCTCGTAATCTCGTTTCCGTCAAGATCAACACCGGCGATGTCCGAGACATCGACAGGTGCGGGCATGAACTCCAAAATCGCATCCAAAAGCTTCTGTACGCCCTTGTTGCGGTAAGCAGAACCACAGCATACAGGAACTGCCGTACACTCACAGGTAGCCTTGCGGAGCACCGCCTTTAACTCCTCAATGGTCGGCTCCTCGCCCTCGAGATACTTCATCATCAGATCATCGTCCAACTCACTGATTTTTTCAATCAACTCGGTGCGATACAGCTCGGCATCATCCTTCATATCATCCGGAATCTCCGTAATCTGGATATCGTCACCCTTATCGTCATTGTAAATATATGCTTCCATCTCAAACAGATCGATGACTCCTCTGAATTCATCCTCTTTTCCAATGGGAAGCTGTAAAATGATGGCATTTTTACCTAATCTCGTACGAATCTGGTCAACAGCTCCATAGAAGTTTGCACCTAAGATATCCATCTTGTTGATGAATGCCATACGAGGTACATTGTAGGTGTCAGCCTGGCGCCATACATTTTCTGACTGAGGCTCCACTCCACCCTTTGCACAGAATACGCCAACCGCTCCGTCTAAGACACGCAAAGAACGCTCAACCTCAACCGTAAAGTCAACGTGTCCGGGGGTATCAATGATGTTGATACGATGCTCTAACGCGCCGGGCTTTACCTTTGCATGGTCCTGCAACGTCCAATGGCAGGTGGTAGCGGCTGAAGTAATGGTAATTCCTCTCTCCTGCTCCTGCTCCATCCAGTCCATGGTTGCAGTACCTTCGTGAGTATCACCGATCTTATAGTTAATACCAGTATAATACAGAATACGCTCAGTTAATGTCGTCTTACCGGCATCAATATGAGCCATAATTCCGATATTCCTGGTTCTTTCCAACGGATATTCTCTTCCAGCCAAGATTTTTTCCTCCTAACTAATAATCAGGCAATCAGCACCCTGCATATTTCCAGTGCGCGAGTACAACGAAAACTGTGTCTTTTTATGTTAAGCGCAGGATCTGGTTTCATCTGCAAGGAACAAAATCGACGGCGTAGCAGTGGCTACGGCTAAATTTTGTGACGTAGCAGATGAATCAAAGACAAGCTTAACATGAAAATGTTTCGTATTCGTTGTACTAAAATCTGTAATGCGCAAACGCCTTGTTTGCCTCTGCCATCTTATGCATATCTTCTTTTCTCTTCACGGATGCACCGGTATTGTTTGATGCGTCCAAAATCTCGTTTGCCAGCCGCTCCTCCTGTGTCTTCTCACCTCTCTTGCGGGAAAACATAGTCAGCCAGCGAAGCGCCAACGCCTGACGGCGGTCAGGGCGAACTTCGATGGGCACCTGATAGGTAGCTCCGCCGATACGTCTTGCCTTTACCTCAAGCAAGGGCATTACGTTGTTCATCGCTTCTTCAAAAACCTCTAATGCGGGTTTGCCGGATTTCTCTTCCACCCGTGCAAACGCTCCGTATACAATCTTCTGTGCGACACCCTTCTTACCATCTAACATAATGTTATTGATAAGCTTTGTGACCACGGTATTATTGTAAATCGGATCTGCTAATACTTCTCTTTTCTGAGTATGTCCTTTACGCGGCACGATACTTCCCTCCTTAATACATGTTGCTTATTGAATCTGCGATTCAATAAGATCCACTTTTAATTCATCGGTACTCACATGTGTCCTCTAATGTGTCCGTGCGGGAAATCTATTATAATCGGAAAATAGAAAATTCCAACACTTACCTTAGTTCTGTTTGTGGTACAACTCTAACTCATGCAAATTTGTTATTACCGTTTGTCTCGCCTATCTTCTCAACGATCGCCGGACCATAACAAACTATTTTGCACCCTTCGGTCTCTTAGCGCCGTATTTAGAACGCGCCTGCTTTCTGTTCGCAACACCGGCGGTATCTAACGTACCTCTGATGATATGGTAACGTGTACCAGGTAAATCCTTCACACGTCCGCCGCGAATCAGAACGACACTGTGCTCCTGTAAGTTGTGACCCTCACCGGGAATGTAGCTTGTAACCTCGATTCCGTTTGAGAGACGTACTCTGGCAATCTTACGAAGAGCTGAGTTAGGCTTTTTAGGAGTAGCAGTCTTAACTGCGGTGCAGACACCTCTCTTCTGAGGGGAAGAAGCATCGATCGGGCGCTTCTTTAAAGAGTTAAATCCCTTCTGCAGCGCCGGTGCGGTAGACTTCTTTACACTGGTCTGTCTTCCTTTTCTTACTAACTGGTTAAATGTCGGCATTCTATTCACCTCCTGTTTTATGATTTGTATTACCGGAGCTTTTATCCGGTATTGTTGTGTGCAGAAAAGCCTGTAAACATGCGCCTGCACGCTAAAATATTATAGACACCAAACCACGCTCTGTCAAGTCATTTTCCCGAAAAAGTCATAAAAAGGGCAACATTGCGGCTATCAATTGCTGCTTAAAAAGAGCGGCTTTGCAGTTATTCCCGCCATAAGCCGCTCTTTTTTATAACTTTTCAGATCAAATTTTTTTCATGCTGCTATTTATTATAGAAGAAACTGCTCTTAATCCTCCGTGGCCGCTTCCGCTTCTGCAAACAGTTCATCATCCATGCCCTCGTCAAAAGCTTCCGCTTCTTCTTCCGGCTCATCCTCTAACTCATCATCAAAGGCAGCCTCATCCTCCAACTCGTCATCGTCAAAGCTGTCTACAAACGCCGCATCGCCGGTATCCCCGGTTTCCTCCTTCTCAGTATAATCCTCGTCCTCAAAGAAGTCATCGTCTAACAAAAGCTCCTCCATGCGTCCGTCAGAATCCAGTTTCAGGTTACGGTAGAGCTTCATACCGGTTCCCGCCGGAATCGGCTTACCAATAATAACGTTCTCCTTCATTCCGATCAGCGAATCAACCTTACCCTTGATGGCTGCCTCGGTCAGAACCTTGGTCGTTTCCTGGAAGGATGCCGCAGACAAGAAGGAATTAGTCGCAAGGGAAGCCTTTGTGATACCCAGAAGCACCTGTGTACCTTCCGCCGGCGTTTTCCCCTCCTTTTGCAGCTCTTCATTTCTATCCTCGAACTCCAGCGTATCAACCATCGTGCCCGGCAGGAAATCGGAATCACCGTTCTCCTCCACACGGATTTTCTGCAGCATCTGGTGCACGATTACCTCGATATGCTTATCGTTAATCTCCACGCCCTGCAGTCGGTAAACGCGCTGTACCTCGCGCAGCATATAGTCCTGCACGGCGCGCACGCCCTTGATCTTCAAGATGTCATGCGGGTTTATAGAACCTTCTGTCAACTCATCACCGGCCTCCAGCACCGCCCCATCCATGATCTTGATATGCGAACCGTAGGGGATCAGATAGCTCTTGGACTCACCGGTCTCCTGATTTGAGACAATAATTTCGCGCTTTTTCTTCGTATCCTTGATGGTAGCGACACCGCCAAACTCCGTGATGATAGCAAGACCCTTCGGCTTTCTCGCCTCAAAAATTTCCTCCACACGGGGAAGACCCTGTGTGATATCGTTACCTGCCACACCACCGGTATGGAAGGTTCTCATTGTAAGCTGCGTACCAGGCTCACCGATAGACTGCGCTGCGATAATACCGATCGCCTCACCTACCTGCACCGCCTGACCCGTAGCCATGTTAGAGCCATAGCATTTTGCACAGACACCCATGTGAGAACGGCAGGTTAAGATTGTACGAATCTTTACCTGTGTCAGCGGTTCCCCTTTTTCGTTCACACCCTTTGTCATCACCAGCTCAGCTCGCTTCGGCGTGATCATATGGTTTTCTTTTACAAGTATATTCCCATCCTTATCATAGATCGTCTCCGCCGCGAAACGGCCCGTAATACGATCCTGCAGTCCTTCGATCTCCTCTTTTCCATCCATGAATGCCTTCACATACATACCGGGGATCTCACGGTCGCTTCCCGCGCAGCAGTCGGACTCACGCACAATCATATGCTGCGACACATCTACCAGACGTCTCGTCAGATATCCGGAATCGGCGGTACGAAGCGCCGTATCGGACAAACCTTTACGTGCGCCGTGTGCGGACATAAAGTACTCAAGTACGTCCAGGCCCTCACGGAAGTTCGACTTGATCGGCAGCTCGATGGTACGGCCGGTAGTATCAGCCATCAGTCCACGCATGCCTGCCAGCTGCTTGATCTGCTTGTCGGAACCACGCGCACCGGAATCCGCCATCATAAAGATGTTGTTGTAGCGGTCAAGCCCTGACAGCAGCGCCTTTGTCAGCGCTTCATCCATATCCTTCCAGGTCTCTACCACCTCTTTGTAGCGCTCCTCCTCGGTCACCTGTCCGCGCCTGTACTGTCTCGTAATCTCATCGACCGTATCCTGCGCATCCTGAATCATCTGCGGCTTCTGCGGGGGCACGGTCATGTCGGAAATCGATACAGTCATCGCCGCACGGGTGGAATATTTGTAACCCATTGCCTTGATGTCGTCTAACACCTCCGCGGTTCTGGTGGCCCCATGAATGTTGATAACCTTCTCCAAAATCTTCTTTAAATATTTTTTCCCGACGTGAAAGTCAACCTCAAGCTGCAAATAATCTTCCGGCTTCTCACGCTTCACAAAGCCCAGATCCTGCGGGATGATCTCATTAAAGATCAGTCGTCCCAACGTCGTCTCGATCGTGCCGGATACCGTCTCCCCCTCCGGGGTTGCGGCCCTCTGCTGCACGCGTATCATCTGGTGCAGGCTGATCACGCCGTTCTCATAAGCCAGAAGCGCCTGATTGGTACTGCTGAAGAAATGTCCCAGAACATCGATCGGTGTACAAACCACCTCGCGCGAGGAATCGTCGCCTGTCTGATAACGGATCATATCCTCCACCCGAATTTCACCTGCGTCAAGCGCAGACTGCACCTGCTCCTTCGAGTCATATACTTTATTATTCACTGTGGTCACGCCTTCATTTTTAAAATCAGGCATCTTATCCATCGTCAAATAATAAATACCAAGTACCATATCCTGAGACGGAACCGCCACCGGTCCGCCGTCGGAAGGCTTTAACAGATTGTTCGGAGAAAGCAGCATAAACCGGCATTCTGCCTGTGCTTCCTGCGAAAGCGGCAGATGGACAGCCATCTGATCTCCGTCGAAATCCGCATTGAACGCAGTACAGACAAGCGGATGCAGCTTGATCGCCTTACCCTCAACCAGAATCGGCTCAAATGCCTGGATTCCGAGCCTGTGCAGGGTAGGCGCACGGTTCAGCATAACCGGATGCTCTTTGATAACATCCTCCAACACATCCCAGACCTCGGTCTGTAAGCGCTCCACCATCTTCTTGGCGCTCTTGATATTATGTGCAGTGCCGTTTGCCACCAGCTCCTTCATAACGAAGGGCTTAAACAGCTCGATCGCCATCTCCTTGGGCAAACCACACTGATAAATTTTTAATTTCGGCTCCACGACAATAACGGAACGCCCGGAGTAGTCCACTCGTTTTCCAAGCAAATTCTGGCGGAACCGCCCGGATTTGCCCTTTAACATGTCCGAAAGCGACTTTAACGCACGATTTCCCGGTCCGGTAACGGGCCGGCCCCTGCGCCCGTTGTCGATCAGCGCATCAACAGCCTCCTGCAGCATACGCTTCTCGTTGCGCACAATGATATCCGGGGCGTTCAGCTCCAGCAATCTGCGCAGACGGTTGTTGCGGTTGATAATACGGCGATACAGGTCATTCAGATCAGACGTCGCAAAACGTCCGCCGTCCAGCTGCACCATTGGACGCAGATCCGGAGGGATCACCGGGATCACCGTCATAATCATCCAATCCGGCCGGTTTCCTGACTCGCGGAATGCCTCCACTACCTCCAGACGCTTAATGATACGCGCTTTTTTCTGGCCGGTGGCATCTGTGAGCGCCGCTTTCAGCTCGGCAGAATCCTTTTCCAGATCAATGGCCTGCAAAAGCTCTAAAATTGCCTCCGCTCCCATACCTACCCGGAAACCGCTGCCATGCTTTTCTCTGGCAGCCTGATAATCAGCGTCCGAGAGTACCTGCTTCATAGACAGCTCCGTCTTTCCCGGATCTAACACAATATAGGAAGCAAAATACAATACTTTCTCCAGCACACGGGGCGACAGATCAAGAATCAGGCCCATGCGGGAAGGAATACCCTTAAAATACCAGATATGGGAGACAGGAGCAGCCAGCTCAATATGTCCCATACGCTCCCTACGGACATTTGCTTTTGTAATTTCCACGCCGCAGCGGTCACAAACGACACCCTTATAGCGAATCTTTTTGTACTTTCCGCAATGACACTCCCAGTCCTTGCTCGGTCCGAAAATCTTCTCACAGAAGAGACCGTCTTTCTCCGGTTTTAAGGTTCGATAGTTGATGGTCTCCGGCTTTTTTACTTCACCCCGGGACCACTCTCTGATTTTCTCAGGTGAGGCCAGCCCAATCTGAATTGCATCAAATGAAATTGGCTGGTAAGTTTCTTTATTTGCTGTCTCAGGCATGTTGGCACTCCCTTCTACTCTTCATCACTCAACGCAGTGTCGTCAAAATCCTCTGCTCCAAAATCATCGTCGAAATCATCTTCCGGCTCTTCCTCTTCACTGTCCTCGACCGCAACCAGCTCCTTGCTCTCCGCGTCAAACTCAACCTTGGAAAAGCCACGCTTCGAAAAGCTCTCGCTGTCCTCAAAAGCAAAATCCTTATCGCCGGCGATGATCGCATTCAGGTCCGTGTTTCCATACTCGCTGATCTCCATCAGCTCTACTTCCTCTCGATTCTCATCCAGCACCTTGACATCCAGTCCCAGAGACTGAAGCTCCTTTAAGAGCACCTTGAAGGACTCAGGGATACCCGGTTCAGGAATGTTATCACCCTTGATGATCGCCTCGTAGGTCTTGACACGGCCAACCACATCATCGGACTTGACAGTCAAAATCTCCTGTAAGGTATAAGACGCGCCGTAAGCCTCCAGCGCCCAAACCTCCATCTCTCCGAAACGCTGCCCGCCGAACTGCGCCTTGCCGCCCAACGGCTGCTGGGTAACGAGGGAATAAGGTCCGGTGGAACGCGCGTGAATTTTGTCATCCACCAAATGGTGCAGCTTCAGGTAGTGCATATGCCCGATAGTAACCGGTGAATCAAAAGGTTCTCCGGTACGTCCGTCGCGCAGCTGAACCTTGCCGTCCCTGGAAATCGGAACACCCTTCCAAAGCTCTCTGTGAGCTCTGTGATCCGACAGATAATCTATCACATCCTCACGAAGTGTATCCTTATATTTTTCTGTAAAATCCTCCCACTCAAGGTTCACATAATCATTCGCAAGCTCCAGTGTATCCTGGATATCAATTTCCCTTGCGCCGTCAAATACCGGCGTCTCAATATTAAATCCCAGCGCCTTCGCTGCCAGGCTCAGATGAATCTCCAACACCTGTCCGATATTCATACGGGAGGGAACGCCCAACGGATTCAACACGATGTCAAGGGGCCGTCCATTCGGAAGGAACGGCATATCCTCTACCGGAAGCACCCGGGAAACCACACCCTTGTTTCCGTGACGTCCCGCCATTTTATCGCCGACAGAAATTTTACGCTTCTGCGCAATGTAAATGCGGACCGCATGGTTTACACCGGGAGATAGCTCATCTCCGTTTTCCCTCGTAAACACCTTCGCGTCCACGACAATACCGTACTCACCATGGGGCACCTTCAACGACGTGTCTCTTACCTCACGCGCTTTCTCACCGAAAATCGCACGGAGCAGACGCTCCTCTGCGGTCAGCTCGGTCTCGCCCTTCGGCGTAACCTTGCCTACAAGTATATCTCCTGCGCGCACCTCCGCACCGATGCGGATGATTCCACGCTCATCCAAATCCTTCAGCGCATCCTCGCCGACGCCGGGCACATCCCGGGTGATCTCCTCCGGCCCAAGCTTGGTATCCCGCGCCTCCGCCTCGTATTCCTCAATATGCACAGACGTATATACGTCATCCTGCACCAGGCGCTCGCTTAAGAGAACTGCGTCCTCGTAGTTGTATCCTTCCCAGGTCATAAATCCGATCAGCGGATTCTTTCCGAGCGCAAGCTCCCCATCCGCGGTAGAGGGACCGTCGGCGATAACCTCGCCCGCCTCCACATGGTCGCCCTTAAAGACGATCGGTCTCTGGTTATAACAGTTGCTCTGATTACTTCTGGAGAACTTGGTCAACTTATAATTGGAAGTCGTTCCATCTGTATTTTTGATCCAGATTTCATCTGACTGTGCCTTCTCCACAACGCCCGCCTTCTTTGCAACGACGCATACGCCGGAATCCACGGCCGCCTTCGGCTCCATGCCGGTTCCTACAACCGGAGCCTCCGTCGTGAGCAGCGGCACCGCCTGACGCTGCATGTTGGAACCCATCAGCGCACGGTTTGCATCGTCGTTTTGCAAAAACGGAATGAGCGCCGTCGCCACGGAAAATACCATCTTCGGCGATACATCCATATAGTCAAACGCAGTCTTGTCGTACTCCTGCGTCTCCTCCCTGTATCGTCCGGATACGGAGTTACGCACGAAATGTCCGTCCGCATCCAGCTTCTCGTTCGCCTGCGCTACATGATAATTGTCCTCTTCATCGGCGGTCATGTAGATAACCTCGTCGGTGACCCGGGGATTTTTCGGATCACTCTTGTCAATCTTGCGGTAAGGAGCCTCCACAAAGCCGTACTCGTTGATGCGGGCATAGCAAGCCAATGAGTTGATAAGCCCGATGTTGGGACCCTCGGGGGTCTCGATCGGACACATACGCCCATAGTGGGAATAGTGCACGTCGCGGACCTCAAATCCGGCACGATCACGGCTCAAACCGCCAGGCCCCAGCGCAGAGAGACGCCGTTTGTGTGTCAGCTCACCCAGCGGGTTGTTCTGGTCCATAAACTGCGAGAGCTGTGAGGAGCCGAAGAACTCCTTGACCGCCGCAGTCACAGGCTTGATATTAATCAGGCTCTGGGGAGAAACACCCTCCAGATCCTGTGTTGTCATACGCTCCCGGACAACACGCTCCAGCCTGGATAGACCGATGCGGTACTGATTCTGCAAAAGCTCTCCCACCGCGCGGATACGCCGGTTTCCAAGATGATCGATGTCGTCATCGTTCCCAATCGCCCACTCCAGATGCATATTATAGTTAATAGAAGCAAAAATATCTTCCTTTGTGATGTGCTTGGGAATCAGATCATGCACACCCCTGCGGATTGCCTCCTTGATGTCCTCCGGCTCGGTGTACTCCTCCAAAATCGCCTTGAGCGCCGGATAGTAAACCAACTCGCCGATACCAAGCGCCTTCTGCGCGGACTTTTCAGCCAGTTCCGGCACCCACGCGCCCAGATCAACCATCATGGAGGAAAGCACCTTGACGTTACGCTCCTCTGTCTGGATCATGACATAGCGCACAGCGGCGTTTTGAATTTCCTCCGCCTTCTCTCTCGTGAGACGCGTTCCCGCCTCCGCCATAACCTCCCCGGTGGACGGATCAATGACGTCCTCCGCCAGCACATGGCCCCGCAGTCGATTGCGGAAAGAAAGCTTTTTATTGAACTTATAACGCCCGACCTTCGCCAGATCATACCTTCTCGGGTCGAAAAACATGGCGGAAATCAAGCTTTCCGCGCTCTCCACCGTGAGCGGCTCGCCGGGGCGTATTTTCTTATATAATTCGAGCAGGCCGGACTCATAATTTGTGGACACGTCCTTGCCCATGCTCGCAACAATTTTAGGCTCCTCACCAAAATACTCAATAATTTCCTGATTGCTTCCGATTCCCAGCGCACGAATCAACACTGTAATCGGAACCTTTCTGGTTCTGTCAACACGAACATAAAAAACGTCATTGGAGTCTGTCTCATACTCTAACCACGCGCCGCGGTTAGGGATGACTGTACAGGAGTAAAGGGTTTTTCCGACCTTGTCACGGCTGATTCCGTAATAGATGCCGGGAGAGCGGACAAGCTGGCTGACAATAACACGCTCCGCTCCGTTGATCACGAAAGTACCCGTCTCTGTCATCAACGGCAGATCTCCCATAAAAATCTCCTGCTCGTTGATTTCCTCCGTCTCCTTATTATATAGGCGTACCTTTACTTTCAGGGGTGCTGCGTAGGTTGCGTCCCGCTCCTTACACTCCGGAATCGTGTACTTCACATCAGCCTCACATAATGTAAAATCAACGAACTCCAGGCTCAAATGTCCACTATAATCTGAGATAGGAGAGATATCTGCAAACACTTCTTTTAAACCTTCGTCCAGAAACCACTGATAGGAGTCTTTTTGTACCTCAATCAGGTTGGGCATTTTCAGAACTTCTTTTTGTCTTGAGTAACTCATACGCAAGTTCTTTCCAGCTTGTACCGGACGTATTCTGTTTTTCTCCATTGACGTTTCACCTCTCGTTATCATTTTGATGTTCCGCGCCAAAAAATGCGCAGAATAAGCCTATTTACCACAATAAAGCATCATCCATAATATCACAGTTTTGTCAAAAATGCAAGAAGTTTTTTCCTTTTTTATGCCGACAGTTCAGCCGTCATATGCAAGGTGTGTGAATCATGCTTGCATGAATGAACAAATCATATTGTTGAAAAAATAATCATTATTTTCGAAACAAAAGTATTGACAATCATTTTTACTGTTGTTATAATAATATCAACTTTCAAAACAAAATATTATTTGCAAAACCACCTGTAAAACAAAACAATCAGAAAGGAGAACTTTCAAAATGAAAACAAAAGCAGTAAGACTTCATGGCGCAAACGATCTTCGTATGGATGAATTTGAATTACCAGAAATAGGAGACGACGAAATTCTGGTAAAGGTCGTATCGGACAGCATCTGCATGTCTACGTACAAATGTGCGATCCTCGGCACCGGACACAAGCGCGTGCATGAGGACGTGGCCGAGCATCCGGCGATCCTTGGCCACGAGTTTGCAGGCGACATCGTAAAGGTAGGCGCAAAGCATCAGGATCAGTTTAAGCCCGGCATGAAATTCACGTTACAGCCCGCCTTAAACTACAAGGGAACAATGTGGAGCCCCGGATACTCCTACGAATTTTTCGGCGGAGACTGTACCTACTGCGTCATCCCCGCTGAGGTTATGGAACTCAACTGCCTGCTGGAATACAAGGGCCGCGCTTACTATGAAGCTTCCCTGGCAGAGCCGATGTCATGCAGTATCGGAGCCTTTAACGCAGCCTACCACACAAAGATGGGCGTTTACCATCACGATATGGGAATTAAGGAAGGCGGAAAGCTGGCTATCATGGCAGGCGCAGGCCCCATGGGACTCGGTGCCTTAACCTATGCGCTTCACAGAGATATTCGCCCTTCCATGATCGTTGTCACAGATGTAAACGATGACCGCCTTGCACGTGCCGAGGAGCTTTTCCCCGTTGCAGACGCAAAGGCTGACGGCATCGATCTTCACTTTGTAAATACCGGGGTGATGCAGGATCCGGTCGCAGAGCTTCGCGCGATGACAGGCGGCACCGGCTTCGACGACGTCTTCTGCTACGCGCCCGTCGCAGCGGTAATCGAACAAAGCAGCGGGGTACTTGGCCGGGACGGCTGTCTGAATTTCTTTGCAGGTCCCACCGACACCCAGTTTTCCGCAAAGATGAACTTCTATGACGTACATTACAATTCCACCCACGTCATGGGGACTACCGGCGGCAACACGGCGGATATGATCGAGTCTCTCGAGCTGACAGCAGCGGGGCGCATCGATCCGGCAGTTATGGTAACACACGTGGGCGGCCTTGACTCCGTAGCAGACACCACCTTAAATCTTCCGAAGATTCCGGGCGGCAAGAAGCTCATCTACACCCATCTGAACATGCCGCTCACCGCGCTGGAAGATTTCCGCGCAAAAGGCGCAGAGGATGAGCGTTTTATCGGATTAGCCGATATATTAGATAAAAATATGGGATTATGGTGCCCGGAGGCAGAGGAATATCTGCTGAGCAATTTCGTGGAAAACGATAACTAAAAAATTATTCCGCAGAAAAACCAAACACTCACTCCGGGCCGCGCACAACATGGACAGGAAGCGGGCGACCCGCCTTCCGACAACATGCCCGCCGCAAAAGCGGCCGGGCGCTACCTTGTGAACAGGAGGTTTTTTATGGATACAATGGAACAGCGCAGAAATGCAATCGTAGATTTCATAAATGAGAAGGGAAACATCACATTTGCACAGCTTGAAAAGAAATTTCCGAACGTATCGCAGATGACGCTTCGAACAGATTTAAAGTCACTCGACGAGGCAAAAAAGATCGTCCGTATACACGGAGGCGCAAAATCGGTTAATGTCGTTTTGGGAACAGACGACTATATCGGGCGGCGCGCCGTGCGAAACGTTGAGGAGAAAGAGTGCATCGTGAAAAAAGCGCTGCCGTTTATCCGGCCGAACACCACCGTTTACCTCGATTCCGGCAGCACAACCGCAGCGCTCGCAAGAATCTGGCCCGATCAGCCCAACTTCATTTTTACAAACAGCATGGACTGCGCGATGGAGCTCTCAAAGCTTACCCGTCCCACCGTATTTTTGCTGGGCGGCGAGCTGAACAAATACAGCATGAGCGTCTGCGGCCCCAATGCCATCGAATCCGTGAAACGCGTCAATTTTGACCTGGCGATTTTAGGCGTTACGAGCTATGCGGGCGATGTTGGTTTTTCCTGCGACGTTTTGATGGAATCCTATCTGAAACGAGAGGCGCTGACACAGGCTGCCGAAAAACTGATTCTGATGGATTCCTCCAAAATCGATAAAAAAAGTATTTTCCAGATCTGCCGCCTGGAGGAGGGGATGACCGTCATCTCTGACGCAAGCGCTCCGGCAGATTTCAGGACCGAGTGTGAAAGGCTCGGCGCACACCTGTTATAAAAGATACTCGTTCAAAGTCAGAAAACAGCAAAATCTTTCCCTCCGGCTTTGAATGCGAAAACTTGCTTTAATAAGGAGAAGCAACGCATGAAAAACAAAATACAACGGTTTGGTAAATTCCTCTCCTCCATGGTAATGCCCAACATCGGCGCATTTATCGCATGGGGTCTTATAACTGCGCTCTTTATCGCGGACGGATGGATACCAAACGCAGGGCTGGCATCGATTCAGCCATATATGCTCACTTATCTGCTCCCTGTACTCATCGCCTCCACAGGCGGCGCACTTATCGGCGGCGAACGCGGCCGCGTCATCGGTGCAATCGCAATCATGGGCTGCATCGCCGGTGTTGGCGGAACCGAGGGACAGCCGATGCTCATGGCAGCGATGGCACTCGGACCCTTCGCGGGCTGGGTCATTAAAACGTTTGACAAATTTATGGAAGACAAAATGCCCACCGGTTTCGAGATGCTGATCAACAATTTCTCCGTCGGCATCCTCGGCATGATCCTCGCCATCTTCGGCTATTTTGTCATCGGGCCGGTTATGACAACGATTTTGACCGTTCTCTCAGCCGGCGTAGAGATCCTCGTTCAGCACAGCCTGCTGCCGCTGCTGGCGATTTTCATAGAGCCGGCGAAGGTGCTCTTCCTCAACAATGCCATCAACCAGGGCATTTTTACACCGATCGGCTCCGTACAGGCGGAGCAGCTCGGAAGCTCGATCATGTATATGCTGGAAGCAAACCCCGGCCCGGGGCTCGGCGTGCTGCTCGCGTACTGCTTCTTTGCCAGGGATAAGACGACAAAGCAGTCCGCACCGGGAGCGGTCTTCATCCACTTCCTTGGAGGCATTCACGAAATTTACTTCCCGTACATACTGATGAACCCGGTTGTCATCATCGCGCCAATCGTCGGAAACATATGCGCCATCGCATTTTTCATGCTGACCGGCTGCGGCCTGAAAGGACCTTCCTCCCCCGGCTCCATCATTGCATTTTTAGCGATGGCACCCACGGATAAGATTCTCCTTATCATTCTCGGCGTAGCGCTCGCCACCGTCGTATCCTTTGTGATTGCTGCCCCGATCATCAAACTGACTGACGGCAGGAAGGGAACGAGCCTCTCAGAGGCACAGGCGCAGACCAGCCAGATGAAAGCAGAATCCAAGGGGCAGACCATTACACAAAACAACGCCCCCATTGATCCCTACAGTATCAAAAAGATTATCTTCGCCTGCGATGCAGGCATGGGTTCATCCGCGATGGGAGCTACAAAGTTCCGCAACCGTTTAAAGGACGTCCGTCCGGAAATCATTGTGAAAAACACCTCGGTGGATAATATTCCTTCCGACTGCGATGTGGCGGTTGTACAGACAACGCTGGCCGACCGCGCAAGAAAATCCGCGCCTCAGGCAAGGCTCATCACTATCGGTAATTTTCTGGCCGACCGGTCACTGGACGCGCTCTATGAGCAACTGGCCGCAAAAGCAGACGACACAGGCTCCGCACAGAAAGCTGCCGACCCTCAAACGAAAAATACCACGGCAAATGCAGCCGCCGGGTCCTCTGTCTCCGATTCACAGACAGCGGCCGCCGCAGAAGCCACAGCTGGCGAAGCGCCCGACACCTCCGCAAAGAAGGTCATCGACGCAAACGGCGTGAAGCTGAACCAGCCACGCGTCTCAAAGGAAGCGGCCATCCGTGCCGCAGGCGCACTCCTCGTCGCCCAGGGCTGCGTAGACGAAACCTACGTGGAGGCCATGGTTGAACGCGAAAAACTCGTCAGCACCTATATGGGAATGGGCCTGGCAATTCCCCACGGCACATCCGAAGCAAAAGGCTCCGTGAAAAAGACCGGTATCGTGCTCGTCCAATACCCCGAAGGCGTGAGCTTCGGTGATGAAGATGCACAACTCGTATTTGGAATTGCAGGAATCGGCGACGAACATCTCGATCTGCTGGCAAAGATCTGTGCCGCATTAGAGGATACGGATGTTTTGGAGAAAATGAAAACAACCAATGACGTTTCGTGGATTTTAGAACAACTTGCATAACATTTAATATATCTGTCCTGAAAAAAAGAGCTGTCGCACTAAGAAACATGATACAAGATATCGTTCGTTTCAACCATTCTTTTATACGATATCTTGTATATGCTTTGCTTAGTGCGACAGCCCCTTTTACATTTACATATTTTTATTACTACTCAATATCATTTCTTTTTATCTTTTTCCGGCTTCTCAGGCTCCTCCGGTTTATCGGGATCAGCTTCGACCTCTGTCTGGATCTTTGCACTCTTTCCTGACTCATTCATCATATAAATGATGACCTTCGTGCCTTCCTTCGGCTCCTTCTTGAACTTCACGGTGTAAACATAACCGCCCAGTTTCTTGTCATATGCACACTTCGTCACCTTATAGTATTTGCTTCCGACCTTCACAACTGCGGTTGCCTTGTCTGCACAAAGTACCTGAATTTCCGTCGTTGTGTCATAGATCACATCGTCGATCAGTTCCGGCATGTCAGGAATTGCCAGCTTCACGGTCGTCTCGCAGATATCATACACACTTCCGTCCGTATCGCGCACCATGGCAACAATCGTCGTACCTGCCGTCCGCGGCTCCGCCAGCATATAGGAAAAATCACCGTTCGCATCCACGTTGACACTCACACGCTTTTTCCCGATGAGAAGGTTCATTTTACCGCTATAGCCTTTGATATGACCCGAAATCAGCGTTCCCTTGCTGTCAATCTCTCCAAATGTGATATCCGTGTATTCTGATAATGCCGATTTGTAGGATGCAACCGTCACAGATGCCTGTGCGCTTGTCCGTTTTTTGCCGTCTACCGTATCGATCGCCTTCACCGTCAGCTTCAACCCCTCCGGTAAATCGCCTGCTTTAACGGAAAATCGTCCCTCCTCATCCGCTTCTCCGGTCCAGGTGTTCGTTCCGTCACTGACCTCTATCGTATACGGGCCTTTCCCTGCCCCTGGTATCCGTCCATATACATGATCGTCCACCGCATATATTTCCTGCAATACCGGCATATTCGGCGCAACCTCAGCTACTACCATACTGGTCAGGACGCTGCTTTTGTCCGTCCAGTCCAGACTGTACACTTTGAATTTTTCTCCCGCATTCTGTACCGGGATACTCAGGGCAAATTCCCCGTTCGAAACCACGTATTTTACCGGAACAACCGTTTTCTTGTAATCATATACGGAACTGTTCTCATACGCTTCTTCTCCTCCATTTTCAGGGACATACACCACATCCCCCGCAAATGCAATCATTTTACAATACTTTGAATCGTTGAGGTATCCGGTAATCATATGACTCTTATTTGTGATTTCGTCAACCGCCGGGATATTCGCACCCGTTCGTTTCACAACGCAGGATACCTCTGAACTCTTGTGCCCGTTTCCGTCTTCGATCCACAGCTTTACAACGGAATCCGCCGGTAAATACGGCGCATCTACCGCAAAAGAACCATCCTCCTTCACCTTTGTGGTATATGTTTTACCCTCTGCCTTCACATACAAAGTTGTCCCCGGCTCCGCTGTTCCAAGAATCTGTCTTGCCCGGTTTGTACACTTTGTGACGACAGGTATTTCCAGTACACCCTCGTTGTAATTATCAATGTAAATATACCTTATGGCGCAATTTCCGTTATTATCCTCCGCTCTCACGGAATAAACACCGTTTGCGCTGACCTGAAAGCTGTTATCCTTGACAGTGCTTGCCCCGCTCCAAAGCGCGGAATCTACCGGTATGATACCATTGTAGTATTTCACTTCCTTCAGGCCGGACCTGTCGCTCGCCTGCACGACAACAGGAATCTTATGGTTTGTAACCTTTGTATTCCCGGATGCAAGCACCAGAAACGGTGCCGCATGATCCGCGGTATCCGCCTTCTGTCCTGCCTGATAGTATGCGTTTGTTGACGTTTTATGCAGCGTCTGAACATACCAGTCCTTCGCACGGGCATAATCCTCGGAGCTTCTTGCGGACTTGATCAGATAGTTCGTCCCTTCCGGAAATTTTATCTGCCAGTTATCATCCGTCTGCACACTCAGCTGGGCATACTGGCTCTGATCCTTCACATAATCCTGCAGCAGCGCATTGATATACACCCGCTTATTTCCAATCACACTCTCCGATATCCCGGATGCCACCTCCGCAACAGCACAAAATGAGTTTGTCACACGCGGACTCACCAGCACAAACTCCATCGAGTCCGAAACTTCTTTGCCATTGCAGGTTAATTTTGTCACACGGTGCGCATTTTTATTGATCAGCTTGCCGTCCTTATCATATCTCGCACTCTTTGTGGGATCAATCTCGTATTCCACACCGTCAAAAACAAGAAAGCCTGACCAGTCATCCACCCAGTCCGCACTCAGTACCGGCGCCATATTCTGATCTTCCACGTATTGCTTGACAATGACATCTTTCCAGTCGCAGTCCGCAGCATCGGCCGGGTTTTGATACGCTCCCGCCTGCCACTCCAGCCACTCCCGCAGCTGGTATCCGGTCATTCTGTATACAAAAGCAAATTCCTTATTCCAGTTCTGGACATTTAAGCTGTCGGCAATCTTAAAATTTTTATCCACATCGATATAGCCCCGGTTCGACTGATCTTCCGAAAAGGTATATTTTGTCACGGCGACCACCGGGCAATTCCGATAATCTGTAGCGGTTTGATTCACATATTCCATTCCGTATTGAATCTTCGCTTCGTTTGCCACCTGAACAGCCGCATTATCCTCCAGCGGTCCAAAATAATTCGTCGCCCGCCCGTTGATTGTTCCAAGGCTCGTATTGTAAATGTCATCCAGCTGCTTCTGATACTTATCATTAATCTTTACGATGGATGCATCCGGCTTTGTGGAGGATTTCACATACTTTATCTTCGTATTATTGCCTGCAACCGTTACCTTACCGTTCACGACCTTTAACTTTAAATCAATCATTCCGATTGCAGCTCCGTGATCTTTAACCGCCACATAGGGCTTTCCGTTCAGCAGGCCGTCTGAGGAAATCCCCGGATAATCATAAAATTTCTGTACGTTTGCATCCGAAGACGGAAAATTCACATGAGCGTGCCCGCCCACAATTGCATCCACGCCATCAATTTTCGAAATTTCGTAAGCCGCATTTTCATCCATCTGAACATATTCCTGGCTTCCGATTCCGGTGTGCCCCAGAACAATAATCAGATCCGTCTTTTTCTTCTTCAGCTTTTCCACCTGTTCATTGACACTCTCGACTATATCCTTCGTCGTCAGCAGAAGAGAATGGTCATAATGTGTTGTCAAACCCGGCGTCGTCACGCCGATCAGTCCGATTTTAACGGAGATCGTTTTGCCCTTTGTAGTCTTAAGCTTTTTTGTAATTACTTTATTTTCAGCCCAGATATTCTTTTTTGATTTAGCATCGTAAACGTTTGATACAACGACTTTATTGTTCAGCCCCGCATCCTCCAGTTCTTCTTTCAGATAGGAATAGCCATAATCAAAATCGTGATTGCCCACCGTCATAGCGTCATAACCCATGGAAGCCATTTCCGCATACATGTATTCGACGCCGGTGACCGCTCCGTTGTAAATGCTGTCCGAGCCAAACCCGTAAATTGTATCACCGATATCCACAAGCAGTGTATTACCGTATTTCAACGATTTCTTTGCATTGTTTATCAGTGTAGCGGCCTGCGCCAGGCTGCCCTTCTTGTGCGAGGTAGCCGAATCGTAATTGATATTTACGCTCTGCCCGTGCAAATCCGTCGTCGACAAAATCCGAAGTGTCGTCGTACCCGTCACATCCTTCGCCTGTGTCTCCTGCGTTGGACTCAACCCGAAAAAAATACAACATATCAAAATCAATGCCGTCATTTTTTTCATAATTCTTCTGCTCTTACTCATTTCTTCCTCCTGCTCCTTCCTTATTGCTGTTAGTCATAATTAACATGAAAAATATGATTAAAATATGACGTTGTAAGTATATCACAAAAAAAAGCTTTACAATCAACTTTTTTGACTTTTTTATCCGTTTATGCTATGATGTTCCCAATATATACATTTCGTTTCGAAAGGGGACATGCATGAAATACGGAGTACTGTTTAACAAAAATAACGTGAACCTGGGTGACGATATTCAGGCATACGCTACCGCACGCTTCTACCCTTCTCTGGATTATTTTGTAGACCGCGAGCACATTCACCAATTTCAGAGTGAAAACAACGAGCCCGTTGCCGTGATCATGAACGCATGGTACATGTGGGAAAAATGGCACTGGCCGCCGTCACGCTGTATTGTACCGCACATGGTCGGCATTCACTATTCCGATCACGAGTTATCCCTGCAGCCCGGATCTCCGTTAAAATACGAGGCACTTGAAGGACTTGGCGGTGAATATCTAAAGTCCTACGCTCCCATCGGCTGCCGTGATTATTACACCATGGAGCAGATGAAAAACCTTGGCATTGACTGCTATTTTTCCGGCTGTATCACACTTACGCTGCCTCAGATGCCGATTGTCAAACCGGACAAAGAGTACATTTGCATCGTAGATGTGGATGAGCGGGTAAAAAAGAAGCTCAGCAAGCTTCTCAGTAACAGCGGCTATGAGCTGAAATTCATGACCCACACCGGTACACGCGACCCCTTACGTACATGGGAGCAGCGCAAGAAAAAGGTGGAAGAGTTCCTGACCACCTACCGGAATGCAAAGTGCGTAATCACCAAAAAGCTCCACTGCTCACTGCCCTGTCTGTCCCAGGGAACACCCGTTGTCCTGATCAAGCAGATGAATGACGACATCCGGTTTTCTCCGTATTATGATTTCCTGCACTATATTAAAACCGATGACTTCATGAAAGGAAACTATGACTTTGACTTTACGAATCCGAAGCCAAACAAGCCGGATTACATGGCTGTCAGGGAATCCCTGATCCGCTCCTGCGAAGACTTCGTCGCGCGTATCTCCACAGAGGAACGCTCCGTCGAAGAGCTTGACCGGTTTCATGTCACCGACGAGGAGGTTTATCACTGGAGATACGATCTCATGGATCGCACGCTTCGCATGTGGCTTGAAAAAACCAGACAGGAACATAAGGATCTGAAAAAACTGCACAGCCAGCTCTCGAAGCTGAACAAGCAGGTCAGCACTCTGAAAAAAGAGAATCACAAGCTGAGCGAGGGGCAAGCCCTCTCCCCTAATGCAATGACATTCCGCGAGACCTCTGCCCCTGCGGATTCCAAACGTACCGAAAACCCCAGCGTTTCTCAAAAAATCAAAAATCTACTGGGAATCAAATAATCAAATACCCCGCTGCAAAGCAGTGGGGTATTTAACCCTCGCGGCATTCGTCAAATATTCATGTAAACATGGCTATTTTCCTCCTTGCCCGCGGGAATGAAATCGACCAGAGGAATTTTTCTTAATGCGGCAGCCCCTTTCGGTCTCTTTTTTCTACCATCCGATTGAAGAACGAAGTTCTTTGATCAACTCATCCATATCTCCCTCTTTGAAAATACTGCTCGTTCCCGCGACAAAAATATCGGAACCATTCTCATACAGCTTTGCCGCATTCTCACACGAAATATTTCCGTCCGATTCGATATAAATATCCTTATATCCAAGCTCATCCAGATATCTGCGCACACGCGCCGTCTTTTCAATCGTATGAGGAACGATCGCCTGACCCGTAAATCCGGGGTTTACATTCAGCACAAGCACACCGGCAATATAATCCCCCACCTCCTCCAGCACCTGAATCGGGGTTCCGGGATTTAATGCAATTACCGGAATAACACCACGCTTTGCCAGATAATCCAGGCACTTATGGATATGGTGCGTGCCCTCGTAGTGGAAGGACACATGCTCTCCCGGCTGGAAATCGAACCAGTCCAGCTTATCCTCCGCCCGGTCGATCATCAGATGGCAGTCGATGGTAATGTTCGTCTTTTTCCGCAGTCGGCGTATAAAATCCGGTCCGTAAGCAAGGTTTGGAACAAATGTACCATCCATGACATCCACATGAAGATACTCAACCTGATTGCGCTCAAATATATTAATATATTCCATAATCTGATCAAATCCGGCGCACATGATCGATGCAGATATTTTTCCTTTTTCTCTCATATTCTTTTCCTTTTTTTCTCCCAGAATCAAAGTAGTGCCCGCTCACCTCCGCTCACGGGCATGTCATCGGAAGCCATTCCATAAAATGCTACGCATTTTGCCTTCCTCCTAATATAATCTGATCAATTACGCGGTCCGTCGCCTTGCCGTCCGTGTACGTAAAATTCTTCTTCACAAATTCTTTCAGCGATTCTTTCGAATATTCTTCCTTTTTGAGCGCTTCTAACAGATCATCAAACCGGCTGACAATCTTGCCCGGAACGGTATCTTCATAGGCCTCATAAAAATCGCGCGTTGCCTCATACATTTTCTGGTCGAAGGCGAAGAAATACATCGGTCTTCCCTCCAGAAGAGAAAACTCGTAAATAATCGACGAGTAATCTGTGATCAGCGCATCCACGATAAAAAGAATATCATTGACCTCACGGTAAGAGGCCGCATCGCACATATAATCCTTATACTGCTCCGGAATCTGTATCTGCTCCCGCACAAACGGATGCATCTTAATAATCAGATATTCGTCGCGCTCCTTTAAAAACTCACCCCACTTCTCGAAGTCCAGCTTCTCAAAAGGAAAGTAGGCGTTTAACGCATTTTCACCGCGGAAAGTTGGTGCATAGAGGTATACACGCTTTGCCTCCTTCGCCCGGGGAAACTCCTCATACATGCGCGCCATAGTTTTCTTCTTATACTCATCATCGAAGAAAATATCCGTACGCGGGATGCCAACCGGATAAAACTTGCTCTCGTCAATACAAAAGCCCTCCGCGTGGTGCAGTGCGGAATGATAAGAGCTGACCGGCATATGCGTATAGCACTTGTGCACCCGGGTGTTCAGCGGCGGCGCACCGGGCTTGTCCATGCGCTCGAAGCCCAGCGATTTAAAGGCACCGCAGGCATGCCAGAGCTGTATCACCTTCACCCGCGGGTCATAATCAAATTTATAGATATCCGGGTAATAATCGTCTATCATAATGATATCAGACGTTGCCAAAAGCTTCGTGAACCGAAACTTTTTTGCAAAGCTGCGCTTTGCATCAATACTGGGTTTAAAATCAAAGAAAAACTTATACTGCTTGTCCAGCCCCCGCTCCATCATGCGCTCATAGACAAACTGTTCATTTCCGCCGATCTGAGCCCGTGAACCGGATGCAAACAGGATACGGTTTCCCTCATATTTTGCGTGCTTCCGGTAATGCGCAAACACCCGCAGGGAAAACCAGTGGGTAATCTCCCAGAGATTGTGCTTCAGGTTATGTTTAAACTTATTGAATGCTTTTTTTATAAAAAAGACTCGCGGCTTTGGAATCGCCACCCGCACATGCAGAAAATAAGCCCCGGTGTCCAGATCCACCCCTGAATATCCCCGGAAAAAATGCCCGCCGTTGCGATAAATGACCATATTCAACGGATTATCGCGCTCCGTGTTCAGCTCCGGCTGATAATCTGGTGCAAAAGCCGCATCCGCCAGCCGCTTGCCGCCTTCGTAAGCAGCCAAATAGTAGCTGCCCCGTTCCATGGGCGCCTCATTATTTACGCTGAGCACATTCATGGAAAGATGGAAGTGATTGCCGTCCCATTCCAAATGCTGCGGCTTCGTACGTTCACCGGTCGCTTCATTCCAAAATTCTAACTGCGGCTTCTTTTTGCCTGCGTGCAGAGCCTCGCCCCACACATGAAAAATAATTCGCTTAAACTCCACCCGATGGAGGAGTATCGTTGTCTCTGTCGCCATGCATTCTCCTTTTTCTCGTCTAGCCTTCATCCCCGATCTCAATCATCACCTTCAAAAGGAATTCTTTATTCTTTTCTCTGCGGATAAGCTCGAAGGCTTTCTCGTATTCGTCCAGGGAAAAACGATGCGTGATGAGCTGCCCGAAATCAAAGTCGCTGTTTTTCATCCAGTCTACGACTACTGCCCAGTCGTTTGCACTGGAATTAAAGCTGCTGTTCCACGAACCCATCAATGTCTTTTGCTTTCGCAGCACAGACCAGTAAATATTCTTATCCATCGCCAGATCGCCCTTTGGATTGCCCAGCAGAACAATTCGGCCAAAAGTGCCCGCCAAATCCACCGATCGCTCAATCGTCGCGCTCGAGCCAACCGCCTCAAACACCACATCAAAGCCATCCCCTCCGGTAATGGATAAAATCTGCTCGCGGCAGTGCTCATCTGTCAGGTTCACCGCCTCAAAGCCGAGCTTCTTCGCATACGCCAGCTTATTCTCCGAGCGCCCGCAGATCACGATCTGATCCGTAAGGTTTTTTGCAAAGGCCGCCACCAGAAAGCCGATCGTCCCGGTTCCGACCACCGCCACCTTTTCGCCCTTTTTGATATTGCCAATATTCACCGCATGCAGGCTGACCGCAGACGGCTCGCACAGCGCCGCTGTCGCATAGGGCAGCGCATCGTCAAAGGGCACCAGATTCCACACCGGTACAACAAGATACTCCGCGAAGCCTCCGTCACAGCGGGAACCAAAGTAGTTGTAATTGCTGCACTGCGCGTACTGTTCTGTTTTGCAGGCGTCGCACTCCCTGCACGGGAGCATCGGAAATACACTGGCACGTCGTCCGAGCAATGCCTCATCCACATCGTCCGCCACTGCCACAATTCTTCCTGCAAACTCATGTCCCGGAATCGTCGGAAAATGATAAGTTCCGGTCACAAAAACCCGTTCCTTATCACTCGAACAGATACCGCAAGCCTGAATCTGCAAAAGCACGCTGCCCTTCGCCAGCTCCGGTACAGGCACGGTTAAAAGCCGCAGGTCCCCCACATCGCGCAGCACAAGTGCCCGCATCTCTTTCGGGTATTCATCTATGATTTTTTTCATTTTCTGTCTTTCCTGTCCTTTCCGCAACCGTTCGTTTCATGCCAAACCAAACTTACTTCTCATTTTCTTTTTCCCTCGCCAATACGCTCCGCACCAGCGCCAGATCACTGTCTGTCGTGATTTTGAAATTGATCGTATCACCGGGAATCATGTGAATCGGCTGATGATTCATCGTACAGATCTGCGATGTACCAACGATGACCTTCCGCTGTTCTTCGGTGAGCGCCGCCTGCATGTCCAGAAAATGCTTTAAATTAAAGCTGTCAGGCGCCTGCCCATGGAAAATCTCGGAGCGCACCGGAATATCATCCACAACCGTTCCTGAAACGGAATGGAGCATCGTATCGCTTGCCGGAACCGCCGCCACGCAAGCGCCGTATTTTGCCGCCGCATCGATACTGTCATTTAAAATCTGTCTCGTCACAAACGGGCGTGCCGCGTCGTGGATGACAATCACATCGTCCTCCCCAATTCCATGATCTGCCTCGATGGCATCCGTCACATTGTGAATCGTATCCATGCGCTCTTTTCCGCCCAGCAAAATCCGAATCTTCCCCGGCGTATCCACCCGCTCTGCAGCCAGTTTTTTCATATAATCCTCGTAGTCGGAATGAACGGCTATATACAGATAATCAAACCGTTCCACCGCTAACATATGTTCAATGGTATAGAGAATAATCGGCTTTCCGTCCATTTCCACAAACTGCTTGGGAATGTCAATGCTCTTCATTCTTGAGCCAGTTCCACCGGCAAGAATCGCTCCATAAATCATTTGCTTCTTCCTCCAAAAATATACTTTGAGCAGTGCCGCCCGAAAAACCGCCGGTCTTCCGGGCTCTCGGGCATTCGCCCTATCAAAACGACAGTGGGAAAATTTGCCTGCAGACAGTTAATTTCCCACTTTATCGTTTTGGCACCGCTCATTGCTTACGGGTATTATACCACAATTTTCAAAAAAGAAAACCCCACAGAATCATCTGCGGAGTCTTCATTCGGGTTGGGCTGTTCAAAAAACAATTTTTCTTTATTTAAGTGTAACCTTTGCTCCCTCTGCCTCAAGTCTTGACTTGATATCCTCAGCGGTAGCCTTGTCAGCCTGCTCCTTAACAATCTTGGGCGCGTTGTCAACCACTTCCTTCGCCTCTTTTAAGCCAAGGCCGGTTACCTCACGTACAACCTTAATTACCTTAACCTTGTTCGGGCCGATCTCTGTCAGCTCTACATCAAACTCAGTCTTCTCCTCTGCCGCTGCAGCCTCTCCGCCTGCTGCCGCAACGACTACACCTGCTGCTGCAGATACGCCAAACTCTTCTTCACATGCTTTTACTAAATCATTTAACTCTAATACGGTTAAGCCTTTGATAACCTCAATGATCTCTGCTGTTGTCATTTTGTTTTCCTCCTGAATTTTTATTTTACATTTTAATCATGGAAGTCCTTTGTGCTAAGCTCATGCTGCGCTCACGCTCGCATGCACCAGCCTCAAAGAACGACCTCGCACCGCGCTCTGTCTGCGCTTCGCCTGCCGCTCGCTAGTTGCTTTCGGCCTCTGCAGGCGCTGCCTCTCCATCCTTCTCTGCAATCTGTTTGATAACACGAGCGAAGTTTGCAATCGGCGACTGCATGCTTCCCAGCAATCTGGAGAGCAGTACTTCTCTGGACGGGATTGCGGAAATGCTCTTCATTCCCTCTGCATCATAGAAATTGCCCTCTACAACACCGGCCTTGATTTCCAGTGCAGGCGCTTTCTTTGCGAACTCCGCCAAAACTCTTGCCGGCGCAGTCGCGTCTGTGGCAGAGATCGCAATCGCATTCGGTCCCTCTAATACGTCTGAGAGGCTCTCGAATTCCGTTCCCTTAAAAGCGAAGTTCATAAAAGTATTCTTGTATACCTTATAAACAACTCCGGCTTCTCTTAACTGCTTACGTAACTGAGTATCCTCGGCAACAGTCAATCCGCGATAGTCTACGATAACAACAGACTCTGCATCCTTGATGCTGTCGGCAATCTCCTGTACGATCGGCGCTTTTAATTCCACTTTTGCCACGAATCTTTTACCTCCTTTTTTATTTTCATCGTTCAGAGCCAAGGCAATTTGTAGCAAATACAGAAATCATGCTTGCATGAATGGCTGTATTTTTACAAATTTCTTTGGCGGATACGCCAAAGCGAGAAAATCCGCAGGATTTTCGATCCTGGCTCTGAACGGTTCTACGCTGAAGACAAGGTAGAAAAAACCCCTTCGCATTGCGCGAAGGGGCAGAATTTTTATCAAATCTCTCCTCGGCAGGCACTTTCGTTTACGCCTTACGGCACCTGCTGTCTTCGGCAACATACTCGGTGATTATATCACCTTATTTTTTTATTGTCAACCATTTTTGGCCTAAGCCAGCTTTGTCACATTGATCTTCACACCAGGTCCCATAGAAGCAGCCAAAGTACAGCTTCTGATATACTGACCCTTTAATGAAGCGGGCTTTGCCTTGATGATTGCGCCAATTAAGCTCTGGAAGTTGTCCGCTAACTGCTCCTCCGTGAAGGAAGCTTTTCCAATCGGCACATGGATAATGTTTGATTTGTCTAATCTATACTCAATCTTACCGGCTTTGATGTCGTTGACAGCCTTGGTGACATCCATCGTGACAGTACCTGCCTTGGGGTTGGGCATCAGGCCCTTCGGTCCAAGAACACGGCCCAGACGTCCTACAACGCCCATCATATCAGGCGTAGCAACCACAACGTCGAAATCTAACCAGCCCTCGTTCTGGATCTTCGGGATCAGCTCCTCGCCGCCGACAAAGTCAGCGCCCGAAGCCTGCGCCTCGTCCAGCTTGGTTCCCTTTGCAAATACCAGTACCTTTACAGTCTTGCCTGTTCCGTGGGGCAGTACAACCGCGCCGCGAACCTGCTGTTCTGCATGGCGGCCATCGCAACCGGTTCTGATATGAACTTCAATGGTCTCATCAAATTTAGCAACCGCTGTCTTTTTCACCAGACCGATCGCCTCGGCTACATCATACTGAGTCATGCGGTCAATATTCTTTGCAGCCTCCTGATATTTCTTTCCTCTTTTCATTCTAATTTACCTCCTAGTGGTATTAACGGGTATGACCCTTCCACGATAAAGTATCAAAAGTCTTTTCGATGAATTTGCCTAAGTTATTTTTTGCTGAAAAATGAAGTTCTTTTCGCTAAGCTCGGACTTCGTTTTCACTCGTCCTTGCTAATCTCAAAGAACGACCTCGCAACACGCTCTGTCTGCGCTTCGCTTGCCAATCGCTAGTTGCTTTCGATCACTCTTCTACAGTAACTCCCATACTGCGGCAGGTTCCGGCGATCATGCTCATCGCCGCCTCAACGCTTGCCGCGTTCAGATCCGGCATTTTCAGCTCTGCGATTTCCTGAAGCTTTGCTTTGGAGATAGTTGCAACCTTTGTCTTGTTCGGAACACCCGATCCGCTCTTAATGTTGCAAGCCTTCTTTATTAAAACTGCTGCAGGCGGAGTCTTTGTGATAAAGCTAAAGCTTCTGTCTGCGTATACGGTGATCACTACAGGAATAATCAGATCGCCCTGATCTGCCGTTCTCGCGTTAAACTGCTTTGTGAACTCTACAATGTTCACGCCGTGCTGTCCAAGAGCAGGTCCGACCGGGGGCGCTGGTGTAGCTTTTCCGGCAGGGATCTGTAACTTGATATATCCTACTACTTTCTTTGCCATTTGGAAATTCCTCCTTTTTTAGAATGGAATGGTGAGATCAAAAAGCCTTTCTGACCTCTGCGAAACTTATTTCTACCGGTGTTTCGCGACCGAATAGATCAACATTGATTGTCACGATCTGCTTATTATGATTCATTGACTGAATTACGCCAATCGTGTCTTTCCAGACACCTCCGATGACGGTAACCGTATCGCCTTCTTCAAAGTCAACTGTCACGCCCTCTGTCTTAATGCCCAGGTTTCTCATCTCGATGTCGGTGAGCGGAATCGGCTTGGAGCCCGGCCCTACAAAGCCTGTCACGCCGCGTGTATTTCTGACCACATACCATGTGTCATCGTTCATGATCATATTGATCAGAACATACCCGGGAAACATCTTCTTCTGAACCTGCTTCTTCACACCGTTTTTCATCTCTGCCACATCCAGCATGGGAACCCGAACCTCTAAAATCTGATCCTCCAGATGACGGTTTTCAATTGTCTTGTCAATATTAGCTTTTACCTTATTCTCATAACCAGAATAGGTATGCACTACATACCAATTTGCATCTGCCATACTGTCACCTCATTCTTCCTATAATCCAACCAGAAAATTCACGCCATACTGAATAATGAAATCCAGAATTGCGATAATCAGACCTAAGATAATTGACGTGATAACAACTGCTGTTGTCTCCTTGGCAACGCTCTCTTTTGTCGGCCAGATAATCTTACGAAATTCTGCCTTCAGACCTGTGAACCAACTTGTTTTCTGGGTTTCGATACTTTTCTCTGATCCCATGTTATCACTTCCTTTGCTCAGTCTCGGTTTTTGAATAGAAATGGAATACAAAATTATTTTGTTTCCTATTTTGTTTCCTTATGCATAGTATGCTTTCTGCAAAATCTGCAATACTTCTTTGTCTCCATTCTGTCCGGGTGAGTCTTTTTGTCTTTCGTCATGTTGTAATTACGCTGCTTGCATTCCGTACATGCTAATGTAATTCTTGTGCGCACAACTTCCACCTCCGTTACTTTCTACTTGATTTTAGGCATAAAAAAAAGACCTACTTCCATCGCAAGCATAATATAGCACGATTATTTCCGACCGTCAATAATTTTTTGAATATTTTCACAAAAATTTCGCATATGTTCTTAAGTTATGCATGCAATTGCCGATATTTATAATATAAAAAGCCAGCAAACGTCTGTTTCCGTGTGCAAATCAGGCTGCCGGCCCATACAAACAGTCATTATGAAACGTGTCGCATTCGTTTTATTATGATGATACAACAATTATGTGTAAATGGATTTAACATTTCCCCTGCGCCTGACGGCGTATATTTCATGGAAGAAAGGAGGGGAGGCATATGACAGGTAACGTTATGTCAGTTGCATACAACCAACGAAACTCTATCTACGGCATTTCTTTAGGTACAAGTAATAAATATGATTCACACAAGCGAAGCGAGCTGCGCAAAACTTGTAACAATATTATCAAATCCAACAAGGAATCCCCTCTGTACAAAATCAGAGAAGATATCAATGTTCGTCGGTTTGCGATCGATATCAAAGAACAAGCACATGCGATTAAAAATGTGGTTGCCTCTCTGTCTGAAAACGGTGAAGGCATAGAGAGCACCTTTGACAAAAAAATCGCTACCACCAGTGACCCTGACATCGTGACCGCCGAGTATATCGGCAATAATGAGGACGTATCAAATCCGCAGACTGCAGATTTTCGTCTGGAGGTTCAGCAGCTGGCAACCCCCCAAATCAACGTTGGTCATTTTCTGAGCCGCGCCGGCCGTGATTTCAAGTCCGGCACTTACGGCTTCGACCTGAACACGAACACGACATCTTACGAGTTTCAGTTTAACGTCAGCGAGGACAATACCAACGAAGAGGTGTTAAATAAGCTGCGCAAGCTCATCAACAACGCCAACATCGGCTTGCAGTCGGAGCTGATCAGTGATTCGTCCGGAACCAGCAAGGCGCTTCGCATCGAATCAAAACAGACGGGACTGGATGAGGGAGAGACATATTTGTTTCAGATCATACCGGCCCGTGACAGGGATTCAAGAGAAGCAATGCAGCACCTGGGGATTGATGAGATCACTTCCCCGGCAGAAAATTCGTCCTTTCTGTTAAACGGCACACTGCATACTTCCTATTCTAATACGTTCACGGTCAACAACATGTTTGCTGTGACCCTGAACGGTGTCAGCCAGTCCAACCAGCCCGTGACGGTAGGCTTTAAGCCCAGCACGGATGCAGTAGCGGACAATATCGAGACCTTGGTCGGCGCTTACAACGGTATCATAGATACTGCACATCGTTATGCGGGCAGGCAGGAATCCAGCGACATGCTGTTAAGGGATATGAGCGGCATCACACGGGGCTTTATCAGAGACTTCTCTCAGATTGGCCTGAAACGCGAGGAAGACCATACACTCTCGGTCGACCGGCCAACGCTCACAGGCGCAATCAGCGGGTCCGATGCAATGCACACCTTTGCAGTACTCAACAAGTTCCGCGATGCACTCAGCACCAAGGCGGATCAGGCTTCCATCGACCCGATGAATTATGTGAGCAAGACACTTGTCACCTATAAGCATCCGAATCCGAATAAGAACTTTGCCACGCCTTATATCAGCAGTATGTATTCCGGGATGATGATGGATCGCTTCTGCTGAATGTTTTAATTGATAAGTAAAAACCAAACCACCGGATATACCACTCGCAAACGGCATTTCTGGTGGTTGTTTTTTCGGCGGTAAGTATAAATTTCCGTCCCCCTCTTATTCGCTGATACACCGAATCATCTCTTTGATCCGCTGTTCATAACTATGGCTGCGTTTTACCGTCTCGAATCCGTGCGCCGCGATTGCCGCCCGCTCATCCTCATGCTCCAGGTAATAACCCGACAGCTCCGACAATTCGCGCATATCCTCAAAACAGACAAAATCCTTCCCCGGCTCTAAATAAATCGGCAGCTCCGCCTGATAATTGGTAAGCAGAAAACCGCCCGCACCCAGCACATCCCACACCCGCAGCGGAATTCCGGTAACGATATTCGGTATCGTAAGGTTTAAGTTAATCTTACTCTTGCAAAAGACCTTCGGCATCTCGGTCCAATAATCCACGCCGCCCCGATATGTCACATTCAGGAGATCCGATGTATCGCTGTTTGTATAAATCGTCACCTCATGGCGTTTTCCAAGTTCAAGCAGTGCTTGTCTTCGCTGTCTTTTGGCCACTTGAAAACCTAGCACAGTCGTAGAAAAGATCAGTCCTAAATTAGAAAAAGAACGCTCTGACTTGTCCAGTTTGTAGTACTCTTCAAGCTCTGCCAGAATATCCGGCTGCAAAAGATCCTCGATAATGTTTCCCCCGCTGACACTCATCTGCGCCCGGATCACCGCCTCAAAATAACCCTGTAAAAAATCTGGCATGCGGTCTTTCATCCGGTCGTAGCTGTTGCGCTCATACAGACTGCCCACAAACGCGATCTCATTTTCATAGGCGTGCAGATCCCCCGCCTGCGCCAGCACATGCCCGATGCGCTCCGTGTCCACCGCCAGCGGCAGATGCCAGATATGCCCGCATCCCATCCCTTTAAATTCCAGATAATTTGTCCGGTCAAAGCAGAAGATATAGTTGCAGGAGTTAAATACAGACGCATGGTACATGCTGATGAGGGGATTATCGCACGTCCAGCTCACATACTTCACGTTACAGCGCTCGCACACGTCCGATACCACGCCGAAGTAGTTCATCGTGAACACAAAATCATAGTTGCCCGACAGCAGCCGCCCCCGCAGCAATTCAAAAAATACGGCGTCCTCATCGTAGCTGTCCAGATGATATTCCAGCTCCTCTACGGTATGCCCCAGGCGTTTCAATGTCTCGATCACATCTATGTAATTGTATGCTTTCCAGCGGTAAATTAGTATCTTCATTGAGCACTCCGTTCAAATACAAGTTCTGTCAGCAGTTTCAGATAATGTTCCCGCTTCCCGATACGCTGTGCATCCTCCAAAATCCGCAGCACCCGATGATCAAAATTTCCGGTGGCCAGGTAATCCTTCCGGTAGCGGGACAACAGTTTGCAGCTTGCATCCAGATAATTTTCTGCATGAAGGGAAACGCTTCCGTAAGTATATCCCTTATCAATCAATATCTGATCCACAAACGCGGCATAAAAGGCACGTCCCAGACGCAGAGCAAGATCATAATCCTCCAGCGCCTTCAAACCGGGGTCAAAGCCGCCGACCTCCTCGAGACAATCACGCCGGACAAGCAATGACGGGCAGTCTGCCATGTTCTCGTATAAGAGCTGTGCATAGATATCGCCTCTTTTTTCTGATACAGCGATTCTCTCATCCGGCAGAATGGCGCTGCACCCTTCTCCAAAATCATACCTGATTTTGTGATAGCAAAATCCCGCATCCTCTCTTTTAAGCTCCTCCATCTGTAAGTGCAGCTTATTCGGACGCCAAGAGTCGTCCGAATCCTGAAATGCGACATAATTCCCCGTCACATACTGTAACCCAACATTTCGAGCCGACGCCGCACCCTGATTTTTCTCGGTCTTCACATAACGGATACGTTCATCCTGAATCGCTTCAACCAAAGATGAAGTCCCATCCGTGGACCCGTCATCAACGATAATCAGCTCCAAATTTTTATACGACTGTGACAGAACGCTCTCAATCGCCCGCGCCAGAATGTGTGCACGGTTGTAGGTGGGCAGAATAACGCTTATTTTTTCCATCATCGCTCCTCTCCGAAAATAACCGCGAGCCGTAACCAAAACGCCTAAAACGTCTGCTCAATCATCTGCGCCCGTTGCTCCCACGTATGCTCCTGCATCGCCTTTTTCCGGCCCGCATCCGCAATCCGCTGCGCCCGCGGAAGGTCGCTCAGTAAATCCTCCACAATTCCGGGAAGTCCGGCTATCTCCTTGAGTTCAAACAGCTCGATCTCCCTGTGATTGGCAAACTGCTCCTTCATATACCGCGAACTGTCGGACACGACGAGCGCACCCGCAAGCATCCCGTTAAATACCCGATCGTGACTTCCGTCCTTGAACCAGGTCATTGTATTGAGTACGATTTTACTGTGATACATGAGGGGCAGCACCTCCGGCGCCAATACTTTACCGCCGAGAATCAGATTCGGGTGGTGACACCAGTCCGTGCGCTCCCATCCCTCCCCGTACACTGCGACGCGAATCCCGTTTTCAACCAGAATGCGCACCGCCTGCTCCCGGAAAAAAGATACCGCATAGGCATCCAAAAACCGGAACTGCGAGATATACTCCCCCAGCGCTTCCTCGGTCAGCGACAGCTCCAGCCCCGCAAGATATTCCTCCAGCACCTCCTCTGTAGTGCGCGCGGGATGGCGCACCAGCTCCTGCAGTACCTCGCTGCACAGCTCTCCCGCATCAAACCCACGAAACTGATCAAAATCCGGTATCAACAGTTCAATCCGGTATTTCGAAAGGCTCCCTGCATAGAGCACGTCTACCGGACGCTTCGCAAGGGGCAGCACTTTAAGGTCACGTTCATCGATTGCCGTACCGCCGTGCGGCAGAAATTCCGCCCACCTGACATTGCGAAAAAAGCGTTGGACATATGCAACATGGTTCCGGTCGATACAGTACAGCCTGCACGTGCGCGGCAACTGTCTGATTTTATCCGCATAATGAAAGGGGTGATCCATCTGTATATCGTAATATGGAATGCCGTATTGCTCCCACAGGTTAAAGCCCTTGTCTTCACAGAGATTGTAGCCCATATTGTTAAACGCAATACACGCCGCATCCTGCGAGAGGTCAGCTTCCTCCTTTTTCAGGCAGGAAACCCCAAGCAGGCCGGAAAGACGCCTTAAGCTTTGCTCCATGTCCTCCGCATCCAGCACACACAAGGGATACCCCATTTTCTGAAACGCCTGCATCAGCTCATCTGTAAACAGATCCATGGTGTCGTAGATACCTTTTATAAAAATCAACCGTCGCCGTTTCATGTCATTTCCTCTCAATCACCGCGAGCCGCGCCCGCGCCGGAGCATAACCGCCCGCTTTCCTGTAATATGCGGCTGCCCTCTGCATCTGCTCTAAACACTCACAGATCACACCCGCATTGTAATACGCCAGCCAGCTGTCCGCACCCACCATGCGCGCATTTTTCAACCGTACCGCCTGCTCATAGGCATTCACCGCCTCGGCGTACATCTCGTTGTTCATGTAGATAAAGCCCATCAGAAACCAGAAATCCGAGCCGTTTCCGAAGGCATCGATCAGTCCCTCAAAACCAAGCGCCGTCTGCGCCTGCCCGGAATTGACCAGCGCATAACCGTATGTCTCTACCATATCGATCACATATTCCAGCCGCTCATCCAGATCGTATTCCAGTGCCCTCCCGAAATTTGCAGCCGCCTTTTCATACTGTCCCGCCATATAATAACTCTTCCCCAGCTGGTAGAGCAGATACGGCTCCTCCCCCTCGTCTGAAAGCATCTGCTCCAGCAGACCGATGTTACGATGCGCTTTTCTCTTCTTTTCCTCCGGAGAAAGAAGATATCCGCTGTGATCCGCCTGTATGGCAGCCTGGTAGGTCGTCATATCCGCCCCCTCATCGATCCCCACAAGCTGCTCATGAATGCGTCCTTTATAGTGGAACAGCCTTCGGTCAAACAGCCGGTTAATCTGTTCGATACCGGAGCGCACCTCCGTGCCCTCATACATATAATTTTTTCGCGTAATTCTGCCGACTTCCCCCCAATGCTGCCGGAGCTGTTCCTCCAGCCGCGCCAGGTCAATTTCTGTCACATACTCATCGCTGTCGAGCACAAGCACCATATCAAAGGAAGCCTTTGCCACGGCATAATTTTTTGCCTTGGCAAAATCATTGCACCAGGCAAAGTCATGCACCGCATCGGTAAACCTCTGTGCCATCTCCTTTGTCCCGTCCGTCGAACCCGTATCCACGACTACAACCTCAAACGGATAGGACTTCAACGCTTTCAGACATTTTTTTAAATTTTCCCGCTCGTTTTTTGTGATAATGCAGACGGACAACTCCATAACTTACTCCTCAAAATAGAAGGCGGAAAGAGGAATGTGATTCTCAATCAGCATTTTTCTGAGCACTTCCGCTTGTTCTTTATAATACGGATAGTCATGTGCGCCCCCGCAATTGACTCTCTGCATATAGTCCCCATATTTCAGCTTTAAGATCTCATCATAGCCCACGGGCACCGGAATCTCGATATTCTCAAACGGCATCATGATCGCCGTATCATACGCCTCTTTCGGAACATAATACGGCTGACCCCCGATCAGTCGATGCATGGCCGTGAGGTAATCCGCATCATCCGGCCCATAGAGATCGCATAACTGCTCTCCCAATATCGCCAGCTGCTGAAAAATCGGCATGGAGTCGTTAAATGTAACTCCGCACACGGTCTCGATCATTTTTACGGTTTCCTGGAAACTCTCCTCACTCGTGTCGGGATCGTTCATGTGTATTGCCGCACTATTGACAATATTCACAAGCTCTATCTGCATTTCCTCTTCTTCTTTCACCCTCGGAACATAGTCAATCGGAAAAATATCTATAATAATCACATACGGACAGCCATGAAATGCCCGCAAATGCTCCTGTGAAAACTGCAACGTGTTCCCGGTCGTTATTTTGGTCGTTGACAATATATAATCGTCGTCCGTATATGCGTTCAGCACCTGATAGCCCTCCGGAAGCTCTTCCCGCGCAATTCTCCAGAAACGCTCATAATCCGGCCGCTTCATTCCGATATCGAGATCATCATCCCACGGGATAAAACCGTTGTGACGCACCGCGCCGAGAAGCGTACCCCAATCCGCAAAGTACGGAATCTGATGTTTTTTACAGATACGGTCAATTTCACTTAAAAGCTCCATCTCTGCCGCCCAGCAATGCTTCATCATGGACGTAACGCGAAAGCCTTCCCGCACCTCCGCTTCAAAAAATTTCTCGTCAAATGTCAACATTTATGTTGTGCTCCTTTCAATCAGCCTCAGGAATGATCCTTCAGCCACTGCTCCACCCGTTCCTGCTGCCCTTTATAAAACGGATATTCATGTCCTCCGACTACATTCATCATCTGCATGTAATCCCCGTACATGAGCTTTAAAATCTCGTCATATCCTGCCGGAACCGGAACCATCATCTGCTCGAAGGGCATATCCACCGTCTTTTCATAGTAATCCTTTGGCATGTGAAAATTCGGACGGTTTGTAATGCGTTTTACGATGATTCCAACCTCATCCGCATCCTTTTCGGCGTAAATCGTACATACCTGCTCGGCAAGAATCCGCGCCTGCTGTGCCAACGGCTTTTTTACATCAAACCGGATATTGCACAAATCTTCCACCTGAGACAGTACCGTCACCATCTCCTCCAGACTGCACTCATCCCTCTCGTACTTATCGGCCAGATCCGCCCCGTTCAGGATGATATCTACCAGCTTCAGCTGAACCTCATCCTCTTCCTGATTACGACTCACAAAGTCAATCGGGAAAACATCAATGCCAACCAGATAAGGACATCCGTGAAACTGCTCCAAATGCTCCTGTGTCATATCAAAGCTCCGCCCGTTGATCACCCGATAGAGCATGTCATGCCAGTCCTGATCCGTATAAATACTGATCAGCTCGAATGGCTTCTGAAATTCCTCCGGAGCCACCTGCATGAATTTCATATAATCCGGCCGCAGCATAGCTATATCAATATCATCATCCCACGGAATAAAGCCCTTATGCCGAACCGCCCCCAGCAGCGTGCCCCAGTATGCAAAATACTTAATCCCATGCTTTTTACAGATGCGGTCGATCTCCGCCAATACCTCCATGCTTGCCGCCCATGCCCGCTTCATCATCGGCTCGATAAAAAAATCATGCCGTGTCTCTCCCTCAAAAAAAGAATCCTCAAATTGCAGCATTGTCTTCCTCCTTTAACTCCTTCATAATACAATCATACACCTTTTGACCGCAGGTACCGTCGGAATTATTTATTTCACCTGCAAACAGTTCCCACTGCTTATTCTCAGGCCATTCCCGCTCTCCTGCCAGAGCATCCAGAAAATCATTCAGACAGCAGCTGATTCCATCCTCACACACAATTCCGCCCTCACACCATGCTCGCATTAAAGATGTCTGCGCATATGTCTCAAAATCCTTATCAGACAGACAACACTGATAAATTCTGACCTGATCTGTTTTTGTGTCGATCAATAAAACACTGTAATCGTATGCCGTCACGGCGGCAATCGTATATTCATCATACTTTTTCGCACATAGATAATTTCCGGGCCATGTAAACGCCGTCCCCTTTCGCTGCCCTTCCGCATAGGGCAGCTTCCAGCAGCATCGTCTGATTTCACCGCTGTCCCTGTGAATTTTTAACACCATATTTGCCGTACCCGGAAACAGATAGATCCATTCCCCCATCGGAATCAGATAAGAAAAGACACTGCATCCACCGACAAACGAACTCAAAAACGGATAAAACCCCTCCGGGAAATCATTATAAACCCAGCGGACATCCGTCCCCTCCTCCTGCTTTATGATGCTCTGCCCATCCTCCGCAGCCGACCAAACAAATTTCCCGTCCCGGCAACAGGATTTCTCTTTCCAGATCACATTATCTCTGACTTTTTCCTTTATTACCTCAATTTTTCCTGTCTCTATATACAAGCGGCACATAAGACCGTACTCCTCAGAAATGAACCGGAGATTACCATCCTCATCCACGTTGAAGTCCTTCATCATCATATCATGTGAAGGCCCCCTCCTCTCCGCCAGAACCCGCTGGTTCAAATAAAAAATCGGTTTTCCGGTCATGCCGAACATATAGATCATCGACGAGTAATCCCCGATAAAGGCATCCGTTGATGCCACCGCAAAATTGCTGTCCGGCCCCGTATCATAGATCCCGATCCGTTCCAGCAAAAACTCCTTCTCCAGCTCTCCGTACGCGGCCACAAGCTCCGGGGCAGCTGCATGCAAGGTTGCTTTTATCAGCGGATGCGGCCTCCACCAGATAAGCACATCCCTCCGTTCCTTAAACACATTGAATACGGAACGCATCTTCTCGATGGAGCGATACCGGCCCTGAAGCATGGGGGAGAGTCCCACATTATATAATATAACCTTTCGTCCCCTGGCCAGCTCTTTCCACTCCTTCGGTATCTCTCCGTGCCCGTCCATCAAAAACATCCGGTCCACTTTCGGCGAGCCAAGAGGCAACAGCTTTTCTCTCGGCTGATACACTGCCATCGCATCGACGGCAGCCTCTCCCGGCAGAATGATCCGGTCCATATTGTGCAGCGACGCCAGACTGTTCTGGTGATCCGAGAGCACCGGACCTGCATAGTAATAGGGCACATAGACTAATTTTCTCACATATTTTTTTAGTTCCGGCGAATAATAATCCGGCGCGACAGACGTCACCAGATTATACCCGTCATAAGGATTGTGAATATACGCAACATCCGGCCGATGTTCCTCGATCGAGTACTTCCCGTAATCGGTAACCACCACATCCACCGGGAAGGAGCCTCCCTCATAATGCCACTCCTTCACCGACCCATCCGCATTCCGGTCACAATAGGGAATCGGCACTACATACACATCACATCGTCCGTCCTGCACCGCTGCGCGCCAGATCGACTCAAGCGCATCCCACATACTCATTTTATACGGCAAAAAAACAATTTCCGTGCGCGTATGCAGCGCCCGGATGCCCTCGCTTACCCTCTTAAAATAATCCTCCAGAATTTTTCCGACTTCATGCGCCGGACATGAAGCCGCATCCCCGGACGAAACAGAAATCCGGTAGACCTGCTCACAATATGCCTCCAGCACGTGCACCAGCTCTTTCACATCCTCCGATGCATAGCGCTCCAGATAGTTGCCTGTATCAATCGCAATGGACTGGCACTCTCTCAGCAACTCCACCACCCCGGATAAATCCGATCTTTTCAGTCCCTTAAAAATCTGCCTGTGCAGCGCCCTCGTCTGTGCCCACAGTCCGGCTGCCTTTTCTTTCCCTCCATTTGTCATGTTCCACCTGTCTTTGCTTCGCCGTATCCGTTCAGATACCCTTTCTGTTATGCTTCATTACCCTGTCATGTCACGCCGCGCCTCTGTCATCTCAAAGCAGCTTTTACGCAGGATTCACCAGTTCCAACAGCTGCTCCGAGTTCCTGTCGTTTAACTCCATGATCTGTATATCGGCTTCCGATATTTTAACCTTAACGTAAGGGTTATCGTAACCACCGGTTACATATTTTTTCCGCAGCCCGGCAAGTGCCTTCTGTCTCTGCAAAATCTGTGCATGATCCCGTTTATTCTTCTGCATAAGGCACTGGTTCAACGCATAGGAATACAGCTGGATGATGGTGTACTCCACGGCATCCCGGATTCCCTCATAGCAGGAAAGGCCGCACATCCTCTCATAAACAGCCCGGATCGCCTTCGATGCGTTTCTCTGATACTTCTCGTAATCCACTTCTTTCGATGCCGATCCGACCGTATCCCGGTAAACGTAGCAGACCTCCTTCACATTACCAACGCGCTTTGCCGTGGCATAGAAATACATGAGCGGCTCCATATCCTCTAAAATAACCTCTTCCCGAAACCGCAGTCCGCTTTTCTCCCAAAAGCTTCGCTTAAAAAGCCGTGTCATGAGATATCCTCCGCTCACAATATTGTGGGAGCGCTTTTCATCGTCCTGCTCGCCCGTATCCGCATCCGCGGTGTGAACCATCGCCAAATCCTTTCCCTGATAATAGATCCCGCCGTCCACAATATCAAAATCTCCTTCGCATGCCTTTTCATACATCCGCTCAAACATCGTCGCTACTGCGGCGTCATCGCTGTCCACAAACCCGATATACGCTCCCTGCGCCGCATGAAGCCCTACGTTTCTGGCCCCGCCCGGCCCGCTGTTCTTCTCCGTACACAATACCTTAATCTGCGGATAAGTCTCTTCATACCGCTCTAAAATCGCCCGGCTGCCATCCGTTGAGCAGTCATCCACCGCCAGTATTTCGATTTCCTCTGCTGCCAGCGTCTGGTTTACCAGACTTGTCAGACATTCCTCCACATACTTTTTTGCATTGTACACCGGAACAATTACCGATACTTTTACCGACATATTCCCTCCATTACCTTTATCCGCATATCTCACCCAACGCCTGCCGCATCACATCCTGTGCACGCGCCTCATTCGCATCAATATACAAGACCACATTTCCGGTCGCATACTGCAGCGCGACCTCCTTTGCCTTGTCCCTCCCGCAGTGCTCCTGCAGCGGAATCACCATCAGCTGCTGTGGATAACGGTTCTCCCACTCCAAAAGAATTTCCAGTGTATTGTCTGTCGATCTGTCTTCTACACATATAACCTCCAGTTCTATATCTGTATCATGACTGAAAATGCTTTCAAGACATTCTGTCAGACAATCCGACACGTTATAACACGGGATGATGACGGAAAGCTTATCGAGCATACTTTCCAGACTGCATGTGAGATCCGACAGCGCCCTTTTTGCTTCATACGCCTGAACCGATTTTCTGCACGTATCCCCATCCACTTGCGGGAGCTTTCCCTGCGCATACAAATCTAACAGCTGCGCCAGCGCCCCGCTGTTTCCCCTCTCAAATAAAAAACCGTTCTCCCCGGGCCGAATCAGTTCCACAATACCGTCAACCGGTGTGGAAAACACCGGAAGGCCACAGGCCATCGCCTCGATTGCCGCCAGCGGAAACGCCTCATACTCTGATGCCATTACGAGCGCATCAACCCCCTGTGCATGCTCCCACGGATTGCTCTGCCAGCCCAGAAATTCAACGCGGTCTGCCAGTCCTGCCTGCCGGGCATACTCCTCCAGCGCTGTGCGCTCCGGACCGTTCCCAATGATTTTTATCCGCCATCCGTCGCTTGCGGCGACCGCCTCCAAAATCAGCGAAACCCTCTTTTCCTCCGAGAGCCGCCCGACAAAAAGCAGGCATCGATGATGCTCCGGTACAATCTCTCTGCACTTTAAAAAATCCACCGGATTGCGGACAAGCTCTGCGGGGACCTGCGGGAGCAGCTTTCCGAGCAGCCTGCGCGTCCGCTCATTGAGCACAAATATCTTATCCGCAAAGCCCAGGCATTCCGCGCCGCCAACCTCATACTTTTTATACATCTCCAGAGGCCCGTGAACCCATGCAACAACCTTTGTGCGGGCATCAAGCTGCTCCAGTGCTTTGCGCACCGCGAGAGCCATATACGGCCAGGGCGCCCCGACGGCGATATCCGGCGCATACGTCTGTCCCATGAACTGCGCATACATCGGAATAAAATTCAATATGTCGTTCACCTTTGCCTTACGAAGCGGATAGAACGGAACACTTTCGCTCAGCCACGCAGGCCCGTTATACACCATCTGCACGACACGAACCTGCCAGCCGTGCTCCATCAGATAACACGCCGTCTTATCGATCACATTTTCTACACCACCCTTCCCGGAAAGCGGGACCACAATATCGAGCGTGCGCGTTCTTTTACTCGCCATTTCTCGCCAAAACCTCCATCATAATATCCGAAACCTTTGTATCTTTCAGATAATTCCGTGCATCCTCCCCGGGCGCTCCGCCGCTTTGCCGCATCTTACGCACCCTTCTCACATGGGCAACAAGCTCCCGCAGATTTGTGGAAAAGTCAAGCATTCCTGCAATCCCGTGCTGCTGTTCGCACTCGCAAATATATAGGATCAGCTCGATAATCGGAATCTCACCTAAAAGATCCGAGTGCTCCAGCCGGATATCCGGACGTATCTTTAAGATCTCATAAAAAAGCTGTCGTGCCTCCGTAACCTTCTTCTGTTTCAGCAGCTGACCCACCGCCAGCTTTAATTCCTGCGTCTCCGCCTTTTCATCCGTGATGCGAAACGGGCTCTCGTAAACCTTTAAACCCCGCGCCGTGACCCACACCAGCAAAAGCTGTTCCGAGAGAAAGCCGAACACTCTTCTGTGGTACGCGTCATAGCCGCTCACGTCAATCCGCGTGCCAAGCTCCGCAAAAATGGCAAACAGCCATGCACAGTAGGCATCGAACAGCTTTCTTGAGGTCACCATCAAATTTCCGAAATAATGCTTTCTGCCGTCCATCACCTGCTCAAACACCGGATAGTCCTCCGGAAAAAGCTCACGGATAACTTCACCCTCCAGCTCCAGATCATGAATATTGTGCGCCTCGCCAAAATAGCTGCGATACGGCTGATCGATATACATCGCCTTTGAGGTAATCACGTCATGCTCCGACAGCAGCCGCTCATAATCTGCTTCACCCAAAAGCCTTCGGTTTTCATCCACAAAAAACCGCCTGTAATGACAGATTCCGATATTTCCGTCAAAATCAAGATTCCTCCACAGCCAGTAAAGTCCTGTCAGTTCGCCATAATAGCAGTTCAAATCCGAGATGTGCTCCCCGGTATCATCCCCGGGATAGCCCAAATCGGATTTCCCCGCCCGCCCCACATGAAGCGGAACATAAACCGGATTATCCGGGGGAATAAATGCTTTGTGCGTCATCACATAAATTCGTGTACTCATCCTGTTCTCCTAACCAATCTCATCCAGCAGATATAAAAATTCTTCCGCGCGCCGATCCCACGAATGCGCAAGCCTCGCATAATGCCTTCCGTTTTCGGCGATCCGTTCCAGTTGTGCCATATTCCGAAGCAGCCCGCCCACTTTTTCCGGCAGCTTTTCCAGCTCCTTCAAGTCAAACATCACAATGTTTTCGCCTTCACACAGCACACCATCTTCAAAAGTCGTCCGATCCGTCACCACAACCGCCCCCGCACACATACTGTTTGCCAGACGCTCCGTAAATCCACCCTTATGCCACGCCATAATATTCAGCGACAGTTTGCTGTTCCCCAATACGCCAAAACTCTCCTCCGGCGTTACGTCGGGATGAATCGCGAGCAGCGGATGATCCGCCAGCGGGGAGCTTTGCCAGCTCTCTCCCCAGATTTCCAGCGAAATGCCCGCCTCAAGAAGCGTCCGAACTGCCTTTTCCCGATAATAGTACATAATCGCCTGAATCACCGGCTTCATCTGAAAAAACAATTCCAGAAACTCCTCCTTTGTCACAGTGATCCCGCGCCCCTGCAGCGTTTCGTGCAACGCATCCTCCGCCGTCAGCTCCGGCCGTTTTTTCATCGTCAGCAAATACGCTGCCGCCAGATGGCGCACCCCCGGCCTGCATTCCAGTATTTGTCCGCATTTGTCCCTGTAATTCCCATAGGTTCCGATAAACACCACATCGTATACCCGCTCTGAAACCGGGCGGCCGCACAGACTCTTTTCATTAGCCGCCGGGGGAAACAGTACGCTTCCCGGCACCTGAGGGTAAAAAGCTTCTATAAAATCCTGATAATGCACATCATGCGTCAAAACAAAGCAATCCTTCGGCAGCTGCGACAGCTGATTTTTCAGCCAGATCGGATGGTCCAGCACAAAGTTAAATTTCGGCGCATAAATTTTATCGTGCAGAAACATCCCGGAGTCTTTTAAAAAAACGGAAAAAAGATAGCTCTGTATACCGACGACCGCCCGAAAACGTCTTCCCATAAAGCGTGTCAGCCCGTTCACGCCCTCCTCCTGTTCGTCATAGGAAAGGGTGCGCACACCTCTCCTCCTCAGCGCCAGCTCGAACTGACCCAAAATATCATTTAAAATATTGTAGCAGTAACGCACGCCATAATAAAAAAGAACCGGCGTAGACGGCTCCCCCGCCACTTGCCCCGCAGCCTGCTCATATGCCCGCAGCGCGTCAAGCTCAAGCGCGTAGTAGCATCTGTCAAAATATTTGTATACGCCGCCCTCCCTGCGATCCTCCTTCCAGGGCTTCGTATCCGCCAGATGATGAATAATCGCCGCCCCTCCTGCAATTTGCTCTGTCAGATTCAGATAATCTGCCGCAAACTGCTCCGGTTCCTTTTGAAAATCACGGATCTGGTCATAGTCGGCAAAGTCAAGAGTCCCCTGTGCGGCGGACTGCCGATTCAGATAATACCAAGCGGGCGGACAGTTGTACTGGTCCCAGCCCACATAGATCAGCCGCTCCTGATACATCTCGTTTAGAACGTCCTGATCGTTGTACTCGTAGCGTTCGAAATGCCCGTACACCCTCTTTAAAATTTTTTCAACCTCACCCGTCTCCCGCAGCCCGCGCACATTGACAAGCATGACACCCGCATTGAAATAGTTTCCCTCTGCAGGAATTGAAAGCCTACGCTTATTTCCCTCGTAAAATCCGTTTATTTTGCCAAATATATCCTCACAGACGGCAAACAGCTTATCCCCCATATCTGTCCCGTAAAGCGTCTGCAGGGGCTTTTGAATCACCATATCCACGTCGAGGTAAAGGATTTTTTCAACCTCCGCCGGAAGCATCCCCCACCCGATAATCCGGTAATAGGTTTCCACCAAAATACCGTTTCTCGATGCGACCTCCTCCTTAAACGACGTGCCCACATACAGCGGTATCAGCTGTTTCCCCGGAAAAGATTCCACAAACCGGCATAGTCCCTCTAACTCTTGTCGTGTTAAATCCTCATAAGGAAGATAGACGGACACTTCCCCCTGCTCCTGCAAAAAAAGCGAATAGAGCATCACAACCGCAGGCTTTAAATATCCGGAATTTGTAACGATCATCACATTCATCATAGCTTTTAATCTCCTGACAACGTCTGAAAAATCTCCTTCAGCGCCTTTTCATACGTGAAATCCTTGCGGACCCGCTCCTGTCCGCACCGCGCGATCTGTCTTCTTCGGGACTCGTCCCTCAGATAGATATCCGTCAGATAGACAAGCTCCTCCAGATCCCCGTAGGTCACCAGCTCCTCGCCCAGCCGGAAATATTCGGCAAGCTCCTCCTGGTAATTGCTGATCAAAAATCCACCGCACGCCAGCACATCCAGCACACGAAGCGGGATACCCGTCTGAATCGTCCGAAGCGAGATGTTTAAATTTACGCCGCTGAGACGGAAAATTTTCGGCATCTCCCGGTTATAATCGGCGTACCCCATGTATTCCGCCTTTTCCAGGCGCCCGTCTTTTTCATTGGAATAATATTTTACCCTGAAATGATTTGAGAGCACCGCCAAAGCCACGTAGCGCTCCCGGCCCGTCACCTCACAGGCAAGCATAAATTCCAGCTCTTCTTTTGTGATGGAGGCGGTGCCGCCGGACGCCTGTCTGTAGCGCTCGTTCATGCCTCCGAGCAATTCGTCCGTGAGCAGCTCCGGCAGAAAGTATGCCCCGTACACCTTGCCCTGTGCCTTTAAAATACCCTCCAGAAATCCGCGTTGGTATTCATTTAGCGGCCCGCTGTAATATGCATAATCCGTTTTATAGAGTTTTCCCACCAGCGAGACCTGTGCCCCATATTTTTCCTGGTCCGCCGCCGAGATCTGGTTTTTTAAAAACTGTTTCGGACTCGCCGCCAGCGGCAGATGATACGCATGAACCCCCTGCATCTGATAATTTTGCGCCTGCCTGCGGTCAAAGCAGAACAAGTGCGATGTCTCATAATACAGCGATTCCCGTCGGCGGATATGAATCGGCGAATCGTAGATCCACGCCGCATACACTATCCCCTTATCCCGGCATACCTGCGCGATGAGCGGAGAAAAATTAACCGACAGCACCATCCGGTAGTTCCCGCCCTCAAGCCTTCCGGCGAACTGCTCTAAAAACCCTTCGTCTGCCTCCCAGTCCGAAAATTGATAAAAAAAGGTTTCATATTCCATCCGCAATTTCTTTAAGGCCGCTTCAATTCCGGGATTTAAGAAAGAGTGCCATTGAAAAAAAAGTATATGTCCCATTTGATTCTTCCTTGATTTTAATGTAAGGTAATGATACGATTTTACAGTAACAGTATAACAATTTCCGATGGAAAACACTACTCTTATTCTTTACTTTGTACAAAATTATAACTGGGAAGGAACAGCCGACATGAAATTACTATTCTACCGATACGGCAGCATCTGCGAGCCGGACATCATCGCAGGGTTTGAAGAGCTTGGTCTGGAAATTTTTGAGATTACAAACGAAATACGTCAGAAAAACCTTCTACCCTCCGACTGCACGCGACTGGTCAGCAACTATCTTTTGGCGCATCCTGTTGACTTTGTATTCAGCGTCAATTTTTTCCCGGTAGTCGCCGAGGTATGCCACATTTTTAAGCTGCCCTATCTTTGCTGGACAGTGGATTCTCCGGTTATGGAGCTTTACACTACATCCATCACGTATGATACAAACCGTATCTTTGTATTTGACAGGGCAATTTTTGAGGAGATTGCCCCGCTTAACCCCGGCCATGTTTTTCATCTGCCCCTTGCTACGAATGTCAGCCAGAAGGACAGCCTGCTGGCAAAAACTTCACGCACAGTTAAATCCCGTTTTGTTTCCGAGGTTTCTTTTATCGGCTCGCTCTACACAGAAAAATGCGCCTATGACCATCTGACAGATCCACCTGCATATCTGGAAGGATATCTGGATGGACTGATGGAAGCTCAGTTGAAAATTTACGGCTATTTCTTTATTGAAGAGGTGCTTTCCGACCGGATTATATCTGATTTTATCGCTCATTTTCCCGGCTTTTACCGTTTGCCGGGCAAAAGCTTCCTGTCAGACCGCGCCACACTTGCGCAGCTCTATATCGGAACAAAAATCACGGTTCTGGAGCGCGACCGCATCATGCGCCTGCTCTCCGAAAAATATCCCCTCTCCGTTTACACCGGAAGCGACACGTCGGCTTATCCGAAGCTGAAAAACTGCGGATTTGCAAAAACTCTGACCGAGATGCCGATTGTTTTCCACGAATCGAAAATCAATCTGAACCTCACGGCAAAATCCATTCGCTCCGGTCTTTCCTTACGTATCTGGGATATTTTAGGCTCCGGTGGATTCTGCATCACAAACTATCAGAGCGAGCTGCCCGAGCTGCTCCCGGCAGGAGAATTTCTGGAAAGCTACGGGAGCTTTGAAGAACTGGATGAAAAAGTCCACTATTATCTGACGCACGATAAAGAACGAAAAGAAATCGCCAGAAACGGTTATGAATATGTCCGGGCGCATCATACTTACCCCATTCGGCTTGCTCAGATGCTGCAGCTCGCCTTTGCCTCGCTGCTCACATGACATTTTTGATCCGTTTTCTGTCCCCGCCGTTTTTATTTCTGTTTTTGCTGATCGTACAACCAAATACCGCGCTGCAAGCAACGGAACATTTGGCCCTCGCGGGATGAAACAGAAAATACCTTAATATCATTTTTATAGAAAGGATTTTAAATGAACGTATTATATCTCGACTGGCCCTGCTTTAAAGGAAAAGATTTGTGTTATTCGCTGGAGCACGATTTCGGCTTTCAGGTTGTTAAATTTTTTCATCCCGACTACAGTGAACGCACCAGTGACGATTTTTCGGCTGCCTTTGACAAATGCTGTGAAGCCTCCCGCATAGACTTTTGTATCTCTTACAATTTTTATCCGCTTCTCGCAGAGGCGGCTTACCGGCACGGTTTAAAATACATCTCCCTTGTATACGATTGCCCCTTTGTCAAGCTCTATTCCTACCGCATTGCCTATCCGACGAACTATGTTTTTTTGTTTGACTACACGCTCTACGAAAAGCTGAAAAACGGCGGTATCCCCACCGTCTATTATTCCACACTCCCTGTAAATGCACAAATGATTCAGGTTCTTATGGACGAGCCTCACGATACAAAGCGGCTTGCATCGGAGGTCTCCTTTGTCGGCAGTCTCTACAACGAGGAGCATAACCTCTTTGACCGCATGTATGAAAAGCTTGACGCATATACAAAGGGCTATCTTGACAGTGTGATGCAGGCCCAGCTGCGGATTTCGGGCTACAACTTTATCGAGGAAATGCTGACTCCCGCTGTCATAGAGGCACTCCACCGCGCCGAGCCGTATAAAAATCATGCGGACGGCGTGGAAACGCTGGCAAATGTCTACGCCGACTACTACATCAACCGCAAGCTGACCTCCATAGAGCGTATGCAGCTTCTATCCGCCGTGTCCGCACGCTTTTCACTGAAATTATTCACAAGGGACCCCGGAGCTGTCGTTGCAGGAGCCAAAAATTTCGGTCCCGTCGACTATTATATGGAAATGCCCTATGTGTTCCATGACAGCCGCATTAATTTGAACATCTCCCTGCGAAGCATCAAGTCCGGTATCCCGCTGCGCTGCATGGATATCATGAGCTGCGGAGGGTTTCTGCTCACCAATTTCCAGAGTGATTTCCTCATGCATTTCACATCCGATGAGGATTTCGTCTACTATGAAGATGAGGCGGATCTGCTGCAAAAGATTGACTACTATCTTGCCCATGACGAGAAACGCCGCGCCATTGCCGCCAGCGGATATGAAAAAATCCGGGCGGAGCACAGCTTCCCGGTGATCCTGACCACGGTTTTTGATGTTGCGGGGATTTGATATTTTACAAATATATCCCGTAAGCATGCTTTACTATACTACAATGCCTATACGTGAAACGACAAAAAAGAAGCCGCGCATGCGGCTCCTTTTTGTTGCGGGGAAACCCCCACATGGTAGACATCGTTAAGATTAGCCTAACAGAGACAGAACACCCTGGTTTGACTGATTTGCCTGTGCAAGCATAGACTGACCAGCCTGTGCAAGAATCTGATTCTTGCTGAAAGTAACCATCTCTTTTGCCATATCTGTATCGCGGATACGAGACTCAGCAGCTGTGGTGTTCTCAGCAGTGGTATCCAGGTTTGCAATGGTGTGCTCCAGACGATTCTGAACTGCACCAAGTGCGGATCTCTGGTTAGAAACGATGGAAATCGCTTTCTGGATGTAAGACATTGCTGCACCGGCGCTGGAGAAGCTGGAAACCTTCAGCTGGCTGACAGCAGCATCTACCTTAGCGCTAGTAGTCTTTACATTCACAGTAACGCTGGAAAGTGCACCGCCAAACAGATTACTACAATTCATCTGTGCAATAGAAATCTCGATCTTCTGTCCACACAGAGAACCAACCTGTAAGTTCTTGTTTGTGAAGCTGCCGTCAAGCAGGTTCATGGTATTGAACTGGGTGGTAGACTGAATACGATCGATCTCGGATGCCAGCTGGTTGATCTCCATCTGGATCGCGTTGCGGTCAACTGTGGTGTTGGTATCGTTCGCTGCCTGAGTTGCAAGCTCGTTCATACGCTGTAAGATAGAATGGGTCTCGTTCAGAGCGCCCTCAGCGGTCTGTACTAAGGAGATACCGTCCTGAGCGTTTGTTGAAGCTCTCTCCAAACCACGGATGGTGCTTCTCATCTTCTCAGAAATGGAAAGTCCTGCTGCATCGTCAGCTGCACGGTTGATTCTATAGCCGGAAGATAACTTCTCGGTTGACTTTGCCTGTGCGCTTGTTGTGATACCTAACTGCCTGTTGGAATTGGCTGCCTGCATGTTGTGCTGTACTACCATAATATTTCCTCCTTGATTTTGAGTGTGGCATCCTTGCCACTACCTGATGATTTTTACAACTGAGATTTTTTCTCTGTTGTCTTGTTGTACTGTATATCGGAGGGAATCTCCGATACTTTATAGCAAAAAGTAAATTTTCTTACTTTTTGTTATCCATAAACTGAGGCGTAAAACGGCTCTGCCTCATCATATTCCGGCAATCGTTATTTACCAGCTTCTGACTCGCCTTCACCTCACGTGCCTGCTTTTTCGCACTCGAAATACACCTCCATGCACAAAAAAGGAAGCCGCGCATGCGGCTCCTTTTTGTTGCAGGGAAACCCCCACATGGTAGACATCGTTAAGATTAGCCTAACAGAGACAGAACACCCTGGTTTGACTGATTTGCCTGTGCAAGCATAGACTGACCAGCCTGTGCAAGAATCTGATTCTTGCTGAAAGTAACCATCTCTTTTGCCATATCTGTATCGCGGATACGAGACTCAGCAGCTGTGGTGTTCTCAGCAGTGGTATCCAGGTTTGCAATGGTGTGCTCCAGACGATTCTGAACTGCACCAAGTGCGGATCTCTGGTTAGAAACGATGGAAATCGCTTTCTGGATGTAAGACATTGCTGCACCGGCGCTGGAGAAGCTGGAAACCTTCAGCTGGCTGACAGCAGCATCTACCTTAGCGCTAGTAGTCTTTACATTCACAGTAACGCTGGAAAGTGCACCGCCAAACAGATTACTACAATTCATCTGTGCAATAGAAATCTCGATCTTCTGTCCACACAGAGAACCAACCTGTAAGTTCTTGTTTGTGAAGCTGCCGTCAAGCAGGTTCATGGTATTGAACTGGGTGGTAGACTGAATACGATCGATCTCGGATGCCAGCTGGTTGATCTCCATCTGGATCGCGTTGCGGTCAACTGTGGTGTTGGTATCGTTCGCTGCCTGAGTTGCAAGCTCGTTCATACGCTGTAAGATAGAATGGGTCTCGTTCAGAGCGCCCTCAGCGGTCTGTACTAAGGAGATACCGTCCTGAGCGTTTGTTGAAGCTCTCTCCAAACCACGGATGGTGCTTCTCATCTTCTCAGAAATGGAAAGTCCTGCTGCATCGTCAGCTGCACGGTTGATTCTATAGCCGGAAGATAACTTCTCGGTTGACTTTGCCTGTGCGCTTGTTGTGATACCTAACTGCCTGTTGGAATTGGCTGCCTGCATGTTGTGCTGTACTACCATAATATTTCCTCCTTGATTTTGAGTGTGGCATCCTTGCCACTACCTGATGATTTTTACAACTGAGATTTTTTCTCTGTTGTCTTGTTGTACTGTATATCGGAGGGAATCTCCGATACTTTATAGCAAAAAGTAAATTTTCTTACTTTTTGTTATCCATAAACTGAGGCGTAAAACGGCTCTGCTTCATCATATTCTGGTAATAGTTATTTACCAGCTTCTGACTCGCCTTCACCTCACGCACCTGCTTTTTCACACTCAAAAATTTGCGCTGAGCCAGTGCGTAATTGCGTTTCTCCTCCGCGCGAAGCGATGCATCCCGCGCCATGATCTGACGGATCAGCTCCCGCATCTCGTCGAGCTGCGTTTCGTAAGCGCTGTGGTCTTTTTCCATAAGCGCCTTGATATGTGCATACACTTCGTCAAAGCCGGCATCTAATGCCATAATCTGCTTAACCAGGTCCTCTTTATCCCTCACATTGATCTCAAAAGCATCGGGATCGGAGTTTTCATCCTGCAGGATGGCCCGCTGATCCTGATTCAGAACAGATAATTTATTTAGTATCAGAAGCTTCTTTTTCAGACTCTGAATCAAAAGCTCCAAATATTCCTTTTCGTGCATGATCTCTCCCGTTTCATTCGGATGATGCCGAGTTCTGCGTATTTACAACACGCATAACCTCTTTCCAGGTGTCGCGCATGCCGCGCAGATGTTCCAGAACTTCATTTAAAATCGCAGTGTCTTTCTTCAGATTCGCTGCAACCAGCCGCTCATGAAGGTACTCATATACACTCTTAAATTCCTTCGCCACCGGATATTTATAATTTAAAGTCGCCATAAACTCTTCCAGAATCGCTTCTGTTTTTTTAATATTTGTGTTGGCGCCCGGTATATCCTTCTTTTCAATGCAGAGGATCGCCATATTGCAGAATTTGATGGCGCCATCATAGAGCATCAGTGTCAGCTCTGCCTTGGAAGCAGTGAGAATCTTACTGCGCATATACTGGTTGTAGCTGTTGTTTGCCATTGCCGTTTCCTCCCTGAAATTTCCCGGATGTATCTATCATACACCATACATCCGGGATTTGCAATCATATTATCCTAATAAACCGGCTAACTGTGAGGACTGGCTCTGCAGGGTAGCCAGCGCTTTTTCCATCGCCGCAAATTTCTTATAGTAGCTGTCCTCGATTTCGGCAACCTTCTTTTCCCACTTGGAGATTGTAGTCGTGTAATCGCTGTACTCCTTTGCCATCTCCTTGTCATTGTAGAAGTTTCCGTAAGTACGCATCTGCGTACTGGTCATCTTCTTGCCCAGGTCAATGGATATATCATCCGACAGGAACTGGAAGAAGGTAATGACATCATCCGGATTCTCCATAATCGCCGTCATCAGCTTATCGGTATTTCCTGATACGGAATCATCATCCATATCCCCGTCGATGTGGTATGCATTGTGCTCATTCTTCTCTGCATTCAGGATGCCCAGCGTCTTGATACCAAAGGATGATAAAGAATATTTCTTTCCGTTGATCTCATAGCTTTTCGACATCGCGGTCGTCAGAGTGCTCATAAGTGCACTCAGCGTGCCGTCACGGCGTAAGATTCCGCTCTTACCCTTTTCCTCCCACTTCTCGATCTGTGACTCGGTCATGGCCTCCCGTTCCTCGTCCGTCAGAGGTTCATACTCGCTCGTCTTCTCCGAGTTGTAGGACCCGGTCATCAGGTTGATAAGGTTGTTGTACTCACCAAGAAAATCCTTGATCTTATCGTAAATCGCCTGATTGTCGGTCGCTGTGGTGATGGTGATTGCAGAACTGTCCAGTTCTGCCTGCGCCGCTTTCCGTTCCGCCTCGCTCAGACTCATATCCTTGCTTCGATTCACGGCATCCTCCGTGGTCGTGGTCGCAAGTGCGGTAATCGTTAAGCCATTGACATTAAATGTGTTGCTGTCGGACGTATACTGTGCGCCGTTTAAGTAAATGGTTGCATCCTGGCCGTCAACGCGAACAGCACCCTCACTGTAATCGCCTCCGCCTGCGGTTAAGGACTCCACCGCGAATTTGAGGTCATCCGCAAGTCCCGCCACAATGTCGGCCGGTGTGCTGCCTGCACCCGCAGCGACCGCGTTCGCATACTCTCTCGCATAGGACGCGAGCAGTGCGTGATCCTCCACAAACTCCTGCGCCCGCTCTTGCTCGCCGCTGACCTTCGTCTGAGCATCCTCAATATCAGTCGCAGACATACCGTGATTGTCAATCTGGTCTTTCAAATAACTTAAGCTGCGCCAATTATGCGTTGCGCCAGTCTCGTCTGTGTAACGCCTGCTCTCTTCGAGCTCCTGCTGTGCCTGCGCATCTGCGTCTGCCTGACTCATTCCATCCGCTACCAACGCAGCGGCGCGGTCAACCAAAAACTTATTGTCGGCATCCTCCTCTGCCTTCACTGCTGCCTCAAAACCGGCCTTCGTCGTGAGTGCATTCCGGTACTCTGTTATCTTTTCCGCATCGATACCCTGGTCTTTCAGATATTCGTCGGCGGTAGACGCGTCTGTGACAGTATTCCCGGCAGCATCCTTGAACACTGGTATGGTTTTTGTCTCCATAACAGGATCCCCGTTTGCGTCTACCTTCGGATTGCCATTCTCATCCTTTGCCTGTACCGTTTCCTGCCTTGTATCAAAATAATATGGTGTACTGCCGCCGTCAGCCGTGTAATAGGTTTTTCCGTTACTGTCAGGAGTGGCGCTGCGCGTATAGATCCTGCCGTCCGCCCCGACAAATTTCGAGCCATCCTCCAGCAGCTCTTTTTGCTGTGCGGTATAAGAGCTGTTATTGATCGTATCCAGCGCTTTTTTATAGTCAGCCGCTTTCTGTAAATAGCTCTGTGCGCCATTCGCCTCGGAAATCAGCGCAGAGGACTTGTTGTACTGCTGCACCTGAGCTTCCAGCCATGCGCCGATGCCGGTCATGTCCGTGGCTCCGGTCGCCGCTTTGTATTCCTCGTAAATATCGTTGTACTGATTGTACAACGCCGTCGTAGACGAAGACTCGGTGTAAAGTCCGAGCTGCTTTAACGCTTCCCGGCCGTCCGCATCCATTGCCGCCAGCGTAAAGTCGCTTGCCGCGCCGCTCTTCTTGGAGCTGATGTAGATGCGCTGGTTCGTCTCGTCAAAGCTGGCCGTCACTCCCGCGCTGCTGAATCTGCTGAGCGCATCATTAATCGTCATGCTGCCGTCCAGCTGAATCTCTTTGCCGTTTAAGTTTACCTTTCCGGTTCCGGTATATCCCAAAGTAGCAAGCGTCGTATCCTTTGACACAGCCTTGCCATTCTTGCTCAGCTTTGCGCCGGTCAGATATCCGGCCTTTGCGAGCGATGTAATATTCAGGCTCTGACTGCCGTTGACCGCGTTATTTCCGGCCGTCACCGTTACCTTTGTGCTGTTGGACACAGATGTTTTCTTTATCTGATAATTTTTAGAAAAGCGCATCTGATCCAAGCTGCTGCGGAAGCTGTAGGTTTTTGCGCTCAGAGACTTCCACGCGTCCTGCTTCCACGTCAGCTTCGTCTGAGCCTTTACATATTTATCTGTCTTTTTCCGGTACGCACTCACCAACTCGGAAACGAGCGCTTCGGTGTCTAATCCGGAATTCATTCCTGTTATTCTAATGGGCATTGTGATTACCTCCTCAAATATTTGAATTAACGTTTCTCATCAACCATAAGTCCTGCCATCTCCCACACCTTCTGAATCATATCCAGTGTCTTTTCCGCAGGATATTCCTTTTTGATTTCCTTCGTGTCCTTGTCCATAATCTTGATCGTGACACGATTGGTTCCCTCATGATAACCAAAGATAGCCTCTGTATTCGACGACTGGCGGTTGATTTCCTCGACCGCTTTCTTTAAAGACCTGTCGGACGCCTTGTCAGGCGTGACAACTTTATCCTTCCGTCTCCCGTCTCCTGTCTCATTTGCAGCCTGCTTTACTGCCGCTGCCTGTTCCTCCGCGGGCTGTATGATTTCCACTGCCTTTGGAGTCGCTACCTTCTCGGCTGCCAACGCACTTCCTTGATATGTCGCAGCCGCATTCTGAATTGATTCCATAGTCATAGCTGTCACCTCCGTGTGATCCTGTCAATAGTTACACTCGCCTTTCCGGTACAGGCTAAACAGCAGACCTGGCCATCATCTGCTGCTTTGGTTGGGTTGCTATTTTTTATATCGGCACAGAACCCGTAAACTTTATAGCTTCGAAATTAAGTTCTTATATCAATTTCTTAAGGGCCGCCAGATTCTCAACGCTGGCCGCCGCCTCATTCTCCTTCTGAATCTGGAGGTAAACCTCCTTGCGGTAAACCGGCACCTGTTTTGGGGCCTTGATCCCAAGCTTCACCTGATCGCCGCGAATCTCCAATACCGTAACTTCGATATCATTGTTCAGCACAAGTGCCTCTCCCTTTTTTCTTGTCAATGCTAACATTCAATGCTCTCCTTCCGCTTCCTGAGGGTCTCGTAGATCGGATGCTTTACCTCATATTCATCCTCCACAATTAGCTGTACGGCGCGGTTATTCTCCATATTAATGACAATAGGCGCCTTTAAGTTTGCAGTCATTTTCTCGATTTTTGCAGGAACCGTAATCGTCACCAGCGAATAGGTATTCTCCTCCTTCAGACCTCCCAGCGGGAGAAGATGCTCGTCATCCACCACCGGATTATAGCCTTTCACCACCAGATGCGGCTCCACCACAGGCATGGCAAACTGCGGTTCCTCCATCGACTGCAGCCACATGATGGCAGCCTCCTCGTTCTCCTCATCGCGGATGAGCACGAACTTCTTCATGTACGGAAAGCCGATAATCCCGTCGGGAAATACGATCAGCTTTTCGTCCTCTATCGTAACTGTTCCAAATAATCTGGTCTCAATCGTCATGATCTATGATTCTCCTTTTGCAAAACGAGGGGCAAAACGCCCCTCTTCAAACTTTTACAGCTATTTATAACCTTCACTGGAATTTGCGAAGTATACTTGAGAAAATGCTTCGCATTTTCCCTCGTTAGCATATCAGAAACATTCTGCTTCTGATATACTACATTACAGGTAATCTAACAGCGACATATCATCGATCTTTCCCGCTGCCTGCAGGGAAGCCTGAAACGCAGTAAACGCAGAAGTATAATCGATCGTTACGTCGGAAAGCTCTTCGTCCTCGTTGTTGGATTTCAGCTCCGTAAACGTGGTCTTCTGGCTGCTCATGCGGTTTTCCGCAAGTGCAAGCTGATCTCCGCGGCTTCCGAGATCCGTAATAGCAAGATTAACCTTTCCCAGATAACCCTCAAAATGACTGACCTGGCTGCCAAATACCTTCTGTAAATGATCGTCCAGATATGACATCTGCTTTTTCGCCTTTTCCAGACAGTCATTCAGATAATTCTGCTGATCTTTTCCCGGATAGTCGCCGGACTTCATCATCGCTTCGATATTGGCCACAGTCGTGTGCGCGTCAATCGTCTCCTGCACGATATTCGTCAGCTCCGCCAGATCGCGGAAGCAGTCGGCGTTCGCCACGTCGCGGATCTGCGTGTTAATCTTCATGTCCTGGTTGGCGGAAATCGCATAGTTAATATCCTGTGCGATCCAGTTGCCGTCCGCATCATAATTCGTATACGTAATCCAGTTCGCCGGACTGGAGTCAGACTTGTTTGTACAGTTAAAATACATTTCCGGGCGTGTCTCACCCTTGGCAAAACCATTCTTCTCGTAATTAACCTCAAAGCTCGCATACTCCGACGTGAAATTCTGCGCAAGATTCTTGCCAATCACCAACTCACCGGAGTCGGGAAGGTAGATGATAGTATCCTTATACTTTTCTCCAACTACATCCGGGTTCGCCGCAAGATCGGATAAATACTTCTCAAATTGCTGAGAAGTCATCGACTCAACCTGCAAATTGGTGGTCAGATTCTTATCGTTTGTCGTAACCGTATAAGCGCCTCCGTTGGCAGTCGCTGACATTAAAACACCAGTGGGCGGGGTAGCAGTACCGTCATAATCGTTGCCTCTTACCTCAATGACATTTCCTCCCTGCATGTTTGAATTAATCGTGTTTCCCTGTGCATCTGTGATATCAGATACCGCTCCGCCGGCGCAGGTATAACTCACTTTATTTCCCTGTGCATCGATGATAAAGCCTCCGGTAACATCGCCGTTGCCATCCAGCATCTCATGCGTCGTAAAGACCATATTTCCTTTTTCATCACTGTAGGTTGAAATCCTTGTACTGACGCCATTGAGTGTCGTCGTCCTCGCCGATATTTTAAGATCCGTATTATCTGTGCTCAGGGTTCCGTCATTGGCGATTTTCATCGTATAGCCGTTCATCTCCTCAAACGTGGCACCCGTCATCTGTCCGTTGCTGTCCGCCTGATAGGTGAACGCACTGTCCTTCTGCAGGGTCCTCCACTGAAAACTCTGCGTAGTCGCCGGATTCACGGGCGGATTCGCCGTCAGATTCGTCGTATCCGTCGTAATTGTCACATTACCATTTGTCGTTGCATTCGATGCACTAGAACTGGTATCCACCGCATAATTGTAGGAAAGACTGCTCATATTGCTCAGCTTGCCATAGGAAAGACGCATCCGCTTCAAAATCTCCTCCGCGGGTGTGCCCCATTTATTATTCGCCGGATCATTTACCTCTGCGATCGTCGGCGTGTCAAGCTTATTTGCATAGTAGGTATACGTCTCGATCTTTTTATAATCCAGGCTCTCCGTGATCGCATATTTCGCCAGTGCCGCCTCACTTGCGTTTGTGAAGCTCACAGTAGAATTTGTCTTATAGCCGCTGAACACCGTCCGCTCCGCGTAATCCGCGTTCGCCTCCGCATAGAGCTGGTTGCTGAGACCCTTAAGCTGTGTTAAAATTGTCTGCCGGTCTTCCTCGGTCAAAGTATCCGTCGAACCATTAACACAGAGACGATATGCATCGGTAAAAACATCCTTCATGTTTGTCAGCGCAGTCTCCGTTACATCCATCCATGCATTCGCATCTTTGATATTATTTCCGTAATACTGGTTGATCTGAGTCAGCGTCGCGGAAAGACGTAAAGACTTAATCGCAATCAGCGGGTTATCCGACGGCTTCGTAATCTTTTTCTGAGTAGACATCTGCGTATTCAGACGGTCTACGGATACTTTATTATTATTGATATTTAACTTCGTGGTATTCATCATCATACCATTTGTAATTCGCATCATAGTATTGTTCCTCCTATTACAGGGTAACGCCCGTTCGCCTCCGCTCCCGGGCAGGTTTCCTATACTCCGGTGCTCGTGATCAGACGGTCATACATCTCGGACAAAACCTGAACAACCTTTGAACAGAGATTGTAGGCATTCTGAAATTTCACCAGGTCAAGCGCCTCTTCATCCTCGTCAACGCCGGAAATCGAAGTCCGCTGCTTTTCAACCGTATTCACAATAATCGAGTAGTTGTCACAGAGAAGCTTTGATTCCTCCGCATCCACCGTCACGTCGCCGAAGATCGTCTGAAGGAACTGCTCGCCGCTGGCACCGCGGTACAACGGCACATCCTTCTGAAGCTTCTGCATCTCCTCCACAAGCGACTGATTGCCCTCGCCGTTTTCCAGATCCGGCCGGATCGCCGTTGCCAGGAAATTCGGATCCTTCGATGCATCCGCCACCTTAAAATTCGCCGCTGTCAACTGGTAGTAGCTGTTGGAATTGGATCGCAGCGTCGCGGCACCTGCCTCCGAAAAATCAAGCTCGTGGCCCAGTTTATCTTCCGCCACAAAAAACGATCCCATCGGATTATTATTTAAATCAACACCCTTGTGCTGAATATCGTTAAATGCTTTTGCAAAGTTTCGTATAAACTCGTTCATCTGTGACTGATAGTAAGGAATACCCTTGAAATCAATCGACGTTCCGACGGCCGCCGACTGTCCTGCCATGGATGCGAGTCCCGTAATATCCGAGCTGATTGTAAAGGAAAATCTTGTCTCGCCGCTGGGGTCCGTCGTCATTGTAAAGGAGGAATACTCATATTCCCGATTGCCAATCGTAATCACACCCTCGTTTGGCAGACTCAATCCCACCTCAGACTGGATGTTTGTCTTTGTAATCACTACCTGCCTGCCCGAGGTACTCTCAACTTTTCCGCTGAAATTGTTATGGTTGTTGCCGTCACGAAGCTCCATCAACGCCTTTAAGCTTCCGGTAGCCATGGAGCTGGTTGCGCCAAAATCAGAGAGCGTATCCGCCCAGCGGATATCATAAAGCCCCTCCGCATCGTTCTGATTATCCTTGTACTCCCTGGCAACACACTCCAGCTGACGGTAGTGATCGCCGTCCACCAGCTCCAGCCCGTTTACCTTTACGGAATAATTTGTCGCTCCGGTGTACATTTCGGGATAGTTGCTGTTGACAACCTTCGTCTCCTGAACCTCCACAGCCACGATCGTAGAGAGCTGGTCAACGAGCAGCGCCCGCTGGTCACGCATATCATTCGCAAACGCGCCGTTGATCTCCACATCGTTGATCTGCTCGTTTAAGAGCGCGATCTTCTGCGCGATAGAATTCACCGCATCCACTGTCGTCTTGACCTGCTCGTTTAAATCCTCCTGGATTTTAAGAAGACCGTCCGACATTGTATTAAAATAGCTGCACAGCTTTCTCGCCCCACTGATAAACTGGTTGCGGACGGATGTATCTGCAGGCGAATCCCGAAGATCATCCATGTAACTAAAGAAATCTCCATAGATTGTCGAAAAGCCTTTGATCGTACTGTCATCCTGGAAATATGTCTGGAGCTGGTCCATATACTTTACCTTCTCATCATATTCTCCCTGGTAGCCGCTGTACTGCCAGAATTTATTGTCATAATATTCACTTCTGACCTGTGTAACGCTGGTTGCCGACACACCGGCGCTTAAGGTTCCATACTCCGTGTAGCTGCGAAGCGCATTGTTCGGCTTCATGTTCGTGATCTGCTTTGTATAGCCAAGCGTATCTACATTTGAAATATTATTTGCCACCGTATTCGCAGACGCCTGATAGGCACGTAATCCGGAGGTCGCGATTGATAATCCGAAAAATTGACTGGCCATAGTTTTTCCCTCCTTTTTACAGTCCTGTCACAAGCAGCTCGATCATATCGGAAACCGTCTGTATATAACGGCTGGCCGCATTGTAAGCATTCTGATACTTAATCATGTTCGTCAGTTCCTCATCCGTGGACACACCGGTGATCTGCAGCCGTTTGTTGTCCAGTGCGTTGGTCGAATCTTCAAGCGTTATAGCCGTCGACTGATAGGTAGAGCCTGCCGTCGCGATACCGCCAATCATCTCCGTGTAATACTCGCCAAACGTAAAGGTCGCCTCGGAACCCGGATAAATTTTCAAAAGCTTTGTCCGCCACATATTGGAAAGCTCTTCGCCCATACCGTAGTCAATCTCGTGGGTGTCCTTTGTCAGATGCGGGAACAGGCTCGGCTGGTTTTCCAGATCATCGTTGACACCAAGAGACACCAGCGTGTACTGAGAACCCGTCTCCAGCCCGTACTCCTCATTAAATACATAGTACAGCTTACCGGCGATGAACTTCTCCTCATATTTCTGATTGTCCTTTGTCGTCCACTGCTCATAAGGACACTCCTTTGAGCTGCGTTTGATCGTACCGTCTGCATTATAATCCGTCGTCGACACGGTGCCGTTACCCTTCGTCTCGTCCCAGATGCGGTACTGCCGCCCGGCCAGAGTCACGGTCTCACAGTCATAGATGTCCTCTTCATTATATATATACCAGGTCTTTCCGTTTACGTCCGAAACCTTCTGATAACGCTCCGTACCCTTTCTCGTGAACAGCTCTGCAGGCGGAATCTTCATATCAGAGCCAAGCCTGCAGCTCTCCTCGTCGAGTACTTTAACATTTTTATAGCTGGTGATCGTGTAGGTGCCGTCACCATTGTCTGTCCTTACTTCAAAGCTTGCCCTTGTATTCGGGCATAAAATTTCATTAATCGCCTTCGCAATGCCATGGATGAGCACATCCAGCTGAGCCTCAGACTCTTCCATGACAGACATGCCGACGGTATTTGCATAGATTTCCGGGTCCGCGCCCTCCAGATATGCAAAGTTTTTGAGTCCATCGCCCCGCGCCTGAATAAGCGCTTTAATCTCACCGATATCCGAATTTTTCTCGGAAGAGATCGGTATCGAAAAATCGAAGAGGTCCATGTAATGTCCGTTTTCCTCATTCGACAAATAAGGCCAATATGCGTCCACATACCCTGTCGCACGGTCAATCTTCTTGCCTATTTCATGGCAACAAGTCTCGTCGATAAAGGACTGGCCCTCCACTGTAACACTGACAATGCCATTTGCCTCCTCGGTGTAGGACATGTTTACCAGACCGCTCAGCTCATCCAGCGCTAAATCTCTCGCATCGCGCAGATCGTAGGCAGTCTCCACCTTGCCCGCCTCAATGCGCTGAATGTCCAGATTCAGCTTATAAATCTCCTTACCAAGCTCATTGACACGGTCGATGTTATTGGAAATCTGAATATTAATTTTTGACTGGTATGCGGATATACTCGAATAAATTGCTTTTGCCCGGGTAAGAAGCAGATTGGAGCGCTCTATAACCAGACTCTGATTCGCGTTATCTGAAGGGTCCTGTGCCAGAAACTCAAACGCAGCCCAAAGACTGTCGTTCGAATCCCGATCATTGCCGGAACCCATCAGGACATCCTTAAATGCCGTTCCCTCCAACTCCTGATATAAGCTCTGTACCTCGTCAATTGCACTAAAATAAGATGAGTAGTAGGACATGCGCCCTGCCTCCACACGATATCTCTTGTCTAAGAAAATATCCCTGGCATGGACGATATCACCAATTCCTACTCCGAGTCCCGTCTGAAGCGGGCCGGCAGATGACCGCCCGAACGTGTTGTAGTGCTTATCTTCAAAAACAATCTGTTGACGCACATAACCCGGCGTATTTACATTCGCAAGGTTATTTGCAGACGTATTGATGGCGTTCTGTGCCGAACGTAAGCCACTGCTTCCTATATACAGTGAACCCATTCCGTTAGCCATACATCATTCCCCCTATCTGTTATTGCTTTGTGTCGAATCCCCGACTTCCGAGCAGATCCCCGGTGTTTACGGCAGACTTGTTGTAATTTGCCGTCTCGGGAGCCTGTCGCATGCTGCGAAACAGATTAAGGTCAAATTCTAATAACTCCATAGACTGATGAATCAACGCCTGATTTGCCTGATTGATGCGCTTTAATTCATTCATCGTCTCTTTCAGATCGATACGAACCGCGGCAAGTCTTTCCCGCTCCTTCGGCTGGTTTGCAAGGGTCTCCTCCAAAACGGAAATCTTTAATTCTTCCGGCTTTTTGTTCAAAACCACCGCAATATCATTCATGATACGCGTACGCTTTGTCTCCAGACTCTGAATCCCGTTTGCGACCTCCTCCTGTCCCGCACTGATACGCTCTACGGCCAAAACGTCGGACTCGATCAATGCCTCTCGCAGTTCCTCGGATAAATCGATCAGCCTCTGGTATTCAACTGTCTCATTCTCCAAAACCTGTGCCAGGTCATCCATCAAGCTTGCCACGTTCGATACCTCTCTTAATACAATTCGTTGTACTTTTCTAACAATTTACTTGCAAAATCTCCAGCATCAACCTTGTAATTACCAGAATCAACCCTAGTTTTCAGCTCTGCGACTTTATCTTCCCTGATGTCTGAAGCATTTGCGACTGCCTGTTTTGCGATCTGATAGTCCCGTCCGGCCTGTGAAATATGCAGCTGATCTTGAAAGCTTCCGGTTTTCTTCACAGTATTTGTGCGGGCAGGCTTACTGCTCTTATAGATCGCAGCCACCTGATTATATGCATCTATACGCATAACGGCATCTCCTTTCTTCCCTGAAATGTAAAAAGCATATTTCCTGATTGCTTTTTCTAAACTATTTATCGGAGGTTTACCAAAAAACATTAGAGGGAAAATTATTTTATTTGTTCAGGCCTCTCCTGAGTCCTGAGCACCTCGTCAAGTATCTCCATCAGTTTTTCGATGTCGATGGGTTTTGCGATATGTCCGTTCATGCCGCTTAAAAGAGCCCTCTGCTTATCTTCCTCAAAAGCATTTGCAGTCATGGCAAGGATTGGGGTTGACGCCAGCGTACTGTTGCCCAGCGCGCGGATTCTTCTCGTCGCCTCATAGCCGTCCATCACTGGCATCTGGATATCCATCAGAATCAGCTGATAATAGCCGGGCACAGCATTTTGCAGCATTTCCAGCGCAATCTGCCCGTTCTCCGCCGTTTCGATTTCAAAACCTGCCTCCTCTAAAATTGTCTCCGCAATTTCGCGGTTTAACTCGTTATCCTCTGCCAGCAGAATCCGTCCCGTGTGCTGTATCTCCCCCAAGCAGCCGGAAGCAGCCTGCTTATCCTTGTTCACGATAGAATACAGGCAGTTCTGCAATTCAGACAGAAACAGAGGCTTGCTGCAAAACGCGGTCACACCGGCCTCCTTCGCCTCGCTCTCGATATCACTCCAGTCATATGCTGTCAGAACAATAATCGGGACGTCCTTTCCCATTTCCTGACGGACGCGCCTGGCCACCTCTACACCGTTCATATCGGGCAGAAGCCAGTCAATAATGTATACCGAATAGCAGTCGTCGCGCATCTTTGCCTGGCGGGTCCTTAAAACCGCCTCCTTGCCTGATAACGTCCACTCCGCCCGCAGCCCGATCTCCTGGAGCATACAGGAAACACTGTCACATGTGTTAAAGTCATCGTCCACCACGAGTGCGCGCACATTTTTCAGTTCCGGAATTGCCTGAACCTCCCGCCCCTCCGAATCCAGACGAAACACAAATGAAACGACGCATTCCGTGCCGACGCCCACTTTGCTCTTCACCTCAATGGAACCGTTCATCATCTCCACAATATTTTTCGCGATCGCCATACCAAGACCCGTTCCCTGAATACCGCTGATCGTAGAATTGCGTTCCCGCTCGAAAGGCTCGAAAATCCGCGAGACAAATTCCTCCGTCATGCCAATACCCGTATCCTTGACGTGGAACTCATACTGGGTATGGCCCTCCGGCGCACCCGGGCGCTCGATCACCTTCAGGCTTACCATACCGCCCGCAGATGTGTACTTCACGGCATTGCTCATCAGGTTTAAGAGCACCTGGTTTAAGCGCAGCTTATCGCAGCAGATTTCTTCATGACGGATATCAACTGCATCCATATACAGATCCAGCTGTTTTGCATGAATATCCGCCTGAAGAATGTTGCGCAGATCATGCAGAATGTCAGGCAGGCTGCACGGCTGTTCTTCCAGATGTATTTTCCCGCTCTCAATACGGCTCATATCCAGAACATCGTTTATCAGGCTCAGCAGATGATTTCCTGACGACATTATTTTCTTTAAATATTCCTCTACCTGCTCTTTCTGCTCAATATGTGTGAGTGCAAGCGCGGTGAATCCGATGATCGCGTTCATCGGCGTGCGGATATCATGGGACATATTGGAAAGAAACGCACTTTTCGCCTTGCTGGCCCGGTTGGCCTGGAAGAGCGCATCCTCAAGTACCGCCTTTTGCTCCATCTCCTCGCGCGTCTGCTCATCGACACTGGTAAAGCCCACCACAACTCCGCGTGAAGTATTCCAGTCACCTGCACGCGCTGCCTTTGCCTGAAAATAGCGTGTGCCGCCGCAGCAGATCGTCCGGTAGTTTATGTAGCACATCTCCCTATCCGAAAGCTTTTTTTCCAGCTCTTCGCAAGATAAAAGGCACCTCATCTCCTCCCTGTCATCCGGATAGACACACTCCTCTATGTAACGGCCGATGCACTCCTCTGCGGGCAGCTTCCCCGAAAAAATATCATCCAGCAGTCCTTTGTCACAACCGCCCATGCGCAGCGGCTGCACCATTTTCGTATTCAGATCCAAAAAGCAGACAAGATTATATTCCATACTCAGCGCATGGATCATCTCCATCTGCCGGCGCTTGCTCTCACGCTGCTTTTGCTCCTCCTTCAGTTTCTGGTCCGTATAATCGAGAAGGAAGCGCTGGCAATAAATCTCTCCGGCCTCCTCCACAAGCTTAATATTCCCCAGAATATGAAGTATTTTTCCGCTCCCGTGCTTCACACGGTATTCCAGATTGACACTGTCTCCCACATTTTTCAGGGATCGGATACTTTCTTCCAGCTTAGGACGGTCTTGCTCCACCACAGAAGATGCAATCATGAAGAAACCGTCGGCCATCATCTCCTCCTGCGTTTCATAGCCTAAAATCTGGAGCGCACTCTTGTTAATACTGATGATTTGCGAGCCGTCCACCGTGTGACAGAGAACGCCGCAGTCCAGTGACATGAACAGCGATTCCAATGCTCTGTTTTTACGAATAATCTCGTTTGCATAAGCCCGCTCCTGCGTGATGTCAATGCCGACACCCACGGTTCCCATAACGCTTCCGTCCAAATCATAGAGAGGGGATTTATAAGTTGTGAGCAGCCTTGTATTTTCAGCGGTCAGAACCTCTTCCTCCGAGACAATCGTTTCCTGCCGCTCCATCACGATACGCTCCGACTCGATACAGGCGGGGTCATCCTGCTCCACATCCCAGATATAAGCGTGCCTTTGCCCCTGAACCTGCTCCTTCGTCTTGCTCACCGTTTTGCAGAAACTGTCGTTTACTTTTTCATGAATACCGTCTTTGCTCTTAAACCAGATCAAATCCGGCGTACCATTGATCGATGCCTCCAGATACTGGCCCGTCTGCCAGCTGTCCTTGCGCTCCCTTAACTGCTGCTGCCATTTCAGAAAATAGAACTTTGTCTCTGAAACAGACAGCGGCAGGGTCCAGATATTCGAAATATCCGTCGACATCTCAGCGGGATCATCCAGCAGCTCTACGACTTGCGGCTTTTCTGCGAGAAGGATCAGTTCTGTTTCAGGATTCTTTAATGTAACGAAAGAACGCGCTGTCTCCACCGCGTCCACATCCCTCAAATCAGCTATTATCACATCAGCTTTTTTTACCAGCTCTCTCCTGAGAGTGTCACTCTCAAAAAACTCATGTGTGAACGCTTCCAACGCAGGCATTTCCTTAATCGTCTCAAACAGACTGCTCTTGCGCCCGATAAGATAGAAGCACATATGACAATGATACATGATATCCTCCTCACAGCATGTTCCTGCTATTTAAGTTCAAAAGATAGAAATTGAAATATTTGTATGTTATTTTTATTATAGCAATAATAACAATCAGTCCTATTTTAGCAGATTCAGCTGTATTTGTCTACTTGCGTTTTTTCTTAAAACCCTAAATAAAATGCGAAAAATGCCGATACATATATAACTTAACCGCTTACAATAGTCAGGATGACAGACACAGTTTGTGCCACTTTACATGGAGGTAATGATATGTCAATGGTTGTCACTCACAATCTGCCCGCTGCCAACACAACACGGCAGTTGGACTCCACTGCGAACAGCAAACGAAAATCCTCGGAAAAACTTTCCTCCGGCTATCGCATCAACCGCTCGGCGGACGATGCCGCAGGACTTAGCATTTCCGAAAAAATGCGCTGGCAGATACGCGGGCTTGACCGGGCGATTGCCAATGTGCAGGATGGGGTCTCCCTCATTCAGACCGCGGACGGAGCCTTAAATGAAGTACACGACGCCCTGCAGCGCATGAATGAGCTGGCGACGCAAGCGGCGAATGACACAAACACGGAGGAAGACCGGAATGCTATACATCAGGAGCTTTCCGCCTTAAAGGCGCTCATCAGCCGTATCTCCGATTATACGACCTTTAATGACCGCACCGTCTTAAAGGCAACGCAGCTCATTGACATCGATTGCGACGACTTTGCGACGGTTATCATGGAAGATAAATTTACCGGCATTCCTAATGCAAACGCAACGGTTTACGGGAAGGCAATTGATTTCGGCCGCGTCAACAGCAGCAATAAGGAGCAACTCATCAACAAAAAATTTACGGTAACGTGCAGTCAGAATTGCAGCCAGAAGTTCCGGTTCGAGTTTACTGATGCCACCAGCACAAACGCAGTCGTCACAGGTGATCAGAACGGCCGCGGGAATCTGACGGTAACAATCGGGATGAAGGACGCCAGTCTTAACAGCGGCGCGGATGTCGTGAAAAGGATTTATGACGTGGTAAACAGTATGCAAGGGCAAATGGGCGGAGGCACCGGGCAGCCTGTCCACATCGGACATGCAAACGGCCTGCATGTGGACGGAAGCTCTTTAATCATGTACTCGCTGCATGACGGTCCCCCCTATGCACCCGGCATGGGCCAGATCTACGCGGATGATCTGCTGGTGAAGAGCGAACAGATTCGTCTTCAGGTTTCAGCAAACCCCTGGCAGGAGGTTGAGGTGGAAATCCGCACGATCAATTCGAGCACGTTAGGACTGGGTAACCTGGATGTCAGCAGCTACACTGCTGCGGGGGAATCCATAAAGCGGATTCAGCATGCCGTAGACCTGGTGTCTGACTATCGCTCCTATTTGGGAGCGCTGCAAAACCGCCTCGAATCTACGATGCGCAACAACGGAAACATTTCCGAGAATACGCAGTCCGCCGAAAGCCGCCTGCGCGACACCAACATACCGGAAGAATTTTTAAACAATACAAAACTCTGGATTTTACAAAATGCCGGCCACTCCATGCTGGCTCAGGCAAACCAGCAGTCAACAGACGGTATCATGCGCCTGCTGACCTGAATTGACCAACATGAAAAGGACCGCCTCACGGCAGTCCTTTTTGTTTTTAACCCAAAATATATTTCTTCAAAAGCGACATTACCTCTTTGAGATTGATTGGCTTCGCCGTGTGCGCATTCATGCCGCACGCCAGACAACGCTGAATATCCTCCGAAAAGGCATCCGCCGTCATCGCAATGATCGGCAGGCTCTGCGCATCCGCACGGCTCAACGCGCGAATCGCTTCGGTCGCCTCGTAGCCGTTCATGACCGGCATCCGAATATCCATAAGAATCGCTTCGTAATAACCCGGCTCGGATTCGAGGAATTTCTCTACACAGACCTTCCCGTTCTCCGCCCATTCCAGCTCCATTCCGATGTCGGACAAAAGTTCCTCCAGAATTTCCCAGTTTAAATCATTGTCCTCAGCGACCAGAACGCGGTGCCCCGACAAATCAGTGTCAATGACAGATTCCTCCTCGGTCTCCCTGACACCCATATGCTTGCGCAGGCCATAAAAGAGTGTTGACTTAAAGAGCGGCTTTGAAATAAATCCGCTGATTCCCGCCTCTCTGGCCTCCGTCTCAAACTCGCTCCAGTCGTAAGCAGAAATCAGGATCAGAGGCATGTCCTCACCGATAATGCGCCGCAGTCTTTTTGCAACCAGAAGACCGTCCATATCCGGCAGCTTCCAGTCCAGCAAAACAATCTGATAATCTTCTTTCTTTTCATGATGTGTTTTCACCAGATCAATCGCCTTCTCTCCGCTGAGCGTCCAGTCAGCCTGTACACCGATGGATTCCAGCGTGTCGACTGCCGTTCGGCACAATATCTCGTCATCATCGACTACCAGCATTCTCCAGGGCGGCAGGATCATATCCAGCTCCTCTGTCGTCGCCTTTTCTAAATCCAGCGTCAAATGAAATTCCGTGCCTTCGTCAAGCCGGCTCTCCACGGTCAATGTCCCTTCCATCGCGTCCACGATATATTTCGTAATTGCGAGTCCAAGTCCGGCACCCTCCGTTTTCTGAACACGTTTAGAGTCCGCCCGCGAGTAAGAATCAAAAATATGATCTATGAAATCGGCACTCATACCAATACCGTTGTCCTTAACGATAATATGTGTCCGGACATACGAATTACCCTTTTCGTCCGGCTCATTCTCCTGGTAAAGGGACAACTCAATCATACCGCCTTCCTGCGTATATTTAACGGCATTGGACAGCAGGTTCAACAATACCTGATTCAACCGTACACTGTCACAAAATACATCCTCAACGATAATCTTGTCAATATGCACGTTAAAGCTTTGGCCCTTCGCCTTCACCTGTGTCTGCACAATGCTGACGATTGCCTCGACGACCTCACGGAGAGAAACCATTTCCATCGTGAGCGTCATTTTTCCGCTCTCGATTTTGGACATATCCAGCACGTCGTTGATCAGGCCCAGCAAATGCTTACCGGAGAGCGCTATTTTCTTCAGGCAGTTCTGCGTCTGCTCCCTATCGTCAATATGTGCAATGGCAATCGCCGTCATTCCCACAATCGCATTCATCGGTGTGCGGATATCATGGCTCATATTTGAGAGAAACTCACTTTTTGCCTTTGTCGCTTTTAACGCCTCCTGGCGTGCTTTATCCAGAGCCTCAAGCTGCTCGCGGCTCATCTTAAAATAAGTAAAGAAAATATACAGCAGCGCTGCCAAAATCAGCGCACACATGGACAGGGTGGCAAACGTCCGCTTCTGGTTCAGGTTTTCCACGGTCTGATTGAGCGCACCAAAGGGCAGAATCGTGACCAGATGCCATTCCGAAGAAGGCAATGCGGTACAGTATATCTGCTGCCTGCTGCCGTCAAAATCCAAAATCACAGAATAGTCCTTCTTATTTTCCATGAAGGAAGCCATTGCCTCGACATACGCGTCAATCTTTTTCGGATCATCATTCGGATAACGCTCATACAGACTGCTGAAATAATCATCATACTGTTCACTGATATCGCTCATGATAAATGTGCCGTCCTTGCGGATGATGTAAGAGTACATCAACCCGTTATCCTTTTCCGTGCTCATCATGGAGCTGATATAGTCAATCGGAAGCGCCGCGATAAGTGCAAGTGAGTCTTCGCCGCTTTTCGTCGGATACTTGGCGTTTACTCCAAACAGAACAATCTTATTTCCCGACGCATCCTCTCCTACCGCAACCTTCTCCCTCCCATTCTCAAGCGATGCGAAAAAAGGATCCGGATCAATAAGTCTGATCTGCTCTCCGTAAAGCATCTCCATAGAGCGGTCTTTCGTACAAAGCGCCAGATAATTAAAGTTTCTGACATGAACCCGGTAAATCAACTCATCATACAAATCAACCGGAGCATCCATATCAGATGAGACAACCTCTACCACCGTCTCCGCCTGCTCTAACTTCAGATCTATCAGCGTCTCAAAATGTGTGGAAATCTGCTCGCTGATGCCCGTCATATACAAATTGCCGACCTCATCGATTGCTTTTCTGCTGATATCGCTCAAATAAAATCCCAGGCACAAAAACGCCCCTATGCTGACCAGCAAAAGCAGGCAAAAGCTTCCAACCAAAAAACGCGTTGTATGGCCTCTCACTTTTTCTTGAATCGCCATGTATTTCTTTCCTCCTACTCACCACAAATCAAAATGCAAATATATTGTATATACTAACATAACCCCTGTGATTTTACAATTCAAATTTCGTGTACGTCACAGCGCATATGTCCGCACATGAGCAGTCAAAACTTATCCTTTTTCTCTCTCAGACTTCGTAATCCAGACACGCTCGCGCCGCCGTAAAAGGGCGCACCCTGCCATCCGCAACTGCAACATGCTCCGGGTGAACCGCATAGCCTTTCAGCGCTTCCGCACTCTCGAAAGAAGAATCAAGCATCAGATCCGCCGTGGAGCTTTCCAGCCGCTTCGTGTTTACGTGAATCTCCAAAAGTCCCGGTATCTTACCCTTAAGTCCCTCCAGGCTCTCCTTAATATCCGCCTTGATCATCTCCTTCTGCTCCGCCGTAAATTCATCCTTCAATGTCCATAAAATCACATGCTTTACCATCGTCTACTCCTCCATGTTTGTCCAAAAGCTACCTTAAAAAAGATTAAAAAAATCCCCCGCAACCGCGCATTCACTCCTGCTCGGGTCTATAATAAATAAAACAGAGATGCCGGTTATACGGCAGATGCCGCACTCCTTTCAGAACGGAGAATTAATGTTATTCTACTCTCTTTTTTTCATTTCGGCAATATGCGATTCGCTTTTGCCAGGATTCCGGTGTCTTCCGCGTTACGCTTCACTACGTAACCAGTAACGGGCAGTTTGGACATGAAAAATCTTCGTTCCACTCCGGTCCGTCCGAAATAAGCGCCACTGGCGCTTAGGACCGCTTCGCGAAGTCCAAACTGCTGTCTGAATCATGTTCTCCCGCAGCAAGTGGGTACCCAGGAGCATGCTATGGCCCGGATGCAAAAAATAGCTATTCTGGTTACCGTTCACGGCCTAGCCGGCTGCAAACTGTAACGCATCCAGCCCATTCCAAGTCGCCTTCGGCGAGGGGCCGGATGCCTGAAACCGTAAAGTTATCGGCCGGATGCCCTGCAGCAGGGTGCAGGGCACCGTGAATAATAACCTATTCGCTTTACTTTTTTCACACCCGCAGAGCGACAGCTTGAATGCTGCCCCAATTTGTGGTATATTTGTGATATACTAATTAAATCATTTCAGCTGAATAAAGAAAAATCGGAGAGGACTATGGCAGAAAAAAAGTGGAAATTAGGGGAATTGGAATTTGATACCGAGCAGGAATATCTCAATGCCTCCAAGGACCTGAAAAAAATTAAGCTGATCATGCAGAAGTATGATATTACAAAACCGGCGGATGCGAGAGCGGTGCTAAAGGAGATCACAGACAAGCCGGTATTTGTATCCAGTTACGGATTGCGGTTTGTGGAAAAGCTCGAAAAAACAGCAGGCCCCGTATCCGATGCAAAGTCGGCAAATACAAAAAGCACAGCCGGCAAACAGCACAAAGATGCTTCCCACCGGCAGGACAAAGGCACGGCAGAGCGACAAAATAAAAGTCCGGCAGGCATTCAGGACAAAGGCGCGGCCGGCAGACAGAATAAAAGTACCGTGTCAGGTAAATCAGGCGGAAAGAAAGCAAAACCGCCAAAGGAATCAAAAGAAAAGAACATTCATATCATTACAAAACGCAACATTATCATCGGCGTGGTGATCATTGCGCTGGCTGTGGGCGCAAAGTTTTTGATCCCGGTTGTCTTGCCGCAGCTAACCGGCGAGTCGGGGGAACAGGCAGGGGATACCCATCGGAACCTGGTGCTCGCATACGCCAAAAATCAGGTGGAGCTGCAGAGGAGCTTTTACAATTATTACAAGAATGTGATGGGTCAGGAGGCAGATGCGGCCACGGCCTCAGCCAACGAGGTAATCACAAACGCTTATTGCATCAATCTTTCAAATGAAAATGTGACGGATTATTCTGACAAGCAGATCGAAGAGGTTTATGTGAAGCTTACCACGGCAGGCGAACTCGTAAACAACAGCTTTAACGAGCCCCAGGCGATCACCGATTTAAAATCGGAAATAGCGCTCAGCGGGGCAGCCGGGCAGCCGGGCAGCGATGCAAACGAGGAATCCTCTGCGGATGAGCCGCTTTCTGAGGGCACCGGTAAAGTTAACCTTGTAAACCGGATGATGGATTACCAGCATCGCATAGCGGCACAGCTTACGTACGGGTACAGCCAGTTTGATTTTTCGGAATCAGATGTACAGGAGTATGTAGCGGAGGATATGGAACGGATTTTCGGGCACGTGATTTACGACATGCAGCTGAGCGACAGCGAGAAAGAGACCTACTACAATGTCTTTGTGGAGAACGGATTTTTCAGCGGAAGCTCTCTGGTGCGTCTGGGAACAAATCCTGTGGAACAAAATCTGCCGGATCTGACGCCAACGATCAGCATCCGTAAGGGGGACGGCAAAGAGGAAACGATGACCTGCTCACAGCAGACGCTGGCACCGGCAGCAAGCGTGGCATATGAACTGCATGCCGGAAAGAAAAACGGATATCTGATTTTCCGCAAAAACGGAACAGGAACCGGATATATACAGGATGATGACGGAAATTCCGTGACAACGCAGGGTGATATGTTTCTGATCTGGGACGGCGAGATTACCGTCGGTGAATGGTATTATAACAGCGCGCAGATCGGATTTTTGGTCGATGACGAAAAAAGCGGCGGCATACAGTATGTGTATGACTTAGAATATTAAAAGAGACAGTGGTCGTTTTGCATAAAAAGCGACCACTGTTTTCGACTTTTTGACGATTGACACCTATTCAAGAACATTGTAGAATAAACTTGACTATTCAGTCGGTGTGTCAGCAAATTACTGCATGGACCACATAGAAACCACTTGGCTCGCAGTATTTGCGAAATCGAATGATAACAAGAGATTGGAGATGAATTATGTTACCACGGACACGCGAGAGAATGATCAATGCCTTTAAGGAGCAAAAGGGCTACATGAGCTTCAAGCAGCTTCAGGAGAAAGGTGTAACTGTTTTGCAGATTCGTGAAATGGAAGAAGCAGGTGTATTGGAGAAATTTGCAAGAGGCTGGTACTGGTGTAACGAGTGCGGTTACACAAAACCAGTTGACCACAAGTATGTGGAGATTGCGAAGGTAAATCCCCGTGCGGTGATCTGCATGGAAAGTGCCTGCTATTTGAGTGGCTTGATTGAGGAAGAGCCGGCAGAGATTTGTCTGGCAACCGAGCGTACTGACCGCAAGAAAATGGAACTCGAATTTCCGACGAAACGATTTTATTTTAAACAGACCGGAATCAAAGGAGAAATCGTCGAGAAAAAAACAAAGTGCGGCAGTTATTATTACTATAGCCCCGAACGCACATTCTGCGACTGCATCCGATTGAAGACTAAAATTGAGCCTGATATTTACGAGGAAATTATGAAGCACTATAAGGATCAGCATTCCAAGCTGAAGCGTCTCTATGAATACGCGGATATGCTTCGCTGTATTAAAAATATCAGGGAAGCAGACGAAATGGCAGAACAGTGAAAATATAATATGGGAAAACAATATTGATAAATCAGAAGCCGCAGGCATTGGAAATGTCTGCGGCTTCTGTTACCAATGGCAGGAGGAAACATGAAGATTATCAATTTAATGGAGAATACGAAAGGTCCATCTGCTTTACATGCGGAACACGGCTTAAGCATTTATGTGGAGACAGACAGACATAAGCTGCTGGTGGACACAGGATCAAGCGATAAAACATGGGAAAATGCAGCGCGTTTGCAGGTTGACCTCACACAGATTGATACGGTTTTTCTGAGCCACGGACATTATGACCATGCAGGCGGGATACTTGCTTTTGCAGCGGTAAACCCGAGAGCAAAAATTTACATGCACCATCTTGCGGGCGGTGATTTTTATGATGTAAAAGAAAAAGAGGAACGATATATCGGAATCAACAAGGATATCTTAAAACTTCCGCAATGTGTTCTGCCTGAGGGCGGCGTACGTCTGGATGAAGAACTGTCCGTGTTCGGCAATGTGACGGGAAGAAGAAAGCGGCCCAAGAACAACCTTATTTTGAAGAAAAAGCTGGCGGGCAGCTTTGAGCAGGATTCATTTTCACACGAACAGCATATCGTAGTCGAAGCGGAGGGAAGAAGAATTTTGTTGTCGGGTTGCGCCCACAATGGGATTCTGAATATTCTTGATCGCTTCCGGGAGCTTTACGGAGGATCGCCGGATCTTGTGATCAGCGGCTTCCATATGATGAAAAAGGAAGCTTATGACGCGGGCGAGGTGGAACTGATCCGGGATGTTGCTGCGGAGCTAAAGGCTATGAATACCTATTTTTACAGCGGACACTGTACAGGATTGCCGGCCTTTGCTATTATGAAAGAGATCATGGGAGAAAAATTACAGTACATGCACTCCGGTGACCGGATCGTTTGATGACAGCTTTCAGAAAGGAGAGGACCGATATGGGATATCAAAATAAATGGCTTCTTTTGGAGACAGAAGATGACATGGACGAAATGGAGCACAGACAGCCGACAGAAGAATTTTTGTTTTATCAGGCGGTATCCAATGGCGATGTGGAAGCGGTGAAGGAGAACTGTGCGCAGGAACGCTTTCTGGACAGCGACGGCGTAGGCGTTCTTTCCCGGAATCCGGTCACAAATTTAAAGTACCACTTCGTGATCACAACCGCCCTGGTCACCCGTTTATGCAAGCAGAAGGGTATGGGACTGGAGCAGGCATTTCGAATGAGTGATTTTTATATTCAGAGGCTGGATGATATTCATACGCTTCAGGGCATACGGAATCTTCACGATGAAATGGTTCTGGATTACACGGAAAAAATGCGCAGGTTCAGCCGGAGTGACACGAACTCCAAACATATCAGTATCTGCAAGGAATATATTTATTCCCACATAAAGGAGCGGATTACGGTGGAGGATCTGGCGGATGAGCTGGGGGTGTCGGCAAGCTATCTTTCCCGCCTGTTCAAAAAGGAAACCGGAGATTCAGTCAGCGCGTACATCCGGGCACAGAAAATGGAAATCGCAAAAAATCTCCTGCAATACAGCGATTATTCCATGATCGATATTGCAAACCGGCTGTCGTTCTCCTCCCAGAGCCATTTTATACAGCAGTTCCGGGAGTTTGTCGGCATAACACCGAAAAAATACCGTGACATGCATCACACGGTACAGTGGAATATAGACATGGACGAAAAAGAACGCACGGAAAAGAAATAAGCTATAAAAATGAAAAGAAAACGGAACACCATAAGAAACCAGGTGTCCCGTTTTTTTGCACAGGATGAAAATTCTCTCTGACCGGCTGTGCATGCCTGAACCAAAGGAGACGTCTCCTGCGGCGCTTTTTCTTAAAGAATCAGCCGGATCTCGTTTTCGTCGGCGAGAAGATCAGAAGCGATATGGTTGCCATCCAGCGTTTTGCCGTTCAGCGTCAGCCGCTCGCAGCCGGTTTCGCGTCCGTTCGGGTTTTCAATGACAATATGCAAATGCCTTCCGCGAAAATCCTTTTCGATCTCGAGATGTGCCCATTCCGCCGGAATCGAGGGCGCCAGGGTAATTCCGTCCAAGTCAGGCCGAAGCCCTAAAATTCCTTCCACACACCCGACCATCATCGTTGAGGCCGTACCTGTGAGCCAGTGGACATGGGAGCGTCCCGGGTGCTCGCTGGCAGGTCCTTCCGTAAACTGGCCGTAGCAGTAAGGCTCCAGGCGGCGCAGCCCGGCCCTCTCATTCCATGCGGCGGGCGCATTTTCCATAAAATATGTGAATGCCCTGCTGCCGTGCCCGCGTAGCGCTTCCGCCAGAATCAGCCATCCCTGGGACTGGGAGAAAATGCCGGAATTCTCCTTCGTCCCCTGATTGTAGATGACGGCAAGTGCGCCGTCAAAGGCGTGGCTGTGATAGGGCGGATCCATGAGGATTGCGCCGTATGCGGTGTTTAAGCGTTTGTAAACATTTTCAAGCGCCACGTCGGCCTGCGCATCGGTCGCAAGTCCGCTGATGACGGCCCAACTCTGGGGGTTCAGCCAAAGATTGGCCTCCGGGTCCGCAGCCGCACCGATCCGCTCGCCTTTTTCGGTGTACCCGCGGATAAACCGATCGCTGTCCCAGCACAGATTCTGGATGATTGTATACAGGTGGGCCTGCTTTCCTTCCAGCTTCCAGGCGTATGCCGTATCGTCCATGTATCCGGCAAATTCCTTTAAAATCGTCATGGCATAATAAAACTGCATGGCCACAAACGAGGATTCGCCGTCTGCGCCAAGGCGCAGGCAGTCGTTCCAGTCCGCGTAGAGTCCGGCGGGCATTCCATGAGGGCCCAGATGCGCGAACGAGAAGGCGACGGCCCGCTTCAAATGCTCGTAGACGGATGCCTCACCCTTATCTGCAAACGGAATCGTCTCCCTCAGAAAGTCGAGATTTCCGGTTTCGGCAACGTATTTGTATACGGTGGGAAACAGCCACAGCGCGTCGTCTGCGCGGTAGGCGGGATGTCCGGTTTCCTGCCGGTAGGAAGCGTCGTCCGGCGTGTCCTCATGTCCAGGACTGTGGGTGAACTTCACAAGGGGAAGCCCGCCGCCGTTTGACGCCTGGGCGGAGAGCATAAAACGGATCTGTTTTGCCGCCATCTCCGGCGCAAGATGTATAATCCCCTGTATGTCCTGCACCGTGTCACGATAGCCGTAGCCGTTGCGCAGTCCGCAGTAAATGAAGGAGGCAGCCCGGGACCAGATAAACGTCATAAAACAGTTGTAGGCATTCCAGGTGTTTATCATCGTGTTAAATTCCGGGCTGGGGGTCGTCACCTTCAGATGTTCAAATTTTTCATACCAGCTTCCTCTCAGCTCCCGTATCTCCTGTTCTGTTTTTTCTGCCGGATCTGCGTACTCGTCAAGAAGCGCACCTGACACATCCGCCCCGCCTGTTCCGAGGAGGAAAACGACGGTCTTCTTCTCCCCCGGCGCCAGTGAAACTACGCAGGAGAGCGCGCCGCAGGAGTTTTCGTTATAGCTGGTCACCTTTCCAAGATCGCCGGATATCACACCCTGCGGGTTGCCATATCCGTGATAATCTCCGAGAAAATGGGCCTTCTCCCCGCAGTAGGAGGAGACTTCCGCGCCCGCCAGCGCAAAAAAGCGCTCGGTCACGTTTTTCTCGTCCACCTGTTCATTATCCTCCAACGCGTCCAGATTTCCGTGAATCTGCTGGATGATCCGGTTTTTTTCATACAGCGTCCTTGAGATGAAAAGAGAATACTGTAAATTGACCTGGTCCTGCTCATAATTGCTGTGGTTTGTAAATTCGGCGTAGCCGGTCAGTGTCAGATCCCTGGCACGGGCCGAGTGGTTTTTCACGGTCAGCGCCCACACCTCAAAGGACTTCCCGCCGGGAACATAATAAGCTGCCTCGGATTCGATCTCATCGTAGCGGGCGGTCATTTTCGTGTAGCCCATGCCATGCCGGCAGGTGCACTCGTATTTATCGAACGGTTTTCCGACCGGCTGCCAAGAGGCGGACCAGTAATCTTCGGAATCATTGTCCCGGATATAGAGGTAGCGGCCCGGCTGGTCGAAGCTGTTGAAAATATAGCGGAGAATCCGCCCGTTTGCTCCGGATTTCGCAAAGCTGTAGCCGCCCGCATTGTTGGAGATAATCGCTCCGTATTCCGGGGAGCCAAGATAGTTCACCCAGGGCGCCGGGGTGTCCGGCCGTTCGATGACATACTCCCGGTTCTCATCATCAAAATATCCATATCTCATATCGTTTTTTTGTCCTTTCCATATTTAAATTACAATTTTGCAGTCTTTCCCGGACAGGAAATTTTTTATATCAGATCGAGAATAATCTGATGCATGTCATCGGAAAGTGCACACAGAAAATCCCGGGAAAGCGTGACAAAGGAGTCCTCGTTGACCTTCAGCTCCTTTCCGTCGCAAAGGGCCGCGCCGATAATATAGGAGCCGAAATCCTTCCCCTCCGGGTTTCTATAAATAACGGTAAATCTTTTTCCGGCAAAGGGAACGGTGATGGAAGCGATTCCCTTCCCGTCAAACTGGCAGGCGAGCAGCTTCGGATGAAGGATGAGATCGCCCGCTTCCCCGCGCACGCCGAACACCTCTGTGATCATCGTCATCATGTACCAGCTCGCCGCGCCGGTGAGGTAATGGTACATGCCACGCCCGTCCCCGCGGAAATATTCAGGGATGCCCGGATAAATGCGGCTCGTGCCAAAATCAAGGGCCGTGTCAGCAAGCGTCTTCAACGCTTTCCAGCCCTTCTTTGCAAAACCCCTGCGGTAGAGTGCATTGGCATACATGACCGTCATGTGAGAGAACACAGCTCCGTTTTCCTTCTCGCCGTAGGCGAACCCGAACATGCGCCCCATGTCGAGCTTCAGCTCGTGAAAATCGGTGTTCAGGCGGTAACCGCCGATTTCCTTGCGATAGAGGTAACGGTCGGCACTTTTTACAATTTTTTCGATTTGCTCATCTTCCGCTACGCCGCTCATGATGGCAAAGACCTGTCCGGTCAGCATCATACGCACCTGTCCGTCAAAAAAGCCTTCAACGGCCTGTCCGTGGTTGTCGTAGTAGCTGTTGAACCATCCCTCGCCGTTGTCTCCCTCAATCCATTCCTGTACTCTCAGATGCTCCATAAGCTGATTCGCCTTCCGAATCAGGTTTACGGCAAGAACCGAGAGGGAAATGCTCACGCGCTTCCCACTGACCGTGTGACGGCAGCGGCTCATATAATCCAAGAGGATTTGTCTCTTTTTCCCAATATCACCGAATACTTCCGCTCCGTCGTCCAGAAGAACGACAATTTCTTCAAGAAGCTCTGTCTCATGCACGGTCAGACGTTCATCCAAAAGGCGGATCAGCGCTGCGAGCTCCAGCAGGTTGCTGGCGTAGGCACAAGTAAAGGCGACGCTCTCACCGTGTTCGGAGGCCATGTCCAGCGCATCGTTCCAGTCCGCGCCGCGCAGCCGGTAAATATTGTGCTCCCCGACCTCGTAATAAGCAGCAAGCTGCTGAATAAGCAGATGCTCCAGCATGCTTCCGGTATAGATCTCATCCGCCGCAGTGCGCTGTCTGTCGGAATGCTCCGGCTCCCAGAGCGTATCTGTTCCGGTTCCGCGCATCGTCTGTGCGTCCTTAAAATATGGTATTTGTTTATTCAAAATTTCAATGTCGCCGGTCTGGTCGATGTAGAGCTTTGTGGTCATGAGCGGCCAGAGAGCATGGTCCATCCACACCCGCGCGATACCGTTGCGGTCCGCGATGAAGTTCCCGTCCCCGCTTCCGATGATTGTCGCGTTTGTCCCGTCGATGCGCACGCCGCCGAAATTTTTCTCGATCATCTCTCCGACGCGCTGCGGCTCCAGCAGGAGAAGTGAAAGGCAGTCCTGCCAGAGATCCCGCCATCCCCTTCCGCCCCGTCCGTAATCATGGTGCGGCAAAAAGGAGCACCCGAAGATCCGGCGCAAAAACGGCTGAAAGCAGACCCATTTCATGAACTGGTCAAAATCCGGCTCCTTCGTGTGAAAATCCACGCATACCTGCCTGCGCCAGTAAGCCTTCGTGTCCGAGAGCGCCTCCCGCACCTTCTCTGCGCCGTTGTACGTCTCCATAACGCGAAAAATGTCTTTTTCATAGTCCTCTATTCCAATAAGAACGATATATTCCGTCGTTTCTCCAGGAGACAGTACAACTCCGGGAAACCGGAATGCGCCCATCGCCTCCCTTCCCGCCGCTTGGCAGAAGGCCGGGCAGCCGTTACGGAACTCGTAGACAGCCCGCGGATGCGTGAACGTTCCGCCCTCGCCGATAAAATCCTCCACCGTCGGATAAAAGTCCGTCGGCGGCGTTCCCTCGCCGGTGCAGCCCATCACATAATACATGCGGCTGTTAGGGCGGTGCCCCCGCTCGTCAAAGGACATGGTCGGGCAGACGATGATGCCGTTTTCATTCGTATGGATGCGGTGAAGCATCGAGGTCACATTCCGGTGGTCCCGAATATTGTCCGCACTGCGCCCGTAAATTGGTATCGCAGCATAAGCAGACAACTCTAATACGTCTTTCGAATCATTTTGGACAGTTACGTACATGATCTCAACGTTTTCATCCTGCGGGATGAAGGTGGTGATAAAAGTGCTTAAGCCGCAGGCTTTTGAGGTTCGCTTTAAGGTGTGCCACATAAAGCCAGCGGTCAGCTCACTTTCATCCTCACCCTCCGTATAGCGTGCAGCCTCCTGCTCTGCGGACGCCCCTGCCGCGGAAAAGACGACGGGTGCTTCCATGGAAGCACGCTTTGCCGTCAGCCAGAAGTTCCGGGTGGAGCGATTGTTGTGAAGGTTTTCAGAGCTGACCGGCTCCAGCAGAAAGCTCTCCTGGTCGAGCTTGGCATCGCCGCCAAGGGTCGGCGTGACGGCGCTTTTTAACCCCTTCCCGGAAGCGAGGGGAAAATATAAATAATTTGTATGCTCCGGCTGTTCTATTAGGAAGCTGCCGTGTGTATCGATAAATTTTAGATGCTTCAAGTGTTATGCTCCTTTCTCAGATTCATATGAAGTTATCATAGTAAAAAGCTTTCAGAAAAAAAATAAAATACGTGTGAAAAATGTCAGAATCATGACCTAAAATATCCGAAAAATGACGGTGTTTCAAAGGGTTTCGGAAAAAAGCAAATTGTGTCATGAATTTGATATTTTGGTAAAAAGTTTAATATATCGGCAAAAAAATTTCGGCTATAATTTATTCACGATGAACGTGAAGCGCGCGTTTCTAAGTTTCTAAAAAGCTTTAACAATTTCTTAAACAATTTCAATGAGGGAGGATCTTTCAAATGAAAAAGAAAGTAATCAGTATGTTTTTGGTTGCATCTATGACGGCGGGAATGCTGGCGGGCTGCGGCTCGGGTAGCGATGCCGGTACAAACGACGTGGCGGATGCCGGTACAAACGACGTGGCGGATGCCGGCACGACAGAAGAGGGCAAGGTCATCAACATCTACAGCTGGAACAAGGAGTTCCGTGAGCGCGTGGAGGCGGTTTACCCGGAGGTAAAGGAAACCTCAAAGGACGGAACGGTCACAACCTTAAATGACGGCACGGAGATCCACTGGATCATCAACCCGAACCAGGACGGCGTTTACCAGCAGAAGCTCGACGAGGCTCTGATGAGACAGGCGGACGCACCCGCTGACGACAAAGTGGATATCTTTTTATCAGAGACGGACTATGTAAATAAGTACACGGATGCGGATGCTGACGTTGCAATGCCTTTAACGGATCTTGGCATCGACCCGGAGACGGATCTGGCAGATCAGTACAGCTTCACGAAGGTGACGGCATCTGATGTGAACGGCGTGCAGAGAGGCTCCACCTGGCAGTGCTGCCCCGGCCTGCTCGTCTACCGGCGCGACATCGCGAAGGATGTTTTCGGCACGGACGATCCCGAAGAGATCGGTGAGAATGTGAAGGACTGGGATACGTTAAAGGCGACGGCGGAAAAGCTGAAAGAAAAGGGCTACTTTACATTTTCCTCCTACGCGGATACCTTCCGTCTCTACGGTAACAGCATCGCTAATTCGTGGGTCAGCCCCGGCGAGACGACCATCAAGATCGACCAAAAGATCATGGACTGGGTGAGCGATTCCAAGGAATGGCTGGATGCAGGCTATCTGGACAAGAACGTGAAAGGCCAGTGGAACGATGACTGGAACAAGGCCATGAGTTCTACCTCCAAGGTATTTGCATTCCTCTTCCCGGCATGGGGCATTGACTTCACCTTAAAGGATAACTGGGACGGCGGAGACGGCGCATGGGGCGTTACAAATCCTCCGCAGGAGTACAACTGGGGCGGCTCCTACATTCACGCCTGCACCGGAACCGACAACCCGCAGCACGTGAAGGAGATTATTTTAGCTCTGACCGCAGACAAGGACAACCTGTTAAAGATTTCACGGGAGTACGCAGATTTCACGAACACGCAGAGCGGCATGCAGGACGCAGCCACAAACGACAAAGAATTTTCGTCTGATTTCCTCGGCGGACAGAACGCGTATACATATTTCACTCCGGTAGCGGACAGTATCGAGATCGCACCGCTTTCCGCTTACGATCAGGGCTGTGTGGAGCTGATTCAGAATGCATTCTCCGACTATTTCCAGGGCCAGGTTGACTTTGACAAGGCAAAGAGCAACTTTGAGACAGCGATCATCGAGCGCTATCCCGATATCACGGAAATCCAGTGGCCGCAATAAGAAAGGACTGACATCTTATGAAGCAAAAACGTAAAAAAATCGATTATGCAAAGTGGGGATATCTGTTTATTCTGCCGTTTTTTGTATGTTTTTTCATATTTTCTTTTATTCCTTTGATCGACACGATCCGGTACAGCTTTTTTGAGTATTACCGCTCGGGAATCAAGGAGATCGGGCCGAACTTTATCGGCCTTGCGAACTACATCAGTTTAATCGGCTCGGATATGCTCAAATATGCAGGCAATACGCTGATTCTTTGGGTGATCGGCTTTATCCCGCAGATCGTGATTGCGCTGCTGCTGGCGTCATGGTTCGTGGATGCCCGTCTGAAAATCCGCGGCACACAATTTTTCAAGGTTGTGATCTATCTGCCGAACCTGATTATGGCGTCCGCCTTTGCGATGCTGTTTTTCACAATGTTCTCGACCAACGGCCCGATCAACTCGATCCTGATGAATCTGGGATGGATCAGCGAGCGGATCGACTTTCTCGGATCGGTGTTCGGGACAAGGACACTGGTCGGCCTTATGAACTTCCTCATGTGGTTCGGAAACACGACGATCATGCTCATGGCGGCGATCATGGGCATCAGCCCGGATATTTTTGAGGCGTCCGAGATCGACGGCTGCAACAGCGTGCACCGGTTTTTCTACATCACGCTGCCGCTCATCCGTCCGATCCTCGCCTACACGCTGATCACGTCCATCATCGGCGGTCTGCAGATGTTCGACGTTCCGCAGATTTTGACAAACGGGCAGGGTACACCGGACCGCACCTCCATGACGTTAATCATGTTCCTGAACAGCCACTTAAAGAGCAAAAATTACGGTATGGCGGGCGCGCTCTCCGTATACCTGTTCATCGTCAGCGGTATTCTGTGCTTCTTTGTATACCGGATGACAAACGACAATGACCCGGATGGCTCAAAGGCGGCTGCAAAGCGGGCAAAAAAGCAAAGGAGGAAGTAAGCATATGAAATCAAAAATGGGTAATACTTTTCGAACGGTTTTTGCACATGTAGTGCTTATATTCCTGTCGTTTCTGTGCCTGTTCTTTTTCTACATTCTGTTTGTCAACGCGACGCGCTCACATGCAGATCTGCAGAAGGGCTTTTCAGCACTGCCCGGCAGCTATTTGCTCCAGAACCTGAAAAACGTTGCAAACGACGGAACATTCCCGATGATCCGCGGCATTTTGAACAGTCTGATCGTTTCCGGCTGTTCCGCAGCGATCTGTACGTACTTTTCGGCACTGACGGCTTACGGTCTGTATGCATATGACTTTAAGGTAAAAAAGGTAGCCTTCACCTTTATCATGGCGATCCTTGTCATGCCCACACAGGTGACGGCAATGGGATTTCTGCGGTTGATCACAAATATGGGTATGTATGATTCGCTGCTTCCCCTCATTATCCCGTCAATTGCATCGCCGGCGGTATTCTACTTCATGTACAGCTATTTACAGTCGTCTCTCCCGCTCTCACTCATCGAGGCGGCGCGAATCGACGGCTCCGGGGAGTTTCACACCTTCAATCGGATCGTCATCCCGATTATGAAGCCCGCGATAGCAGTGCAGGCAATCTTCACGTTTGTCGGCTGCTGGAACAATTACTTCGTTCCCGCACTCGTCATCCAGTCAAAGGATAAGATGACTGTGCCGATCTTAATCGCGACGCTGCGAGGCGCCGACTTCATGAGTTTTGATATGGGTAAGATCTATATGATGATCATGGTTGCGATCGTCCCGATTATACTCGTGTACCTGCTTCTCTCCAAGTTCATCATCGCAGGCGTAACGCTCGGCGGTGTAAAGGAGTAGCAGAGACACTCCATTTTTCATATTCCATCTTTCTGCTTCACGCCGCGCATGGCCTTGCGCGGCGTGAAGCCGTTTTACCTCCCCTTCTCCTGTGAATGTTACTATTCACGGCTCGCAAGCCGCTCATAGTAACGATTCGGGACGATATTTTGAATTTTGCTGCGCAAAAATCGCCCCTCACTCCTGAATCATGTTCTCACGGAACGCGCAGCCAGTGCGCGTTCCTGAGGCGTGAAAAGTAACCTGTGACTTTTCGGAATGCATCCCTCTTTTAAAAACCTATTGACATAGTAGGTAATTAGTGGTATTCTTTATGATAATTTAAGGAAAGGAAGTGTGAGATCTTTGGGAAATTATTATAAGGGAACTCTTGAACTGATCGGAAATACGCCCCTTATGGAGGTAACGAACATTGAGCGGGAGCTCGGGCTGCAGGCGAGCGTTCTCGTAAAGCTGGAATACTTTAATCCGGCGGGAAGCGTGAAGGACCGCATCGCAAAGGCGATGATCGAAGACGCGGAGGAGAAGGGATTATTGAAGGAAGGCTCCGTGATCATTGAGCCGACATCCGGCAATACAGGCATCGGCCTTGCGTCCATCGCAGCTGTAAAAGGCTATCGTATCATCCTGACCATGCCGGAAACGATGAGTGTGGAGCGGAGAAACATTCTGAAGGCATATGGAGCCGAGCTGGTACTGACCGAGGGTGCAAAGGGTATGAAGGGTGCCATTGCAAAAGCAGAGGAGCTTGCGGGGGAGATTCCGGGCAGCTTTCTGCCGGGACAGTTTGTGAATCCGGCGAACCCCTCCGTCCACATGGCGACTACGGGACCGGAGATCTGGAGAGATACAGACGGAAGGGTGGATATTTTTATTGCCGGAGTCGGAACCGGAGGAACCTTGACGGGAACCGGTGCATATTTGAAGGAGCAAAACCCGGCTGTCAGAATCGTGGCACTAGAGCCTGCGGACTCCCCGGTACTCTCCGGTGGAAAAGCAGGCGCTCATAAACTCCAGGGCATCGGTGCGGGCTTTGTGCCGGAGGTGCTGGACACCGATATATACGACGAAATATTCAAGGCGGAAAGCGAAGACGCGTTTGCAGCCGCAAAGCTTCTGGCAAAGAAAGAAGGTATTCTGGTCGGAATCTCCTCCGGCGCGGCGCTGCACGGAGCAATCGAGCTGGCAAAAAGACCGGAAAATAAAGGAAAGGTGATTGTTGCGCTGCTGCCTGACACGGGCGACCGATACTATTCAACTCCGCTGTTTACCGGAGAATAGATATATGTCCACAGGCCGTTTGCAGAAAATGGCCTGTTTGAGAGAAAGTACCAAATTGTCGGAAAAAAATTGCAAGGGAGAGATAAAAATGGCAGGTATTAGAGATTCAAAAAACTGGGGCTTTGAGACAAGACAATTACACATCGGGCAGGAGCAGGCGGACCCGGCGACAGACGCCCGGGCAGTTCCGATTTATGCATCCACGTCCTATGTGTTTCATGATTCGCAGCACGCGGCAGACCGCTTTGGGCTGCGCGACGCCGGCAACATTTACGGACGGCTGACCAATCCGACCGAAGATATTTTTGAACAGCGAATCGCATCGTTGGAGGGCGGTGTGGCGGCGCTGGCTGTAGCGTCGGGCGCAGCGGCACTGGCATATACGTTTCAGGCTCTGACAAAGTCAGGGGAGCACATCGTGGCATCAAAGACGATCTACGGCGGTACCTATAATTATCTGGCACACACGCTTCCACTGAACAACCATGTGACGACAACGTTTGTGGATCCATATGAGGAAGGTTCCTTTGAGTCGGCGATCCAGGAAAACACAAAGGCAATTTTTGTAGAAACGCTGGGGAACCCCAACTCGAACGTGATGGATCTGGAAGCGGTGGCACAGATCGCCCACAGGCATATGATTCCGCTTGTTGTAGACTCGACCTTTGCGACGCCGTACCTCGTGCGGCCCATCGAGTACGGAGCGGATATCGTCGTGCACTCAGCGACAAAATTTATCGGCGGACACGGAACGGCTATCGGCGGGGTGATCGTAGACAGCGGTAATTTTGACTGGAAGTCATCGGGCAGATACCCCTGGATTACAGAGGCCAATCCCAGCTACCACGGCGTATCCTTTACGGATGCGGCAGGACCCGCCGCATTTGTAACCTACATTCGCGCAATTATCCTGCGTGACACAGGAGCGACGCTCTCACCGTTCCATGCATTTCTCTTTTTACAGGGACTGGAGACGCTCTCTCTGCGCGTGGAGCGCCATGTCAGCAACGCTTTGAGAATCGTAAACTATCTCGCAGATCATCTCCAGGTGGAGGCAGTTCATCACCCGTCCCTTCCGGGCGAGCCGACTCATGAGCTATACAAAAAATACCTGCCAAACGGCGGCGGTTCTATTTTTACTTTTGAGATTAAGGGAGATGCGAAAACGGCACAGAAATTTATCGACCATCTGGCGATCTTCTCGCTGCTGGCAAACGTGGCGGATGTGAAGTCCTTAGTGATCCACCCGGCAACAACGACCCACAGCCAGTGTACCGAAGAAGAGCTGCTCGACCAGGGCATCAAGCCAAACACCATCCGCCTCTCCATCGGCATAGAGAATGCGGAGGATCTGATCGCAGCGCTGGATGAAGCTTTTGAAGCAGTAAAATAGCTCATCCTTTCCTATCGGTATTGTTCTGAGAAAAATGAAAGATATTCTTTTTTGACAGCGGCTGTTTTCGTCTTACTGATGGGAATTTTATTGCCGCTGTCCATTATGACATAATTATTTGCCAGTTTTCTGACATATATTAAATTCACTACGAAAGATTTATGTACTTGAAGGAAAGCTTTGCTTTCCACTAATGGCTCAATCTTTTTATCGAAAGAGCTTCGGATAAAAATACTCGTGAGGCGCTCACCGTTTATGAGGTGCACGTCAAGTGTACGTGACACGTTCTCAATATACTCGATGCGGGAGTATGGGACGTGAATGATACCGTCCTTTGTCTTAATGAGATACAACGGGTCGGATTTTACGCTCATGTGAGCGAGCACATAATCGAGCGCCTCAAATAAATCATTCTGATTCAGCGGCTTTAAGAGATAGCGCACCGCATGTACATGAAATGCGTCCAACGCATAATCCATGGATGCGGTAATATAAATAATCGCATTCTCACACCCCATGTCCCGAAGCTGCCTGCCGATGTCAATGCCGGTTTTCTCCGACATAATCATGTCAAGCAAATAGATGTCCGCTACCTCCCCATCCTCCATTTTTTGAGAGAGCACGGACGGGTCCGAAAATTTTTCTACGTAACAGCCGGTGATCTCACGCGTCTCCATGTATTGTCGTAAAAGCTCCTCTATGATATCCAGATCTATTACATTGTCGTCACAAATAACAATTCTCATAATGTTATCCTCTTCCCTTTAATATGTAGCATACCACATCACCGGTACTGATGTAAATAGCTATCAGCCATTGTCTTTCCAGACCTCCGGCGGCATATCAAAGGACACACAACCCATATACATCGGAGCTACATCACCCTCGTTGAAGCAAATAATCAGTTCCCCCGCCGAACTGATATAAAAGCTCTGGTCTGCAGCAATCTGTTCAAAGTTCCAGTATTCCGTTTCCGGATCATCCAACCAGTAGGTCGCGTTTTCGTCTTCCTCCATCTCCTGACGCATCTGGCGTTTGATCTCCTCGCTGATGGTCCCAACATACGTATCGTCCTCAAACAGATCCGCCAGTTTCAATATGTTTCCGGTCCGCCGGTCAATGGTATAAAAATAGTCCTGCTCCCATCCGCTTCCCATGGCCTCAGAAACCCATACCTTCATGGAAAAATAATGCTCGTCATCCGTCAGAATTTCATGTCCTACCGATATACTGTCCGCACCCTCCAGATTCTTATCATTTTCTAATCCGCTTTCGAATTCCGCAATAATGCGATCCGTCAGCTCCTCCACGGACGCATTGATCGTCTCCACGGACTGCTGAAGCTGTTCCCTGGTCTTTTCATCCGTTTCCTCCCCCTCTTCCAGCGTCAACTGCGGCGCCTGCACATCTGCCTCATAGCGTCCCTCCTGCCGATAATAATCCCGCCATACCACGACCTTTACAATCGAGGAAAGCACCGGCAGCTTTTCCCAGGCATATGCCACTGACATACTGAGATTCGGCAAAAAAACCACCACTGCAAGCATAGCCGCCAGACCAATCAAACATCCTTTCCAGACCTTTTTCTTCCTGCGTTTTCGAAATATCTCCGGCGACGACTCATTCCAGACCTCCGCCTCCGAAACCAAATCATCATCAATATCACCGATTGCCCTTAACAATTCCTCTGTTGTCATATGCTTACCTCCTCTCGAATAAGCATTTCCTGCAGTCTCTTCCGGCAGCGGAACATCGTTGTTTTCACCTTGCTCTCACTGCACCCGAAAAAACCTGCAACCTCTGCTACAGAATCCATGTAAAAATAGCGCCGTACAAACATAACACGCTCCTCCTTCGGAAGCTCTCTCAAAAAGCCGCTGATCAACTCTCCCAGCCGGCCTTTCTCTATGGTCTGCTCCAAAGTTTCACTCGTTGGTACACACTCCGCCAGCTCATCCAAGGACACTGCCACACGTCCCGCTCCCCGCTTTTTCTGATGCGCACTGCGGTAACGGTTCAGCGACAGGTTTCGAATAATTTTCGCCAGATAAGCACTCAGATTTTGCGGATGTGCCGGTGGAATGGATCGCCATGCCTGAAACCAGGTATCATTCACACACTCAGCCACCTCGCCCTCATCCTGCAAAATGCGAAAAGAGATCGTGCGACAGTATGCACCGTAGCTCTCCTCACACTTCTTAATGGCTCTTTCATCCCGCGCTGCAAACAGCTCCAGTATCTCCAGCTCAGACATATGTACTCCTTTCCCCGTACATGCGAGTGCCACGTATTCGCCGGCCTGCCATCCGGTCCGCATGCTGCTTTAGCAGCAGGTTCTATATGCGGGCTTGCGCATAAAAAAGGAGGAAGATTTTTACTCCCTCCATTAATATATGACACTCTTTTTTCGCTTTGGTTACAAAAATATTAACGCTCCGCCATCTGTACCTGACGTTTGATCAGCACAAACGATCCCTGTAGCAGAATAATTGTGGCAATTTGCACAATTCCGGTCACGACTGCCTGAATCAGCCGTGTGGACAAAAGTGCCGCATAACTGCTGCCTGTCATAATCGACAGCCACAGGGTGTTCATTCCCAAGCTGCACAGGATCTGCGCCGTTGTCACTGCACAGACGATGCGTACGATCGTCACCTTCTTATGCAAAAACAGGCCGTAGATCAGACCAATGGCAACGGCAGTCAGCGTAAAGCCCGGAAAAAAAGGACCGCTGGGAAACACGATTGCCCCAATAAAATCTGCGATGCCGCCTACGGCCGCCGCCTGCAGGGGTCCCAGAATAATAGCTGCAATCGCCTCCGCCACAAAGGCAAAGCCAATGCGTGTGATCGGTGTATTGATGGACAAAAACCGCCGCAGAATGACATCCATAGCGATCAATGCGCCCATAATGACCAATTGGTTTACATTGTTACGTCTTTCCAGCTTTCTTTCCTTGTTCATGTGCTGTTCCTTTCTTTCATTAAAAAGAGGTGGAACAGGGCTCCCTATTCTGTTTTAGATAATACATAAAAAAATTCTGTGACGAGTTATTTGCCACAGAACATCTATGTTATCATGTAGACAGCGGATGCAATGCCACACCGCAAACCTTTTTGGCTTTTCGCCCAAAGGCAACTCCCATCCTTTGGTACTTAACGCGTGACATCTACTCTGTTCACATTGTTTACTTGTAATCGATGCGACAGGATTTGAACCTGCGGCCCCTACGTCCCTAACGTAGTGCTCTACCAAACTGAGCCACGCATCGATAGCCTTACGGCTGCTCCTTTTTCAAGGAAATCGATGCGACAGGATTTGAACCTGCGACCTCTGCGTCCCGAACGCAGCGCTCTACCAAGCTGAGCCACGCATCGATTGTGGGGGACTGAAATCCCGCCTTCTTCGCTGTCATGTAAGAAACATCACAGCGAAGATTATAATAGCATGGATTTATGATTTTGTCCAGTATTTTTTTCAATTTTTTACAAAAAACAATGCGAAAATACCGCTAAGCCTGCCGTATACTTATAGAAGCATCTGCACGCACCCATAGATACCTG
>CASCGD010000002.1 GCA_949132985.1 uncultured Lachnospiraceae bacterium
CACTTCTTACACCGTCAAAATGCTTGATGGTAATTTAGTGTCAAGTTGCTTATTTCCCTGTTCCAAGATTAAAAATGGGCCTATCCTAATCATTTTCGCTGTTCTCACAGCGGTTTTTTCTTAGGACTAAATGAGCGGAAACCTTTGATTTTACCGGCTTCTTACTAACCTGGCACTATTATCGCATCAGCCCCCCACTCCCGGTTCGGGTAGAGCTGGCCTGTCTCCTGCGCGGCGCCCCGGATAAAATCATCCTTGACGTCCATAGAATTTGCACCCGGTATGTTGCCCCGCACCACGGCCCACTCCATGTACATCGCGGCGGCACCGGCTGCGATCGCAGCTCCGTAAGAAGTGCCCGTGTACATTTGCCCGCCTGCGCTCTCGATATCCACCGCCGGAGCGGCAAAATCCGGCTTGACGGCACCGCTGAACGTATAGCCCCGTCCTGAGCTTAAAAACAGAGCGCCGTCCGCGTCATTGTACCCCCCGACCGTCATCGGCACGCGCGCCGTACCCGGAATCGTCAGCGTCGTGTCCGGGCTTGAAGAGAGAAAATAAACCGGCGACTCCAAAAACGCGCTGATCGGAAGCCACATATGAAACATCCCGTAGACAAAATTTTTCGGATAGACAAGAATTTTCCACACACCCTTTGAAGGCCGCTCAAAACGCAAAAAGATGAGCTGATTCGCGCTCAAGTTTCCGACAATCTGGTAGTCCACGGAAAACTTCGTTCCCTCCAGCACAAACCGATATTCCTGCCTGCTCTCCCGCGACGCCGGGATGCGCGAGATGCGCTCTCCCGCGGGTGAGACGACCGCGACCTCGTAAAGCTCCGGTTCCTGCGCCCACATTTCAATGGAAAACCCGTTCATCGCGCGCTCCACATTCACCTCCACCGTGACAATTTCCTCGCTGCTATAGAGCTTGCCGTAAAAATGATGGCGCTCATTCGCCTCATTGCCGGCCGCCACCACCACGGCACGCATGCGACGCTGCCCGATATCGTTCAGATAGCTGGACAGATAGGAATTACCGCTGTGCGAGCCATGGTTTGTGCCAAGCGCAACAAGCAGCACAAGCGGCTGAGAGCGCGCGGCCGCAAGGCGATTCAGATAATCTATGCCAAGCATAATATCGTTTTCCTGATAGGCAGCCGCTCCCTCCGGGATAAAATAAAAATCACGCAGATACTGCTTTGCCTGCTTGAGCTTTACCACCGCGATATCCGCATGCGGCGCCGCCCCGGAAAAACCGGTCGCCTCATCCACCGAGCCCGCCGCGATCGAAGCAACCGCCGTCCCGTGTCCGATGGGATCATTGACCTGCACGAAAAGCAGCGGATTCTCGTTGGCGAGTGCTTCATTGATCATCTCCTGCGTATACTCCTGTCCGTAAAAATAGGGCTTAGGCGGCGTTCCGTCTTGAATCGTCTGATCCCAGACTGCAATAATACGGCTGCTGCCATCCGCATAGCGAAACGCCTGATTGGCAAAGTCAATGCCCGTGTCAACAATACCGATCAGTACGCCCTCCCCCGTCAGAGAAAGATTCGGCTGGTTACGAATACGCAGGATACCGCTGGCGTCCAGCGCCTGCGCAGAAAGCGGCGTAAAGCATTTCGGAACCGCCTTGTAGCTGTATGTCTTAAAATTGATGGACGGCAGATTAACCGGCCTATAATACCAGGACTGGTAGCTGCCGTCCATGTCCATGAGACACATATCGTCTCCCTCCTCCGGCAGCGGATCATCCTTTCGCAGCATAAAATCATACCATTCGTTTGAGTAAACCGCCTCCCTGCACGCTTCAAAATCCATATTGTGGCCTCTGTAAACTTCATTATTTCAGCATATGCAAAAGCCGCCCGAAAGTTCCGGGCGGCTCTCCGCTGCCATCACAAGTGCTGACAGCGCTGTAAATCGAGTTCTTCTCTTCCTCATGGCAGCTTCTTCTTTCGTTATATTTTTAAAACTATAACGATGATATCAAATACGCGGAAGTATTACTGCGGCGGTTAAATATCGACGTTTTTTCTTATATAGATTTCTATCTGCTGCGTTGTCATCAATCGCTGCAGCTCAATCTTTTGCCTTGCAGAATAAAAATTTATTCTGCGTAAAATTCATTGACATTTAACCGCCGTAGTAATATGTCAAGCTTCTTACCCTCGTTTATTTTAACATATTAAGAATCAGCCTCTGCGCGCTGATCCCGTCGCGTTTCGCCACCACCTCATCGATCTTCTCCACACCCAGCTCATCAACCGCCGCCAGATATTTCTCGAAAGAATCGATGTTTGCCTGCGTCTCCTGATCCGCCGCCTCGCGGATTGGGAAGGTATCGAAAAATACGACGCCCTGATAATTGTACTTTCTCAGATAATAGACAAATTCAAGAGACTGGGCGTGATGAACCGTGCCGAAGATCAGCCCGCTGTCCTGCTGGCTGTAGCCGTCGTTCATGTGAAGGCCGAACAGCTTACCCTGACTGGCCGCCAGCGCCAGGCCGTAGCTTGGATTGTCGCGTTTCATCAGCATATGGCAGAAATCAAAGGTTACTCCTACATTCGGACGATCGACCGCATTTACCATCAGAAGCGTCATGCCCGCCGAATCCATGAGAGCAAAATTCCGCTCCTCAAAAGGTTTGTACTCGATACTGAGCTTCATGTCCGGCGCATAGTCCGCCACCTCCCGCATCGCTTCAATGATCTGGTTCCACGCAGGCACATAGTCCATCTGAAACGCATAGTCAAATCCGTCGTTCTCCAGCCACAGGGTAATCACGCTGCCCCCCAGCTCACGACAGATATCGATCCCCTCCTTCGTCACGTCAATCGCCTGCCTCCGAAGTTCAGGATCTGGATTCGTAAAATTACCGTTCTTCCACAAATTTCTCCAGCGAATGGCAAAGCCGTTCACCTTCAGCGGTCCCATCGCCTTTCGAATCTCATCGATATCATACCCCTCAATGTGCTCCGGATAGTTAAACTCCAGATGCGTGATGCCATTCATCTTTCGGTAAGCAGCGATTGCATCAAACACATTTTGCCCTTTAAAAATAAAGGAATTCATTCTTCCAGCATAATTCATATGTTCCAACCAACCTTTCCTTCCTGTAACCGTTCATCCTTTTACGGTTGTCTCCTGTTCGCACAACTGCCCGGTGCCTTCCGGCTGTCCGGTCGTTTCTGCTGTTTATCCTTCCCGATACAATGCCATCACCTCATCCAGCATCGGCATCGCAGGCTGCCCGCCTGTCTTACACACCGTTTTTGCGCTGCAGCAGGTTGCAAACTTTGTCGCGGTAAAAATATCCATATCGTTTATCAGGGCATAGCATAGTCCGCCGATAAAGGAATCTCCGGCTCCGGTAGACTCTACCGCCTGCACCTTTCTGGAAGGCACCTTCTCGCAGACGCCGCCCGCACACACCACCGACCCCGCCTTGCCAAGTGTGCAGATGCACACATTTCCAAAATTTTCAGACAGCTTTTTCGCCGCCCGCACAGCCACCTCTTCCGAGGAAATCTCGCAGCTGCAGTAATATCCGGCTTCCAGCTCGTTCACAATAAAAAGATCCGTCTGCTCTAAAACCTCCTTAGACACCGGCGCAGCCGGTGCGCCGTTTAGAATGATATAGCAGCCCCTCTGTTTGCAAAAGGAAATCGCATACTCCACCACGGGAATTGGAATCTCCAGCTGAAGGACAACCAAATCCCCCGGCTGCAAAAAGCCGTCAAGATCATCCACATCCCCCTTTGTCACCAGATCATTGGAACCCCTCACCACCGAAGCTCTCACCCCGCCGTCATAAAGCGACTGCGCCACCGACATACCACTGCTCCCGGGAACCTCCTTCAAAAAATCCGTGTGCACACCGTACTTCTCAACATGCGCCTTCAAAAACGCTCCCTGCTCGTCCGAGCCGATGCAGCCGACTATGTACGTGGGAACACCCAGCTTTGCCGCCTGCACCGCCTGATTTGCACCCTTGCCGCCGCTGCAGTATTCCACGCTGTCCGCGAAATTCGTCTCCCCTTCCTCTGGAAGACGCTCCTGTTTCAGACAGATATCATAATTCAAGCTTCCGATTACCACTACTTTTTTTCCCATTCTCTACCCACTCTCCAATCTGAGCGCTCAATGGCAGGATTGATCCCGTGAAGCTTTACGGGAAAGCCCGGGTCAAAACCGCCATCCTCATGTACCAGCACCCACTTATTTTTTGCCATAAGAAGCTGATCCTCCTCTGTCCCCCGAACAAACCCTTCCTCTAGGGGACAATTCGTTCCCGCAGGCAGGAAGGTGGCATGACAGTAGCCGTCCTCCGCCACATGGCATGCACAGTAATGAAGTGTTGTCGCATAAAACTCCACCGCCAGCCCCGCCGGGACATAAAACGCTTCCACTTTTTCCGTGTCATAATTATAATGCTCATCCATATCCTGCAGCCGCCCCAGCAGAACGATGTAATCCGTCACGGAAATATTGACCTCCGAGCCCCGGTGATACTCCAGTGCGTTCAGCTTCCGGTTATGCCCCATGCAGTAGCCTAATTCCACCGGAATCCCGCCGTAAAACCCTGCTGCAAACTGCCGGAACACCGGCAGCGCTTCCAGGTCAGGTGCACTGGCCACATACTCTACGGCCTTCGGGATCGTCCTCTGCCTCATCACGGAGATAAGTTCCGTAAAATCGTATCCCTCCACGATTCTCCCGTAAGTCTGAAATTTAGAATCTGCAATATTATAAATCTTCATATTTCCTTACCATTCTTACTTTTGTTTATTTTCTCAATGGCGCTTCGCGCGGCTGTCCACCACATAGTTAAATATCATGACTGCCAGAAGCAAACCGCCCCAGATGATCTGCCGACAAGCCGACGGAATATTGTTAAACATATTAAGCAGGCTGGAAACCATCTGGATAATCAGAACAGCCAGAACAACGCCCTGCACATTTCCTTTTCCGCCGTTTGGACTGACGCCGCCCATAACCGCGATCAAAATCGCCTGCATCGTATAAGCGGAGCCGTTATCTGCCCTGCAGGAGCTGTAGCGTCCCCACATGATAATGCCGGACAAAGAGGCCAACACACCGGCAATCACATGGGTCGTGATAACCAGTTTCATATTATTAAGGCCCGCATAGGTAGTCGCCTTATTGTTTGTACCGTACATCTTCATCTGTCGTCCCAGAACCGTACGGGATACGATCAGTCCCACAACCACGCAGGCAACGGTAAATATAACAACCGTAACCGGTATAAAACCGATAGAACCGTTTACAACCGAAGCCAGCTGCGTCGGGAAGCCGCTCATGCTCGAACCGCCGGTAAGTACCACGCCAAAGCCCCAGAACAAAGACTGTGTGCCGAGGGTGGCCAGCATCGCCGGAATACCAAACCCCGAAATCAGATATCCGTTTAAAGCGCCGGCCAGGATGCCGATCACAACAGCCACAAGAAAGCTGGCAAAGATCATTGCGTAGACAGTTCCCTCCGAGGCGCCTTCCCCGGCTATGGCGATCAAAAACCGTCCTGCTATAATGGAGCTTAAATTGGCAATATAAACGGCGCTTAGGTCAATACCACCGATCAGCAGCGCCAGTCCGATTGCCACCGCCAAAAGCCCATACTCCGGAAACTGCTTTACCATGGACTCAAAATTTCCGGCGTTTAAAAACTGGGAGCCCTTCAATGCACAACAGGCGATAAATACCGCGATAAACACGATAAACAGCCGGACAAAATTCGCATCCCTTGTAAACATTTTCATATTAAAAGACGTTTTTCCCTTATTCATAACTTACACCTCCGGTTTTGCTGAGACGGTGACGAATAACTTCTTCTTCCTGCGCTGCTCCTGAATCGCGGATACTGCGGTTCCGACAATGATAATCACGCCGGTAAATACGCGGGACCACTGGGTGGAAACACCCAGAAGAATCAGGCTGTTGGATACGATCGTCATCAGGGCCGTGCCTAAGACCGCCCCTATGATGCCGCCGCGCCCTCCGACTAAAGACACTCCGCCAAGTACACAGGCCGCAATGACGTCCATCTCCATGCCGATCATATTGTTGGGGCTGACCGTCAGAAGCATGCTGGCACGGCACACACCGATAAAACCGGCCAGTGCACCGGACAGGCAGAAAATAAACATCCGGGTTCCAAATACGTTAAATCCTGCTCTGGCAGCCGCCACCTCATCGCCGCCAACCGCGTAGATTGCGCGCCCAAGCATCGTCTTGTTCATCAAAAACCATGTGGCCACGATCAGTATAACCATAAATACGAAGTGAATCGGAAGCTCCGAGGTCAGCCCGGACTGAGCGTTTGTTGCCGTCAGAATCTTTGTTGTACCCAGAGCATTCAGCGCACTGGTCAGCGGATACTCGCTGGAGCCAAGGATGCCCTGCATGATGCCCAAAAACAACGAGCTGGTGCCCAGGGTGACGATCATTGCGGGAAATTTGAACTTTGCCACGATAAAACCGTTCAGCGCCCCCATCATCAGTCCTAAGAGAATCGCCACAAGAAAATAGGGCAGCGGATTACCGAACATGCCGTCCATCCTTGTGCAGACAAAGTACATGGACAGGGAGGCAATCGCCGGGAAAGAGCAGTCTACGCCGCCGGAGATCAGCACCATCATCTCGCCGACGCAAAACATCATCGGAATCGTCATGGAGCGGAGCAGATCCACAATATTGTTATTGGTAAAAAACTGTCCGCTTCTCAGCTGAACCAGTATACAGAAAACCAAAATGATGACTGCAATGTAAAATTCTGTCTTTTTTGTAATTTTTTTTAAATTCATAACCCATCCCCCTTAGTACTCTACAGACAAAGCCGAGAGCGAAGCTTCATCAAGCTCACTGGTCATTCGCTCTTCCACCAGACGTCCCTGCCTCATGACAAGCACACGGTTGCAGTTGGAAAGCACCTCACGGATATCATCCGAGATGATGATCACTGCCAGTCCGTCCGCCGCAAGCCTTTTGGTCAGCTTATAGATATCATACTTGGCGCCGATATCCACGCCTACGGTGGGGCCGTTTAAAATCAGCACCTTCAGGTTTTCCAGAGACAGCCACTTGGCAAGCACGCATTTCTGTGCATTTCCGCCGGAAAGCGTCCGCATGTTATCCGCCGGGTCATTGATCTTAATGGACAGCTCCTTCACCCAGCTCGCCACGGAATCATCAATGGATGCTTCATTTATAAAACCAAGACCGTTGGAATGATCCTTCCATCTGGTAATGGAGATATTGTCGGCGATGGACTGCTCCATAAACAGCCCCTGCACGTTCCGCTCCGGCGGAACATAGCCGATGCCGTTTTTAATGCCGTCCTTGACGCTTTTGATCTCCACCTTCTTTCCGTCAATCAGGATTTCCCCGGACTGTGCCTGATGGTATCCGAAGATCGTCTCCGCCAGCTCCGTGCGCCCGGAACCAAGCAAGCCTGTGATTCCAAGAATTTCTCCCTCCTTCAAAGAAAAACTGCAATCTGCAAAGCCGTTGGCCAGGCTCAGATTCTTTACCTCCAGAACCGTCTTTGCCCCGGACTTTGCCGCATAGCTGAAAGGCTCCTCCTGAATCTCACGGCCAGTCATATAATATGTAAACTTCTTCTCATCCAGCTCCTCGGTCTTCCCGGAAAATACATTTTTCCCGCTTCTGAAAATCGTAAAATGTTCCGCAATCTCAAACACCTCATCCAGCTTGTGGGAAACGAAGAGAACCGCAATCCCCTGTTTTTGCAGGTCGCGAATCACACCAAAGAGGTTCTTTACCTCCTTTTGCGTGATGGCCGTGGTCGGCTCATCCATAATGATCAGCTTCGCATTGTTTAACAGTGCGCGGCTGATGGCGATCAGCTGCTTATCGGCAACGGTGAGGTTTTCCACCATCTCATCCAGATCCACCTTGAAATCGATCTTTGAGAGCGCCTGCAGCGCGATCTCGTTAAACCGCTTTTTGCTCACAAACTTCTTCCCGTCCGCCACTTCCATTGTCAGAGCGAGATTTTCCCGGACCGTCAGATTTGGAAACACGGACAGATCCTGATAGATGACCTGTACGCCCGCATCGATCGCCGCCTGGGTGGTCAGCTTCGGATATACCTTTCCGTCAATCTCCACCGTACCTGCATCCGGTGCATAAAAACCGGAAATCACATTGATTATCGTAGATTTTCCGCAGCCGTTCTCACCCGCCAGACAGTGAACCTCTCCTTTTTTGACCACCAGATCCACGCCGTCCAGCGCCTTTACTCCGCCGAAGTATTTTTTTACTCCCGTTATTTTGATAATATTTTCAGACATGCTTACCCCTCCACATTCGTCACAGCATGTTAGTTTTCAACATTTATTCCCTTACATTTTGAGCCAACCGTCAATTGTCTATTTGTCATACAGGAAATTCAAAGGAATCTCCCTCCCGATAAAAAAGCTGCGGGGCTGACAGCCCCACAGCTCCTTTATCAGGGCATTAGAAATGAATCAAACCAGTCAGATTAGAAGTGATACTCATCCACATTGTCAGCAGTCAATGAAATAAATCCGTTACCCATCAGCAGCCGCTCGTTGCTCTCGTCCACAACCAGGTTGCTGTATGCCTCCAGACCAAGATCCGTACCGTTTCCGATCTCCTCGCCGTCAAGCACCTTGCGCGCCAGCTCACACATTGCATAGCCTGCATCTGCGGGATCCCACAGAGTAATGCATGTAAGGGAGCCGTCCTTTAACATCTCACGGCACTCGTCCGGCATACCGGTACCAACCACATGAACCTTTTCTGAGAGACCAAGCTCGCTGATGGCACGGGCAATACCCGGTGTGTCATCGGAACAGGTTCCTACAAAGCCGGTTACCTCCGGATAGGTCTTTAACACCTCTTTCGCCTTCTCATAAGCAGTTTCCGTATTATTCTCAGACTCTACCCTGGGCAGCGCTTCCAACAGCGTCATGTTCGCGTACTTTGCCTCCTGCTGTGCAACCGCACCGTCCGCCCATTCATTGTGAGAAGCAGTGGTCAAAAAGCCGACCATCGTCGTGTAGGTTCCTTCCTCACCCATCAGCTCTGCCAGGTTATCCATGATGAACGCACCGTAACCGGCATTGTCGAAAGCCTCAATGTTGTAATCGCAGTTCTGAACGGTAGTTCCCTCATGGGTGATGACCTTGATTCCTTTATCTCTCGCCTCCTGCAGCACCGGCTCACATGCAGCCGGGTCAACCGGTACGACGCAGAGTGCATCGATATCCTGATTCATCACGTCCTGAATGATCTGGATCTGCTGTGCAGAATCCGTATCGGTAGGACCCGTCATCCATGCGTTGATGCCGGTCTCATCAGCCCATTTCTTAATTCCCTCCTCCATGCGGACAAACCATCCGTTCGTATTACCTTTGACTACAACAGCGATCTTGTAGTCTCCGCCCGATGCGGACGCATCGCCATCCGACGCTTCCCCGCCGTCCTCCGTCGTCTGTGCATCGTCGCCGGACGCATCCTTCTCCGGTGCATTTGTGTCGGATGAGCTTCCGCATCCAATCAGCATCGTTGCCGCCATTGCTGCCGTTAAAAGTGTTGCTAACAGTTTCTTCTTCATTACTCTTTCCTCCATAAAATTTTATTTTTTGCTCGCTGAAAGCGATCTATCCAAAAGCCCTGAGCAATGCCGGCTTAAGTTGGCGACATTGAAGCCCAGAAGCCCCCGAATCAAGATAAGGTTTCTGCCAAAGACACAGGCATGATGCCCGCATGCTCCGCATATCGGCCAGATGCTCTTTCTCACCTGCTGTCAACGTTACTCAATGTTCCGATGGCGGCTCTCCATCTGCTCATAAGAAAGCCCCATCTCCTCCCGAAGAAGCATGACTATAATGTCAAAGAGCAAAAACAGGTGCTGCTCAAAAAGATTCCCCATGGGCTGCCTTGATTTTACAACCCGGGGGTCCGTCCCCTTGTACACTGCTGCGGGGACAAAGAGTACATGGTCCGCCGCCTGCGGCATCCGCTCCTTCGGCGCTCCGGTAATCACTCCGATCTTCGCACCGGTCTTCATCGACTGTTCGATCAGATAATCAATATGACCGATCTTCCCGGAGCCATCCACCGCCAGAAACAGATCCCCCTGCCTCATTCCCGGTGTCGTATCATCCCAGAGCCAGAACGTCTCCTTTCCCAGATGCATAATCCTCATTGCAAAGCTTCTGGCTGCAATACCCTCACGGCCCGCGCCCACCACAAATATTCGTTTTGCCTCCATGATGGCCCGCATAAATTCAAACAGCTCTGCCGCATCCATTGCCTCAAATACCGCCTCATGCTCCGCAAGTACCATTTTTGTACAACTTCTGAAGCGCTCTTCAAATGTCATCTTTCTTCTCCTCGCTTGTTTTTAGAAACCGTTTTCAATATTTTATTGTTAAACTTGCATATATATTTTTATATATAATCTTTTTTATATCATATTTATGCCAATATTTTTATGTAATCGCTTACATTTCGTTTTGAAAGAAAACCATTTCCTCTTCCAGAAATGGTTTTTAAACCTATACATTTTTCTTCTGCAGCTTCTCGGACCCTCGCAAAACCAGTTTCACCGGTACCACCACGGTCTCCCGCTCCGCCTCCGGAACTGCCAAACGATCAAGAAGCATCCGCATCGCAATTTTTCCCATGTCGGATTCTGACCGTTCTACCACAGAAAGCTTAAAATCAATCACCCGCAGTGCCTCAATGTCGTCAAATCCGATCATGGAAATGTCCTTGCCGATCATGATTCCCTGCTCAGTCAGATAGCGAAGGCATCCCAGCGTCATCATATTATTACAGGTGAAAACAGCAGTGGGCGGTTCCGGAAGGCTCATCAGCTGCCTGGTCATCTGATAGGCAAGCTCCGACTTCTGATCCCCGCGAACCATATATTCGCCCCGAATCGGAATATCGTGGTCGTCCATCGCCCTCCGATATCCTCTCGAGCGCTCGTACACCGGTCTGGTCAACGTGCTTCCCTCAATGATCGCAATCCGTTCATGCCCTTCCTGAATCAGCCGGCTCACCGCCTCGTAAGCCCCCTTTTCATTGTCAGCCATGACGATGCTGAATTTTCCGCCCCGGATGTCCCGGTCTAAAAGCACCACCGGAATCCCCCTTTTCTCGATCTCCTCCAACAGCTCCCTGGTGGTATCCGAATAATGATCCACCGGACTGACAATAATACCCGCCAGATTGTTGCTGAACACCGTCTTTAAAAACTCCTGTTCCTTCTGAACATTTTCATCGGAGTTAAAGAAAAATACATTGTAATGGTTCTGCTCTGCTGCCTTTGTAACTCCATAAAAAGCCCCGGAAAAAAACGGGTTTTCAATGTCCGGAAAAATAACTCCGATATTTGAAGTACTCCGGACACTCAGGCTTCTGGCGATCGCATTGGGAACATACTCGTTTTCCTCAACAACCCTCATCACCCTTTCCCTTGTCTCAGGCTTTACCAGATTACTGTGATTGATCACTCTGGATACGGTCGCCACTGACACCCCGGCTTTTTGTGCGATCTCACTGATATTCATAAAATGTAACCGCTTTCATGTATATTATCCTATCATGCATCTCTTACCGTGTCAACAGATTTCATCAATGTGTCACAGTTTTGTCACTTTCCACAAATTCCAACCAGACAAATTGTACAAAAGTCATAATCATCTGTTCGGAAACAAACTGCTGTCCACAGCTGTCCCGGTTACTGTGAAAAACAATCGACTCCATCTCTTCACATTTCCCGTTCTACTTCAAAGTCATACCCCAAAAGCACACCCGCGATTGCCTTCAGCTTCTTTGTCTCTCCTGTGTAGATCCACTTTGTCACACGTTCAATCGAATGATTGAGTCCCGTAGGGCGGCCGATCGTCTGCATGTTGCATTCCATCTCCGCAAACCCGCCGGAATTTCCGTCATCGTTGTAAATATGTACGGAATACCCGTTGTCCCCCTCCCTCAAAGGCGGCTCCTCCGAATACATTGCCGAGGGATTGTTTGGATAATTGATTATGATCAGATAGCTCTCACCATCGGTTTCATCGGCCAAATATCCGAAGCGCCCGGTCAGAACCGCAGATCGGTAAGCAATCTTATAGCGGGAATCCCCCGTAATCTCGAGACAGACACCATGTCCTGCCGGATACTCATGGGAACCCGCGGGTTCATAGTGATCTGTCCCTCTCATTGCACGGTACATCGGCAGATACAGGCGTCCCTTCGGTCTGACCTGCAGAAGATCCCAGCTCTCCGCAAAAATCTGCTCCTCGCTCTCCGCCGTCAGATCCAGCACCTGCTCATAACCGCAATATGATACGGACTCCATCAGTATATCATAATCAGGGAGCTTGCGCAACGGATCCAATGCCTTTCGAATCCTGCGGCCAAACTCCACATGAACGGTTCCTGTCACGGTATTATAGGACTCCAGATCCAAACTCTGGTGCAGGCAGACCGCATCAAACTCCCGCTCCATCATAAAGTCACCCGGATCAATGCATTTTGGCGTATCCAGTGTCTCGCGAAAACGGCTCCGGTCCCTGATGTTAAACTGAATTTCAGGGGCAATCCACACCCGGTCTCCGCCGATATTCCAGGTCCGCGACTCGATCAGCTTTCGGTACACCTCCGGCTGCTTCACCGACTCGGGAATCCAGAACAGACCTTCCTGATATCGCTCCGAAAAGGGTCCGAACACATGCCCGCCATGCTGCGAGATTATTATATGCCATCCCTCCCCGATCTCCAAAATCTCGTAATTCATGCCACAGACATCAAACGTTCTCAAAATTTCCTGCATTGTTTCAGTTCTCCTTTCAGTGTAGCGCCCGTTCGCTTTCGCTCGCAGGCATTTCGTCGGAAGGCATTCTATAAATGCTTCGCATTTGCTTTGTATCGTTGTGAATCATTAGATATCGCTTTTTGAGCAAAATGTAATCGGTTACATTTTCATTGTAAATGATTTGGAAAGAGGTTGTCAATCCTTAATATGACATAGTCGGCTGCAATGCTCATATACGCTAAAGAAGCTGGCAGCCGAAAACAAGAGACCGACCGCCAGCACCGCACGATTCCGAAGCTGAGAAACCAGAGACCAAAAGACAGGCATTAGGAAATCCATTTCATCCCTATGTGATCAAAAAAATTATACAAACCTTCCTATTGCCTTCAATAATTATGCTGCTGTCAACGCATCGCATAATAGAAACAAGCGGCGGCTGCGTCGGGACTTGGGGAGCCGCGCTATCGGGAAAACAGGCAAGTCAAACTACCAATTACTTCCGTTTCCCCGGCAGATACCAACACAGCGCCGTACCGATGAAACCCAATGCAAGAATCACACTGCTCATCCGCACAAAAGTCACCTGCACACCCTGCACATCCTGCAGATTTCGCAGTGACTCCACATAGACTAAAAGCAGGAAGATACCCGTTATGCAGATGCATAATCGAAAACGGTTCTCTATGTGCAGCCTGCGCTGCCTGTACCAGAGCACGCCCAAAATGACAAACTCTGTCAGAAAGCAAACTGCCCAGATCATTGCCAGTACAGGTCCTGCATGATCCGTCTGCACCCCAAGCACGGTCTCCCCCGCTATCGCCTGCGAAACCGCGATCTGAAAAAAGCCGACGGACACGACAATCAGCACCGCCGCACCCAGCATCAGCCACCCGTCAGTCTTCCCGGCCCGCACACAGACATCCCCATCCTCCCCTGTCCGGTACACGGTAAGCATGCACAGCGGCATCAAAAGATAGTAGAGGATTTTTGACAGATATCCATAACCCTGAAACGAATGCCATCCCAACAACAGCAGCAAAATCCCGAGACCGCAGCTGATCATTGTCTGGCGCTTTATGCGGGAATGAATTTTTTTCAGCCCATTTAATTCCCGCTCCTCCAGCTTTTCCGCAGAAAAATCCATAAGCCTTTGCTGCTCCAGCAGCTTTTTGCACGCCGCACACTCATTCACATGCTCCTCCACCGCTCTCCGTGACTTTTCCGAACAAACTTCGTCCACATAGGACGGAATCAGATCCCCTATGATATCACAATCCCATTTCATTAATATCCACCTCTTTCAATAATGTCTGTTTCCCGCGAAAGTATGTCACCCTCGCCCAGTTTTCACTTTTCCCCAGCATCCGTCCGATCTCCCCAAAAGGCAGGCCGCTTAGCACCCTCAGCATCATCACCCGCCTTGTCCGCTCCGGCAGTTCCCTCAGCTTTTCCCAGACATCAGCCAGCTCTATGCGCAGGATCACCTGAGATTCCGTGTTCTCCACGGAAGCAAGGCTCTCGTCCAGCTCCATGGGATGCTCATGTTTCGCCTTCGCCCAGTGCTGATAGAGCAAATGCTTAGCGATCTGGCAGAGCCACGTGGTCACCTTGCAGCTCCCGTCATATCTTCCGATAGACTCCATGGCCTTCACAAAAGTTTCCTGCATCAGATCCTCTGCCAGCGCCTGGTCCTTACACCGGGAAAAGAGAAAATAATAGACGATACGGGAATTTTCCCTGTATAGTTCTTCCACTCCGTTTCCTTTCTCGCCGCGCCGTTTTCCACGCGCCTGTACGTATTCTCCGGCAGTTAATTACCACAGCATTTTGCTTGCCCAAACCTCCAGCTGCCGCGTTCTCATCAATCGCTGCAGCTGAGTCTTTTGCCTTGCATAGGAAGATTTATTCCCGTGAGCAATGAGAAAACAGCCATCTTTACATGGATATTTTACGAATGCCGCGAGGCTCCCCCCTCCTGCTTAGCAGCACTGTAAGTTTGATGCCCCGCTGCCTGCAGCGGGGTCTTTGATTCTGCGCAAACTGCTGCGATTAACCGCCGGGATAATACCTGTCATTGTGATATCTTTATATCCGTCTACACGGGAAAACGTTACAGGGAATTTAACTTTTTTGTCTGTTTTTCAGAGGATTTTTTATTGTTTCCTGAATCCGTCCGTGCGCAAAAAAACCCCACGGAATCCCGCGGGGCCTCACATACTTCTACCTGCATTTTAATTTTCTAAAGCGTGAATCGCCTCAATCGTCTGCTCATAATCCGCGCGCACACGGTCCAAATGATCCGTATTTGCCAGCGCCGTACCTCCCCTCAGCTCTTCGGTAAGCTCATTGCTGGAATCCAGCAGTCTGCTAAAGCCCAAATTGGAAGCTACGCCCTTGATCGTATGGGCAGCACGAAACGCTTCCTCGTAATTTCCCTCCGCGAGCTTCTCATCCAGTGTTGCAAGGCTCTTGTCGTCCAGAAATCTCCGCACGAACTTCACCACGCGCTCCTCCTTCATCAGCCGGGACATCACTCCGTTGTAATCGCCTCCGATTTTATCATAAAATTCTTTCAGCGTCATTTTTATTTATCTCCTCTCCGATTGTTCCATTCTCTTATAAAGCCGCTGCCATTACAGCAAAATAATCTTTCCGTAAGCGCCAATAATCTGCGGGGGTTCGTCCGCCGACCACTCGACACGGTAAATTACCTTTTTGCGTATCGTTCCCCCGTGACCTAACGCTTCAAACTCCCGTTCCACGATGGGCTGATCCGGCGTGGCAGTGTTCAACACCCCATTCATGATCTGCATAGTCTCCTCCCCCAGAATCTCCCGGATCTGATCACTGTTTGCCGGGTCCATAATCAACTCCGGCAAGCCGCGCTCCGCCACCTCGGAACCCATAAGACGCACCATGTTTGGCGAGACCGTATATTCAAACTGGATTTCCCGTGAAATAGCTGCAAAAAACTGGTATTTTGCCCGCTCGCGCTCCAACAGCTGCAGCGTACGCCCGGACGCAGAGAGCTCCTCGTGCATCCCGATCTCATCCACAATGACTTCCAGCTCCCCGCTGTCCTGCGTGGATTCACTGTTCAAAAGTTCCCTCAGCTGCGGCGCACTCACTTTCAGACAGTCCATCAAAAGCGGATTGAAGCTGCCGCACTCACCGTTTAAGATCATATCCAGCGCCTGTTCATGAGTGAAGGCTTTTTTGTAAACGCGCGGGCTCGTCAGTGCATCGTAGACATCCGCAAGCGCCACCACCTGCGCACTGATGGGAATCTCTTCTCCCTTTAAACCATCGGGATAGCCCCGGCCATCCCATCTTTCATGATGCCAGCGCGCAATCTCATAAGCCGTCTTCACAAGAGGTTCGTCCTTGTACTTCGTCACCTTTTCCAGCATCATTGCACCCTGCATGGAGTGCGTCTTCATGATCTCGTATTCCTCATCTGTAAATCTTCCCGGCTTATTCAGTATCTTATACGGAATCGCGATTTTTCCGGCATCGTGCAGGGCGCTCGCCGTGGCGATCAGATGGATATCCGACACCGAAAGCGGATACTGATCACAAATCTGTACCAGCTGGCGCAGGAGCAAATCTGTAATAATATTGATGTTTAAAACATGTTCGCCGCTCTCGCCGTTTCGAAACTCCATAATATGGCTCAAAATATGAACCATCATGGAACTGGTTTTCTCTTTTTCATAAATCTGTTCCGTTACCAGATCAACCAGCTTTTTCTGCTTCCCGTACAAAAGCAGTGTATTCACGACACGTCGGTGAACCACCGCCACGTCAAAGGGGCGGCTGATGTAATCCGTAGCCCCCAGACCGTAAGCCTTATCCAAAAAGGCAGGGGAGCTTTCCGATGAGATCATAATGACCGGTACATCCTCGATCCACTGCCTTTCCTTCATCACGGTAAGAACCTGAAATCCGTTCATTTTCGGCATCACAAGATCCAACAGCACCAGATCAATATCCGTATTGCGCAGGTTTAAGATGGCGACTGCCTCCTCGCCATCCGAAGCCTCCATAATCTCATATTCATCCTCCAGCATGTCTGACAACAGCGACCGGTTCATATCCGAATCGTCAACAATCAAGATTTTTTGTCTGCCCATATTATCCATTCGATTTAATATTCCTCTTCCAATTCCTCTTCTTTTTCACTGATGTCGTTCACCGGCTTTTCAAGACCATCGATCTCGATGCCTTTTTTCTGTGCATAATCCCAAAGCGCCGCATGAATTGCCTCCTCCGCCAGCAGGGAACAGTGCACCTTCACCGGGGGAAGCCCGTCTAACGCCTCCATAACCGCCCTGTTTGTCACCTGAAGCGCCTCCTGAACCGTCTTGCCCTTCACAAGCTCGGTGGCCATGCTGCTGGTCGCCACTGCGGCCCCGCAGCCAAATGTTTTAAATTTGCAGTTCTGAATGATTCCGTCGTCATCGATATCCAGATACATGCGCATGATGTCGCCGCACTTGGCATTCCCCACGGTGCCGACGCCGCTGGCGTCATCGATCTCACCCACATTGCGGGGATTATTGAAATGATCCATCACTTTTTCGCTGTACATAACTTTAAAGCCTTTCTGTAAATATATTTTAAAACAAAATAGAAAACGGTTTGGTTACTTTTCACACCCGAGCCATAGCATGCCCTCTGGGTACGCACTTGCTGCGTGGCTGCAAAAGAACATGATTCAGACAGCAGGTTTGGACTTCGCGAAGCGGTCCTAAGCGCCAGTGGCGCTTATTTCGGACGGACCGGAGTGGAACAGCGACCTTTCATGTCCAAACTGCCCGTTACTGATCACGGAGTGAACAGTAACACGGTTTGACCTGCTATTTCTGCTTCTTCACAAAATCCTCATAGAGCGGAGACATGGAGCGCAGCTGCTCTATAATCTCTTTCAACGCATCCACCGTATCATCAATATCCTCCATCGTCGTCTCATGGGAGAGGCTAAGCCGCAGAGAGCCGTGTGCTATCTCATGAGGAAGCCCGATGGCCAGCAGTACATGGGACGGGTCAAGGGATCCAGAAGTACAGGCGCTTCCGCTGGACCCGCAGATTCCCTTCTGGTCGAGCTTTATAAGCATCGACTCACCCTCGATAAAACGGAAGCAGAAGTTGGCGTTGTTCGGCAGCCGGTTTGTCCGGTCACCGTTTAAACGGCTGTAGGGAATCTCCGCGAGCACCCGGTCAATCAGATGATCCCGCAGCTTCGATTCATAAGCCATGCGCTCCTCCATCTTCTCCGATGCGAGCACCGCCGCCTTTCCGATACCAACGATACCCGTCACGTTGTGCGTCCCTGCGCGCCGCTTTCGCTCCTGCGCACCGCCGTGTATAAAGGACCCGCTCTTTACGCCCTTTCTGATATACAGAAAACCGATACCCTTTGGCCCGAAAATTTTGTGACCGCTGGCGGAGAGCATGTCAATGTTCATCTCATCCACATTCAGCGGGATATGCGTGAAGGCCTGCACCGCATCCGTATGGAAAAAGACACCGTGTTTCCTTGCCAGCTCACCGATCTCCTTCAATGGCTGAATCGTGCCGATTTCATTATTTGCAGCCATAACCGAGATGAGAACCGTGTCCGGACGGATCGCCTGCTCCAGCTCATCCATACGAATCATACCATTCTCGTCCACGCCCACGTAAGTAACCTCATAGCCCTGCTTCTCCAGATATTCGCACGTATGCAGGATGGCATGATGCTCGATGGCGGAAGTGATGATATGCTTTCCCTTGTTCACATAGGCCTCCGCTGTTGCCTTTAACGCCCAATTGTCCGACTCGCTGCCGCCGCCGGTAAAATAGATCTCCTCCGGCTTTGCCCCGATCATCCCGGCAATCGCAGCGCGCGCCTCCTCCACCGCATCCCGGCCTTTTCCTGCAAAGGAATAGATGCTGGAAGGATTTCCATAGTATTCGCAAAAATAAGGCGTCATCGCCGTCAGCACCTCCGGTGCGACACGGGTGGTAGCTGCGTTGTCTAAATAAATATATTTCATGATCTGTTACCTCTTTTCAATGATGTTATATCCACGACCCATAACATCCGCCGTGCATATTGCGCCAGCCGCTGGCGATAGATATACCCGCTAACCAAATGATTTGCCAGAATATTTCCGTTATTTCAGGGAGTATCACAAATCGTCCGGCAAATAAGTATGCCCGTGAGTATCACAAATTTCCTTACGCGGCTTTACGCATCCTGCTACATCGAACGGCAGGTCAGTCTGCCATTCCGTATAACATCGCTGCCCGGGTCAACAGCCCGGTTTCGCATAGATACGAATATTATACCGCTTTTCCGCTTAATGTCAAGTTATGCACCGCTAACTTCACAACCTGACTTCACGGCAAACGCCGACAGCAGATTGCCAGAAGCGTTACCACGGCGTTGCTGTGTGTTCTGCGGTTTTTTATTTCTTGTATGCCATCCCTTTTTGTGCTATGATTAAGAAAAATATTTTGATTCCGAACGAAATATGAAAGCTGCAAAAGGAGACAAAACGCTGCGGTGCCGCAGTGCCGAGCCGTCTTCGGGAGAATACCTAAGCGGCTTCTGCAAAACCGACCGGCTGCTCCCCGTCATCACACTGACAATCTTCTGGGGCGCTGATAAATGCAAAGAGGTCGGGCTTCCATTCAGGGAGATACTCCCCCGCATCGCCCGTAAATTTGATTTTCTTCTGCACGAATCCGAAGCGCTGGTCAAAAAATACTGGTGATACAGGCACACAAATGTGGTATAATATGACCACTTGGCGAATATTTAAACAAAGGAGAGATAATTATGTCAGAAACAATGAAAGATTACGAAGCAGAAATCAACGCTTCCTTCCGCAAGATCGATGCAGGCGATATCGTGACCGGAACCGTAATCGCTGTGACCGAGGAAGATGTCACGGTGGATCTTCGCTACTACGCGCCCGGCATTATCAAGGCGGCGGATTACTCCGACGACCCTGACTGCATCCTGAAAGAGGCCGTACAAATCGGCGAGACCATCGAGGCAACCGTGGTGCGCACCGACGACGGCCATGGAAACATCCTCTTGTCAAAGAAAGAGGCAAACCATGTGCTGGCATGGGACGTGTTGAAAGGATATCTCGAGGATGAAAGCGTTCATCAGGTCCGTGTAAAGGGCATCGTTCCCAGCGGAGTGGTTGCCTGGCTTGAGGGCATCCGCGGCTTTATTCCCGCAAGCCAGTTAAGTCTCGATTATGTGGAAGATTGCAACCCGTGGCTCGGCAAGGATCTCTCCGTTCAGGTCATCACCGTTGACAAGGATAAAGAGAAGCTGGTGCTCTCCGCAAAAACCGTATTGCGCAGGCAGCAGGAGGAGGCGCGCAACCATCGGATTTCTATGCTTGTTCCCGGCTCTGTTGTGGAGGGAACCGTGGAAAGCCTTATGCCCTACGGCGCATTCGTAAACCTCGGCGACGGGTTAAGCGGCCTTGTACACATCTCACAGATCTGCCAGAAGCGCATCAAACATCCGGGGGAGATCTTAAAAGAAGGCCAGAAAGTGAAAGCAAAGATTTTAAACACCAACGACCACAAGATCAGCCTTTCCATGAAAGCGCTCGAGGAGGAAATGGTCGATACCGAGGCACAGGAGGCCAGTGCCGCCGCTGTAGAATACAGCTCCAACGAGCAGGTAACCACAAGCCTCGGAAGCCTGCTGGCTGGAATTAAATTGCAATAGCGCACCATAATTCCCGGCATGGAAGATGTAAAAACATGATACTCACGTCCAAAATAAAACTGCCGGGACGCGCCATAATTTCAGCACGCGAATAGCGCGGAGAAAAGACCAGGTTACTTCCCCCGTTTTTTCTTCGCGTTTTTTGTGCGCTTTTTCACGCTGAATCCAAATGTCCCAAGTTTTTTTCCGAGCTGAAAGTACGTCCCATGGGAATATGCAGCCAATCCTGCATCATTCAGATGGAATGACCCGTTTTCATCCAGATACCGCTCATCTGCGGTCACACTGACAATCTCTGCCAGAAACATATCGTGACTGCCCAGAGGAATGACCTGCGTTACCTTACAGGCAAGGCTTAGGGGGCTCTCTGCAATGGCCGGCGCCCGGACGCCTTCCACCGGCACCGCAGTCAGCTTCATCTGTTCAAACTTGTCCACATCCCTGCCGGAACGCACGCCGCAATAATCGCAGGCGCGCACAAGAGGCGCGTGTACCAGATTCACCACAAACTCACCCGTATCGCTGATGATTCCGTGGGAATAGCGCTCCTTTCGTACGGAAACGGAAAGCATGGGCGGATCGGAGTTTACCGTGCCCGCCCATGCCACCGTGATAATATTCGGTTTTTCATCCGCGCGGGCAGCACTCACCATCACCGCCGGAACGGGATAGAGCATATTGCCGCCCCTCCATGTCTGTCTGCCGCCGCTTTCGCTGTGTCCTGTTGCCGTCCCGCGGAAAGTGCAAGGTTTATTTTGCGGTTTCATCTCTGTCACGCCTCCTGCAGGGCACTCATCAGCCCTGGTATAAACTGTTTTTTCCGTGAGACCACGCCCCTGAGAACTACCCTTGCGTGCTCATCCTCCTCACCTCGGAAAGCCCGTGAGAGTACCCGCGCCGCGCCCTCACCGGCACATAAAATCTCGGACTGCTCCATGACGATATTCGTCAGCATCACAAATACCATGTCCAGCTTCCGCACCGCAAGCATCTCCCCTATGTACTCCTGCAGTCGGTCTCTGACCTCCTCCAGGTCCAGATCGCTCATGGAGCTGATCTGGCTGACCCCGAAGGTGCGCTTCTCGGCGGTAAATGTCTTGAAGTCCAGATAACAGATTTCCTCAATCGTCTTTTTATGGAAATTACTGCCTGCGCGGAACATATTGCTGGCAAAGGTCTCAATCTCGATCCCTGCAAGCTCCGCCAGCTCCTCCGCTGCCTCCTTGTCCCAGGGGGTACAGGTAGGCGAACGGAACATCAGCGTATCTGAAATGATCGCCGCACACAAAAGTCCCGCGATCTTCTCGTCCACCTCGGCACCCCGCTCCTGATATATTTTCCAGACGATGGAAGCGGTGGAGCCAAGGGGCTGATTGCGGAAAAATACCGGCGACATCGTCTCCAGGCTTCCAAGTCTGTGATGGTCGATGATCTCCAGAATATCAGCTCCCGCAATGCCGTCCACCGCCTGGGTCCGCTCGTTATGATCTACGAGAATGACCTGTTTCTTCTGCATATTCAGCAAATTTCTGCGGGACATCATGCCCACGTAATCCCCGTTCTCGTCAAGTATCGGAAAATCCCGATGCCGCTCCTTGGACATGACCTCACGGATATCCTCCACATAGTCCTCCAGCTCAAAGGTCACCAGATTCTTCTTTGTCATAATGGATTTGATCGGCATACTCTGGTTTATGAGGCGCGCCGCAGTAAATGTATCGTAGGGTGTCGAGATCAGCACACAATCCCTGCGCTTTGCCATCTTTAGTATCTCTGTGGAAACCTGTGCGCCCCCACAGATAATCATACAGCTCACGTCCAGCTCCAGCAGCAGCCGCTGCATCTCCTCCCGGTCGGCAAGTATCGCCAGATCATCCCGTTCCAGATATTCGTCGATGCGGTCTTTATTACCCGCCGCCACCCCAACCTTGCCGCGACTGAAAATACCGTGCTCGTTTCCGGTCAAAAGCGTCCCGTTCAGCGTCTCGATGATGTTGCGGTAGCTGGTGCGCGCCTTGGAAAGCTTGCTCTCCTGATTGAACACCTCCATGTAGGACATGGCAATATCGTTGTTGCCGATGAGTCCGATGAGCTTGCGCTCCTCATCCACAATCGGAAGGGTCACGACCCGCTCCGTCTGCATCAGCTCCCACGCTTTTTTCAGCGTAATGCTCTCACGCACACCGGCAGTGCGGCGGAAGGTGATATCCTTCACCTGCGCGCCCACATCGCTTACAAGCTCCGGCTCCTCCACGCCAAAATAATCCAGCACGAAAGCGGTCTCACCGCTCACCGCCCCGGCACGCTTTGCCACAAAATGCTCTCCCTCTGTCTGATTTTTCAAAGCTGCATATGCAATCGCCGAACAGATCGAATCCGTGTCCGGATTTTTATGACCGATCACCCACACGCTTCCCGATGTATAATGCCCCATAAAACACCCCTTTTTCAGCCGTTTCCGGCATTGTATTATATGTTCTTTTATAAAAACAGGGCTGTGTCCATGATCATCATCGCCACTACCCTGTTTTCACACAACAAAATCTGTTTTTTTCTTTAACTATATGAACATCAGCCATGCAAGTATACCGGCCGCCCCCAGAAAGCTGAGAACCGAAAATACAAACGTCGCCGCCAAAAGCTTCCCCTGGGACGCCATGCGCTCCTGCAAGTTATCCATCTGCTCCTGAATATGCTGACGAGTCTTTTCATCCGCGTCGGAAAGCATTTTGCTCTGCTCATTCATCGATGCCTGAATATTGCGGTAGCACTTCACATCCTCGGCATGTATCTTTTCCGCAATATCCGATTTCAATGTGGTGATCTGGCTGCTCATCTCCGTGGACAGCTCATTAATCTGCTCCAACTGTTCCAACTGCTCCAGCTGCTCCTTCAAGCCCTCCAGGCTGCGGGTATTCTGGTCAATCACATTCTGCGCCGCAGATACAACTGCCTGCCTCGTACTCTCGGTGGACAAGCCGATCTCATGCGTCAGATTCTGAGACAGCCCGGAGACTTCCCGGCTCATCGCGTCGGAGAGTCCGGATACCTCACGGTTCATCACATCGGAAAGCCCGGATACCTCACGGTTCATCGCATCGGAGAGTCCGGATACCTCGCGGCTCACCGCATCAGACAGTCCGCTCATCTCCTGCCGGACATCCTCAGACATGGCATTAATCCGCTCCGATACACTGCCCATGATCTTATCCGCCTCATTTTGACGCAGCTCAATCAGATCATCCAGCTCGGATGCCTGTGCTTCCTTCTCCCCCAGATCATTTTCCAGTTTCTCCGCCGCACTCTGCCGCGTTGCCATCATCTGCTGCAGCTGTCTGGCCTTCTCCCGAAACTCGTCAATCTGCTTGAGCAGGAAATCCTCTTTTTCCAGATCAATCAAATCTGCCACATCCAGCCCGATCCGTTCATTGATCTGTTCGATCTCTTCCGTTTCCGCCATGGATTCGGAAAGCGATATTGCTTCCTCCGGTGCCAATGACACCGCCTGCGGCGCTTTGTGCACTGCCGCATCAGCGGGCGCCGCCACACGTTTTTCCTCCGGTTTGTCTCCTGTGGACACAGGCCTCTGGGGCCGTTCTCTTTTGTCTGTTTTACTCTGTGGCCTGCGAAACCACTCTTCTATCTGAAGCATATCCTTTCCCTCCCGGTAAAAGCCTCAACATCTCTACATGCCCTCATACCGAACCTCCCATCCGCCACACAACAGGGATGTAAATACAGCATGATACCTTCACTATTTTACCATCAAATGCCGGATTTGTAAATGACGCATTTTCCTGTTTTTCGAGCGCATTTCCATACCGGCAGCGGCTCCGACATGCCGCCTGACAGCCGCCGGAAAATATGCTATACTTTTTTTAATAACTTTCACATTCACCGTAGTTTTTACCGGTCAAAGCGTAGTTATAAAGTAAAGGGGAAGGAAGGTAAAATGCGAAGCATTTTTTTGCATGACTTCCGACAACGTCCCGCGGGCAAAGAAAACGGATGCTGTAACAGCGAAGCTGCAGACTAAACTCTTACCGGGCGCTACCTTGAAGGAGGTGATACACTTGACCGATGATGAAAAAATCATAGCGCTGTTTTTCGAGCGCTCCGAGCAGGCGATCCGGGAACTGGATCTTGCATACGGAAAGCTCTGCCATCAGCTCGCCAACAACATCGTAAACAACCGTCAGGACGCAGAGGAATGCGTCAACGACGCGTATCTGGGCGCGTGGAACACGATTCCGCCGGCAAGGCCAAACCCGCTGCGGGCGTACATCTGCAAAATCGTCCGTAACATCTCCTTAAAGCTCTACCACAAAAAAAGAGCCGCCAAACGGGGCAGTATTTATGAGACTGCCATAGATGAACTCGAGGACTGTATATCCGCCCCGGATACGGTGGAATCGGAGATAGAGGCACGGGAGCTGGCGAACATTATTGAAGACTTTCTGGACACCTTAAACGAGGAAAACCATACCATTTTTATACGAAGATACTGGTTCTTTGACAGCTATGCCGTGATCGCACAGCGTGTGGGCATTTCCGAAAAAAATGTATCAGTCCGTCTCACCCGCATGCGCCGTAAGCTGAAAACATATTTATCTGAAAGGGAGGTTGTCATATGAGTACAAAAATATTTTCCGAGGCGATAGGTCTCATTTCCCTCACCCATGTAGAGCGGGCGCTCACATACCGGCCCGGACGCAGACAACGACTGACCAGGTGGGCAGCTATGGCGGCCTGCATGGTTCTCATCGCCGCTGCAGGATTCACATTTGCGCAAAAAAGCATCACGCTTCGGCCCGGAAATTCAAAGGACGACGGAAGCATCACGCCCCCGCACGGAGATCCGGATAACGGGGAAAACATCACGCCCGGGTCCGAAGGCTCAGACAGCGAGGGTACACTTGAAACCACGGATTTAGACATTTACTATGTAACAAAAGACAATAAAATAAAGAGCCGGAGCATGGAAACAGCCTGCGCGCCAAACGATATTTTCGGGAAGTGGGCGGATCTCAACAACATCCCGGATGTCAGTCTGGTGGACAGTGTATACGACAGCGACGGAGAAGAGGAAACGCCAAAGCCCGGAAGCGGCACGAAGGAGGAACCGGTCACATATCACATCGGCACTCATTTCACCTTCACACTCACGCTCTCCTGCGAATTTTCCCGGTATACGGAGGGCAGACGGGGCAAGCTTCTAGTGAAATCGCTGGAAAAAACCTTTGCGGGCTACCTTGATTTTGACGAGTTTATTCTGGTTGTGGAAGATTAATTTGTCTTCTTACAAATAACGGCAAACGGCGGCCGGGCATCCTTATGGTCCGGCCGTCAGGAATCTGCCGTATCCTCCATCTCGTCAATCGCTGCCCGCTCGATATGCATGGCGAGATAACCGATCTCTACCTCATCAAGCCTGCATTTCAAGCTTCTTCCGATCTCGTCACACACGGCGCCAGCCACCCGGAAGGCTTTGGGAAATTTGATCTCCATGTAGTCGTTCATATTCCGTTTCAGCTGCTCGCCGCTCATGGCCCGGCCACCATATAGCGTACATGGTTCATGAGCCGGTTATAAGCCAGCGACATTACATCCATCCTTTTATGCGTCTAGTGCTCCACGAGGGAGACGCACTCCCTCACCGCCTGCGCGATCTGCATCGCCTGCGGTCGGCAAGCTGTAATACCTCGAAGCCTGCTCCGTTCAGCTTTAACCGTATCGATACCCACATGAATCAGAAGGCTTACACCAAAATCTGTCACGAAGCCGATGGCATGCTTTGTATCAAACACAAACCCGATCTCTCCATCCTCAGGCGCGCGCACAATCGGATCCACGAGCGTTACCGCCGCTCCATCTCCCATCATACGCCCGGCAAACGCTTCATCCGGGGCTGTTCCAAGGTCCGCCGCCAGACCCCGAACGGGGCAGGGGTTCGTCAAATGATTTGAAAACACCACGCGTGTTATTACATTCCGGACAGATCGGCGCGTACACCTGTGCGGTAAAGAAAAACGCCGTCAGAGCACCTTCGACAAGAACTCCTGCGTCCGCTCATTCTGAGGATTACCGAAAATCTGCTCCGGTGTCCCCTGCTCACGTATGCGCCCCTCATCCATAAAGAGCACACGGGTCGCAACCTCTCTGGCAAAGCCCATCTCGTGAGTCACCACCGCCATCGTCATGCCGTCCCGTGCCAGATCTTTCATGACGCCAAGCACCTCGCCCACCATCTCCGGGTCGAGCGCACTCGTCGGCTCGTCAAAAAGCATCATCTTCGGCTTCAGCATGAGCGAGCGCACAATCGCAATACGCTGCTTCTGACCGCCCGAGAGCTGTCCCGGATAGGTGTCCGCCTTCTCCGAAAGGTTCACGAGATTCAGAAGACGCAGCGCCTCTTCATTCGCCTGCTCCCTGCCCATAAGCTTCAGCTCAATCGGCGCAAGCGTCAGATTTTCCATGATCGTCAGATGCGGAAACAGGTTGAAATGCTGGAACACCATCCCCATCTGCTGACGGATCTCATTGATATTCACGCCCTTTTCCGTGATATCCGTGCCGTCAAAAATGACCTGTCCTTTTGTAGGCTGCTCCAGCAGGTTCATACAGCGCAGAAACGTGGATTTGCCCGAGCCGGAAGGACCGATGATGACGACCTTCTCCCCCGGCGCAATGTGCTCGTTGATATCGATGAGCACCTCGTGCTCACCAAAGCTCTTACAAAGATTTTTAACGGTTATCACTTTCCCGAAGCCTCCTTTCCAGCCTGCCCATCAGCCATGTAAAGAACATGACGATCACAAGGTAAATCGCCGCCACCGCAAGCAGCGGGGGAAGCGCGTCGAATGTGTTGCCGCGGATAATGTCGCCGCCGCGGGTCAGATCGTTCAGTCCGATGTAACCGCAGATGGACGTCTCCTTTAAGAGCGTAATCATCTCGTTGACGAGCGCAGGCAGGACATTTTTGACCGCCTGCGGCAAAATAATCTTCTGCATCGTCTTCCCGTAGCCGAGTCCCAGCGAGCGCCCCGCCTCCATCTGTCCCTTGTCGATGGACATGATGCCGGAGCGGAAAATCTCGGCAACGTACGCCCCGGAATTGATACCAAAGGTAAGCACCGCAACCAGCACCTTGTTTGTGCTGCTGGCAAGAAACACAAAGAACATCAGCAAAAGCTGTACCATCGCGGGCGTTCCGCGGATAACCGTCAGATAAACGCGGCAGAAAAAATTCAGTACGCTTAATACAAAGCCGCCGGCACCCTGACGCCCTTTTTCGCCGGTCTGATCGTGAGCGGTACGAATCACGGCGACAACGACACCGATCACCAGTCCCAGAACGAGTGCCAGCAGCGTTACAATCGCCGTTACCCTTAAACCCTTTAAGATGTAGAGATAGCGCTGCTTCTCAATAAAATCAAAAATCAGCCGTTCTTTTAATTCACCTAAAAACCCCATAAATCACCTTTCTAATCGAATCAGAATCAACATAACATATTGCAGAAATATCAGTTACCCTCCAAAGGCCTCCTGTAATCCGGCTTTGCCCTCCCCACGGAGCGCATGCTGCTTTCGCAGCCGGTTTCCATACGCGCCCTGTACATAATGTCAAGAAGGAAGCGGAAAGCCGCTTCCTTCTGCAACAGGTTTTTGGTATAACTCGATTTAGATACCTTTCACCTTTGGTGAGGATGCTTTTTTCGAGAGCGCAAAGGAAAAAGCGAAGGCGTAGCGATGCCTCGTTTAGCATATTTCCTTTGTGCTGTCGGGAAAGCAGACCAGCAAAATGTAAGGTTATTAAAATCGTGTTATACGAGTGTTTAATCTGCGGTAATATATTTGTCCATGATCTCCTGGAGCGTTCCGTCGTCTTTCAGCTCCTTGATCGCAGCGTTGATCTTTTCCAGAAGCGCATCGTTTTCTTTGTTGAGGCATGCTGCATAGTCCTCTACCGCATACTCCGTATCGAGAATCTTTAAGCCCTCATTGTTCGCTACAAAATTCTTCGCAGGCTCGTTGTCGATAAGAACCGCGTCAACCTTTCCCTGTGTGAGCGCCATCACCGCATCCGCGCCCTTGTTGTACTGCTCAACCGCATCCTCGCCAAAGTCCTCGCATGCGAAGATATCACCGGTGGTCATGAGCTGTACGCCGATCTTCTTGCCCTCGAGATCCTCAAGGCTCTTGATATCGGAATCCTCCTTTACAATGACAACCTGGATTCCGGTCGCATATGTATCGCTGAAATTCACCGATTCCTGACGGTCGGGACGAACGGTCATACCTGCCAGGCCGATGTCCGCTTTTCCGCTCTGGACCGCAAGGATGATCGCCTCAAACTCCATATCCTCAATTTTCAGCTCCAGCCCCAGCTTGTCCGCAATCGCCTTTGCGATATCCGCATCAATACCTACGATCTCGTCGCCCTCATAGTATTCATAAGGCGGAAAATACGCATTGGTGGCCATCGTGAGCACGCCGTCGTTTACGGTTAAACCTGCCGCACTGTCTCCGTCAGCCGCATCGCCCTCGTCGGCAGCGTCACTCTCGCTGTCTGCGTCGCCCTCGTCAGCCACACCGCTTTCGTCAGCCGCATCATTTGAGCCTGTGCCGCATCCGCACAGCATGCTTGCCGCCATCGCTGTTACAAGTAACATTGACAATATTTTCTTTTTCATACTTTCTTTTTCTCCTCCCTTTCGCCGCAGGACTGCGGCACACTTTTATTTCCCAAGGTATTATACAGTAGGTTTACGCAAAATGCAATGACAGAAATGAATATTTATTTGACAAAATGCATAAAAATACTCCTTCCCGGCAAAAATCACATATCCTGACGATTGCCGAAAAGGAGCGATTGTACTATTTTCTATTGAAATTCAGCAGCTTTTCCAGGCAGCTTCTCCCCTCCAATGCCTCTGCATAAAAATTCCTGTACTGCGTTGCCTCAATCGTCAGAATGCCCTTGTAGCCGGAAGCGCCAAGCGCGCTGAGATAAGGCATATAATCATACCCGTCATGTGTCCTGGGGAAAAAACGCTGCTCTCCCTCCGGATAATCGATATGCGCATGGAGAATATCATCTTTGTACCGCAAAATTTCTCCAAAGGATTCCCCGCTTTTTACCATATGCCTCAAGTCACACATGATTTTGCAGTTTTTACGCCCGGTCCGCAAAGCAAGATCTTTCGCCTCGTCCAGCGTATTCAGATAGTTTGAATATGCCGGTCCAAGCGGCTCAATCACGAGCGTCATTCCGTAATCGCTGAAAATATCACAGATCTGCCCCACAAAGCCTTCCAGCTTTTCTTCACAAGCCCTGCGGTTTTGACATCCCCCGAGAATGCTTCTGCTCTTGCCGGCTCCAAAAGGTATCAGCCTTGTCCCCAGCTCAACAGCCCGTTCGCATCCGCGCCGTATATGCAAAAGCCACCGGAGCGCGTCAAAGCATTCCTCATATATTCGGATATCCGGAGGCAAAAGCCCGGAAAGCACCTCGAACGTAAGGCTGCTTTTTTGTGCGAGGAGATAAAAGCGCCTCCACGCCTCTTCCGATAATGCCACAAGCTCACAGAAATCCAGCTCTATTGCGTCAAAGCCTGCCCGTTCGACCGCCTCCATATGTGAAATTTTCCCAAAACATCCCAACTTCATAATCTCTTCTCCAGGATTTTCCGCAGATAGTCCGCACCCGCCTTCATTCCTACAGATGCCTCAGGTATATCCATGGGATGCCATCTGCGTTCATATTCCAGTGATAAATAACCGTCATATCCCAGCTCGCGCAAGAGACCGATGATCTTAGGCCACGGAACAATGCCCTCGCCTACAATCTTCGTGATCACCGCCCGCTCATCCTCCTCGACATGCGTCACAGAACCCGCCTGAAACTTCATACCCGGAGCTTTAAATGCAAAGTCCTTCACATGTACATACTGTATTTTGTCGCCCTGAATCCGAATACACTCCTCGCACTCTTCCCCCGACAAGAAGCTGATATTTGCCTGATCGTATAAAATACCCACATTGGCACGCCCGATCTCCTTCACAATATCGTACGTAATTTCCGGTCCGGTCGTCATGGTATTAAAATGATTCTCCAAAACAAGGGAAACACCAGCCTCCCCCGCCTCGTCCGCAAGCAGCCGCATACTGTCCACGAGAATTTTTCGCTTTTGTTCAAATCCTTCGTCTCCTGCGAGAAACGTGCCGCCATAGATTCGAATATAGTGTGCATCCAAAAGCCCCGCCAGCTTTATGCACTGTCTGCATTCATCGATGGCTTTCCCGCGCTTTTTTTCATCCGGCTGATTATAGTCACTCGCATAGGAGACAATACAGGAAACCTCCATGCCGAGCGCATCAAGCTTTTTCTTTAGCTGCACAAGCTCCGCCTCTGCAGCATCGCTGTGAATCGCACATTTATAGTCATCCTGATAAATAATCTCAATGGCATCCATCCCCGATTCCGCAAACAGTTTGGCCGCTTCCAACACCGTAAGCTCCGGGGTTCCCATTGTATGTCCTGCAATTTTCATCTTTTTACTCCAATCCCGGCAGGCCCGCCTTCACTAAAATCTCATGCATCAGCTCATGCGTCTTATATGCGTCCCTTCCGTTTGTAATCGGCTGTCTATGTTCCCGCACACACTTGATAAAATGATGGACCTCCTGCGTAAATCCCATTTTGTCCTCCACTCTCGCCCATCCCAGCGCAAGCGGCGTCATAACCGTCTTTACCTCCGTATTCTCATCGACATCCGTAAAGCTGTCCGGTGCGTTTACAAATGCGGAATGATAGCCCCCGTAACAGTCAACCTTTTCCACCCATTGCCCGGCTCTTCTCGATGCAGTCAGAATTCCTATACTCCCGCTGTCAAATACAATCTGCGCAGTCACCAGATCTTCATATTCCGGATCAGAAAACAGGCTATGGGCCTCTGTCGAAACGGCCTCCCCACAGAAATAGCGCATCAGGTCAACCATATGAATCGCATTTTCCAATGTAGCCCTGTATTCCGATCCATTTCGGTTTTTCTGCGCAATCACTACGTCCGGCGGTGCATTTTTATATAACTCCTTCACCTTTGCATAGACAGGTGCATATCTTCTGTTAAAACCAACCATCAGAATTCGATCGTACTGTTCCGCCGTATCTGCCATCTCCTTACTTTCCTGCAGGGTAAGCGCCAGCGGCTTTTCGCAGAACACGTCCAGTCCCCTTTTAAGGAGCGGGATCACATATTCGTAATGTGCCGTCTTCGGTGTCAGCACAAACGCGCAGTCCATCTCGGTTTCCATAAACTCCTCAAAGGTCCGGCACCCTTTCCTGATTTTATACTTCGCCATAGCCGCATCTACCGTCTCCTGGGAACGGCTGCAGGCAGCTACGATCTCTATATCCTTCATCTCCGCAAGCACCGGAAGCTCTGCGATATGCGCAATATGTCCCAGACCGATGACCCCCACCCTTATGATCTTACTCATCCTGCAATCTCCTTTCTGTCATGAAGCCTTATAGCCCTCTTTATCAAACTGCTTTTTCATCTCCCCAATAACGGAGAGCACCTCCTCCCTCTCCCTTTCACCGACACTGTAAAAGGGAATCCTGCACACATCAGACCCGATAATCCCTTTTGCCTTCAGATAATGCTTAATCATCGGGATTTCCTGGTATTTTGAAAGCCGCTCCGCGTTTTTTTGAATCTGGTATTGGAGCCTTAAAGCCGCCTTGTCGTTTCCCGTCCGGGCAAACTCCCAAAGGCTGGTAAAAATCTCCGGAAAGATTGCAGCCGGCCCTGTGACCGTCCCCACCGCACCGCTTTTATACGCCGGGTAAATCAGCCTGTCACATCCGATCAGCGTATCCAGGCCCCCGTCCCTTGTCCTGACATATTCACAAATTCTGGCAATATCCGGATAACTGAATTTTACACCGCACAGGTTTTTATATTTCCGGCCCAGCCTTTTCACAATCTCGGCACTCACATCATTGTTCGTATTGGTGGGTATATTATAAATGTAGATCGGGAAATCTCCCGCCGCTTCTAAAACCTCCGAATAATATTCGATCAACGCCTCATCCGACTGGTGAAAGAAAAACGGCGATAGAACGCCCGCCGCATCCGCCCCCGCATCCTTCGCATGCCTGACAAGCTCAAGCGTATTCTCCAGCGTCTGGGTTCCGCACTGTACCACCACAGAAATCTTATGGTTGATTTCTTCTACCATCACCTCCGCTATTTTTTTTCGCTCCTCGACGGACAGAGCAATTCCCTCCCCATTCGTTCCCAGGGGATAAACCGCCTGGATGCCGCTGTCCGCCAGATACCTGGCCAATTTCCTTACCCCTTTATAATCAACCTTCCTACTCTCATCAAAAGGTGTTATATTCGCACATACAATACCCTGTAAAGCAGCCATTTGCATCCTCCTCTTTCATCTCACCCTCATCGTTATCGCGCGATTGCATACCTGCGCGCACAGGCCGCACCCGTCGCACTTTTCCTGACGAATGACAGGTTTCTCACTCCCGCCGTCTATTGCATCGTAAATGCATACCGGATAGCATTTTTTACAGCCCACACATTTCTCATAGTCAACATCCGCGTAATACCGTTTGCTTCGGTCCGCCTTTTCAAGCGGCAGCACCTTTTTTGCCGCCACACCAACGATGTCCTCCAGCGCTGCCACTCCCTGCCGTTCCATGTACGCCTCAAGCTGCTCCAAAATAGCCCGGATGCTGTCATATCCTTTCAAATATACCAGTGTTGCGATCTGGACATTGCCTGCCCCTGCCAGAAGATAACGGACCACATCCTCATAGTTCGTCACGCCTCCCGTGGCGCTGATGGGGCAGCTTATATGCGGATAGCACGCGGCGATCCAGCGCATTACGGACTGCATGACCCACGGCCCTCCGTGCCCGCAAAATCCCTTATGCATGACAGGCTCCATCGTCTCGATATCGATCTGCAGTCCCGAGGAGCGGTTAAACATCGTAAGCCAGTCTGCGCCGTCCCTCTCAAGATCCATCGCACACACAATCGGATTTGACATCTGCTGCGTCATCTTAAGTCCCACCGGAATGCCCACCGCTTTCCTGACTTCCCGAAGCGCGTTTCCCGCAACCGGATAAAATTCCACCGCTTCCCGCACAAATGCCCCTACCGGACAGGACGGAACAACTTCGATGCCATCCGCCCCTGCTTCTTCGCATTTTCCTGCATACCAGGCCCATGTATCCTCACCGGCGCAATTCAGGCTTGCTATCACCGGAATATCCAACAGATCCTTGGCTCTCTTAATCTCGCTGCAATAGTCCTCTATGTCCCCCTCAAAAGCCTGCTCATAGGTCATAAACGTCGTTGACTGATAACCCGGCACACCACTTCTGATGACCGACATCCTCGGAAACGGATTGTACCTGTTTACCATTTCTTCCTGAATTGATTTCAAAATAACCGCGCTAAAGCCGGCGTCCTGTGCCCGCTTACAGTGCAGGGCATCCTTCGTAGTCCCGGCAGATGCCGCGATTAAAGGATTCTTCAGCTCCATCCCCATAAAATGGGTAACCAGTTTATCCATATACACCCTCCGCTAATCCTCATTCAAAATTCCCATTTCCGTAAAAATTTCCGTAATCCGTTTTCTTAAGGCCAGAAACTCCCCCGATTCCTTCACCGCCATATTCCTTGGCCTTGGCAGATCAACCGGCACGATCTCCTTCACACGTCCGGGCCTCGGCGTAAGAATCACAACCTTATCCGCCAAAAGAATCGCTTCATCTATGTCATGGGTAACAAAAAGAATTGTATTTTTCTTCTGCATCCACATTTTTTCCAAATCCACCCTCATCTGTTCCCTTGTGAGCGCATCCAACGCCCCATAGGGCTCATCCATCATAAGCAGCTGCGGCTCATGTACAAGAGCCCTGCAGATAGACACTCTCTGCTGCATTCCTCCTGACAGCTCCCAGGGATATTTATTTTCAAAGCCCTCCAGCCCCACCTGCCGGATCAGCTCCATCGCCTTTACTTTTGTAATATTTTTATCCAGATTCCGGAACTCGCCCTGAATCATGATATTGTTGAGTACCGTTCTCCACTCTAACAACAGATGATCCTGAAATACAAAGCCAACCTCCTTTACCGGCTTTGTAATCTCTTTTCCATCCAGAAGCACTTTCCCGGAGGTTGGCTGCGTCAGTCCGGTTCCGATAAAGAGGAATGTGCTTTTCCCGCATCCCGAGGGGCCAAGCACGGTGACAAATTCCCCGTCATTGATATCAAAATTCACATCAATCAAGGCTTCCGTATACCCGGTGAGTGTCTTATATTTCATTCCGATATGTTCAAATCTCAGCATATATCACAACTCGCTTTCTTCAAGAAGGGCCTGCCCGTAAAAGCAGGCCCGCTTTCAATCAGATTATTTTGCAGGCAGTTCAGACGGAAGGCAATCGTAGGTGTAGATGTCTTCCGGCTGTATACTCTCATCCACTCCCAGGTAATGAACCAGCATATCCCGGCAGCTTTTCCAGTCATCTTCCGACACATCGCCCAAGGTCTGTGAATCCTTCGCAAATAAGCTCTCCAGCGCGACTCCAAGACTTCCCTCCGCGTTTGACCGGTCCAGGGTCGGATAGCTTTCCATAAAAATGTCAATTGCTTCCCCGGAGTCTGCCCGGCACTCATCCCACGCTTTCATGGAGGCCGCAATAAATTTCTCGATTACATCCGAATGCTCTGCGATCATCTTGTCGCTCGCCACAATCGACAGGCCCACCGTCGCAGCGCCAAAATCCGAGTAACGCATAACATTTACTTCATGCCCCATATTCTGCAGGGTGATTGCCTGGTCATCCGCACCCGCCAGAATCACATCCACATCACCGTTCACCAGAGACGTAACCTTTGCGCCGGCATCCATCGTGACATAATTGAGGGTGTCATCATCAATATCATTTGCCGCTTCGAGGGCCGCAAACAAATTCGAGGGCGCATCTCCTGTCGTAATGCCGATTTTCTTTCCCTCCAGGTCCTTAGGCTCCTCAATGCCCGAATCCTTCATGCTGATCGCCGCAAAACCATTGACTGCATAGATCGGGCATACGATCTTAAGCGGAATTTCATTTGCAACCGCTGAGGCCACAGAGGCTGAATCCACCAATCCCAGCTCATCGTCCCCTGTTCCCACAAGCTTGGCTGTTGTCCCGGAGCCTGTACCCTCGCCAATCGTCACATCCAGGCCGGCCTCCCTGTAATAGCCCTTTTCCAGAGCATAGTAAAAGGGCGCATGCAGGCCTGCAGCCGTATAGTTCAGCCGAAAACTTATGGGAACCAGCTCCTTTGCTTCGCTTTCCTCCCCGCTCTCTGCTCCCGCATCAGCTTTTACTTCCGGTTCTTCTCCCTTTTCATCTTCTCCTGCCTCGCTTTGTGCTCCCGTGTCCGTCTTTTCTGCCGTATCCTCCTTCCCGGAGCCCGCGCACCCTATCAAAGACATCATCATCACAGTTACAAGTGCTGCCGCCAAAACCTTTCTCTTCATATCCTGTTTCCTCCTTCATTGTTTTTATTAAACTGCCCGGTAAGGGCAGCAAGAAACCTGCCGCATCTCCCTTATCTTGCTTTTTTATCCGTCACCCGCTGGCTTACATGCCATGGAATCAGTTTCCGCTCTGCCAGCTCCACAATCTCGAAAAATACCATTCCCATCAAACACAGTACAATCAAAATTGCAAAAAGCAGTTTCGTATTGATATCTCCGTTCGCCCGCAAAAGCAAATACCCCAGCCCGCTGTCAGATCCGAGAAATTCCGCAACCACGGCTCCCACCGTCGCCATGGAAATCGAGGTTTTAAGCCCCGAAAAGATACTCGGCAGCGCGTTTGGCAGTTTTATTTTCCAGTAAAATTTCCATTCAGATTCACTCATCGTCCTTGCCATATAATAAAGCCTGCCATTTAATGATTTCAGCCCGGCAACCGTATCCATGAGCAGCGGGAAAAACGACAGCAGAAAGACCATCAGGATCTTTGGCATAGAACCAAACCCGAACCACACAACGAACAACGGCCCGATCGCGACCTTCGGAATCAGCTGCAAAAATACCATAAATGGATATAACGTTTTCTCAAATACCCTGGAATAGGAAATCAGCGTAGCAATCGGTATACTGATAATAACTGTCGCCCCAAATCCAACACCAATTTCGTACAAAGTTGTCAACATATTTGATTTAATTGCGCTCCAATATTGTACAATTGCCAAAACCGACTCGCTCGGCGATGGGAGAATATAACTTGGAATTTCAAAAAACCTTACCAGAATTTCCCAGAAAACGATTACTCCACCGACGCTAAAAATGCTCGGCATGGATTCCTTTAAACTGTTCAGAAATTTCAGCCATCTGATCTGCCGGGATTTTTGTCCGCCATCCGCCCGTGCCTTTTCATTTTTCATAATGATCCTCCTTCGAATAAACAGATTTTACCGAATTTCCTTCTATCACCGCACTTTTTAAAACGCGCAGCCTGGGCCTCATTTCCCTGTCCTTTAAACGCGACAGCATCATCTCTCCGATGCAGTTTCCGATCTCCTCCTGCATTTCCTTGGCATGCGTGATCTGAGGCTCGATCAGGCCCTGAAAATCAAGCGTGCCAAAGCCAATGAGCGAAACATCCTCCGAAATACGGATTTTCATTTCCTTCGCCTTATTCAAAATGCCCTGCGTAATGGTCGCACTTCCGCTCACAACGGCAGTCGGCGGATGATCCCTTTTCATCAGAAGCTCAAATGCCTCCTGTCCGAATTGCTTTGAAAAGGTACCATACATAATGTTCCCGTTTATCGCCATTTTATCATGGTCAAAAAACGCGCGCATGTAACCGTTATATCGGTCAAAGTTCGTGCTGAGCTTCTTCTCGCCGCTGATCATGGCAATATTCGTGTGACCCCTCTCGATCAGATAAACGACCGCATCGTACATGGATTTTTCCTTATCCACATAAACCGTGTCATATACGTGATTTAAAGTACTCCGGTCAAACGCCACCACTGCGCAGTCCACGCGCTCAAGCAGCTCCTCTATGTTCGTGGATACCGGGCTGATAATCAAACCGTCCACGCATTTTGATGTCATCATCTCGATACATTCTTTTTCCTTTTTCTCATCGTTGTCTGTGCTTGCCATCAAAAGTATATAGCCCTCGGCACGGATCATTTTTTCCACGATTCTTGTCACTCCGATCACAAAGGGATCCGAAATATCCGAAGCGATCAGGCCTATGGTTTTCGTCACGCTGTTTTTCAATCCCTTTGCAAGCTGATTCGGCTTATAGCCCAGCTTCTTAATCGCCGCCCTCACCCGCAGCTTCATCTCGTCATTAATATTCGGCATACCGTTTACAACACGTGAAACCGTTGCCACGGAGACATCCGCCTCTCTTGCCACATCTTTAATCGTTACACTCATAATCCCTCTTTCAGAAAACGTTTTCTCAATGATTAAAAAAATATGTACTGAAATGACTATACCATCTCAGCACATACTTGTCAATAATAATGTGTTTCACATTCTCTTTTTGTGCAATATGCACATTTCTCCTCACAGTATTTTGTGATCTATTTCCGATAAAACGTTATCTGTATCCGTCACCCTCGCATTTGCCGCCGCTTTGGCCCAATCCCCCGCAGCGCAAATCCTCCCTTTCACTCATTTCCATTCATCGTCGCCAGCTTTTTCGCCTGATCCGCCGCGATACAAGCGTCGATGATCTCCTGGATATCCCCGTTCATGATCTTGTCCAGCTTGTAGAGCGTCAGATTGATGCGGTGGTCTGTCACACGCCCCTGCGGGAAATTGTAGGTGCGGATCTTCTCGGAGCGGTCTCCGGTTCCGATCTGGCTGCGGCGCTCCGCGGCCTCCGCGTCCTGCTGCTTTTGCAGCTCCAGGTCATAGAGTTTCGCGCGCAGAAGCGCAAATGCCTTTTCCTTATTCTGAAGCTGCGACTTCTCGGTCTGGCTGTAGATGACGATGCCGGTGGGATAATGGGTGAGACGCACCGCCGAGTCCGTGGTATTGACGCACTGGCCGCCGTTTCCGGAGGCACGCATCACGTCGATACGGATATCCTTCTCATCGATCTGGATGTCCACATCTTCCGCCTCAGGCATGACCGCCACGGAACAGGTGGATGTCTGGATACGCCCCTGAGACTCAGTCTCAGGCACACGCTGTACCCGATGTACACCGGATTCATATTTTAATACGGAATAAGCGCCTGCACCCGTCACCATAAAATTCACCGACTTCATGCCGCCTATGCCCGTCTCGTCCGCCTCCAGCGTCTCCACCTTCCAGCGGCGCCCCTCCGCATAGTGCACGTACATGCGATAGATCTCCGCCGCAAACAAAGCGGCCTCCTCGCCGCCTGCACCCGCCCGGATCTCCACGATCACGTTCTTGTCGTCGTTGGGATCCTTCGGGAGAAGCAAAATCTTAAGCTCTCCTTCCAGGCGCGCCACACCCTCTTTCGCCTCGGAAAGCTCCTCCTTGGCAAGCTCCTTCATCTCCTCGTCACTCTCCTCGTCCAGAATCGCCAGAGAGTCCTCAATGGCCTGCCTGTATTTTTTATATTCGCGAAAAGCCTCCACAATGGGAGTTAGATCGCTCTGCTCCTTCATCAGCCTGCGGAAGCGGTTCGAGTCATTCGCCACATCCGGCTCGGAGAGCTCGCTCATGATCTCCTCGTAGCGAACCAGTAAATCCTCTAATTTATCAAACATGTCTTTCTCTCCTCATATATATGCTTACACGTAAAATGCTCCGTAGCAGATGCACGCATTTCGTCCTCGCGGCAGTCGCCAAATATCCGTGCGAGCACGGCTACTTGGCTCGTTGCCCGCGGGAATGAAATGCTCCGTAGCAGATGCACGCATTTCATCCTCGCGGCAGTCGCCAAATATCCGTGCGAGCACGGCTACTTGGCTCGTTGCCCGCGGGAATCAACGGCCGCCCTGTTCGGACTACGGCTCCTCCGGCTTCAGTCGGCCCCGCACCACCCGGTCAAGCCCTGCCAGATCCTTTACCACGGAAAGCTCTGCAAAGCCCTGCTCCTCCATGATGCGCTCTACATCCTCTGCCTGGTCGCAGCCGATCTCAAAAAAGAGCAGTCCGCCCTCTTTTAAATAATCCGGTGCCAGCGCCGCAATTTTCCGGTAGAAATCCAGGCCGTCCTCACCGCCGTCCAGCGCCTGCAGCGGCTCAAAGAGCTGCACCTCCGGCATCAGCGCAGGTATCTGCCCCTGAGGGATATAAGGCGGGTTTGACACGATCACGTCAAAACATCCGCTCACATTGTCAAACAGATTTCCCCGCACCCATTCAGCCTCCAGCCCGTGAAGCTTTGCATTTTCCTTGGCGACGAGAACCGCCTGCTTGCTCACATCGCTGCCCGTACCGCGCACCGCAGGCGCATTTTTCAGAATACTGAGCAAAATGCAGCCGCTTCCGGTACACAGGTCCAGCACCTCCATATCCGGCTCCAGCTCCTTTAAAACCTCCTCCACCAACACCTCGGTATCCTGCCGGGGGATGAGCACATTGGAATTGACCTTGAATTTCATGCCCATAAACTCCTGCTCGCCTGTAATGTACTGAAGCGGTATGTGCTCGGCGCGCTTTTCCAGCACGCGGTCGTACTCGGTAAGTATCTCCGGCTCCACCTCAACATTCATATGTGTAAAGTAAAAGCTTCGATCAATTTTTGCAACCATCTCCAGGAGAAGCCACGCATCGATCCTCGCATCCGCCACACCGGCGGACTCCAAAAGCCTTTCACCCCTTTGCTCTGCCTGCTTAAATGTCATCTGCCAGCCTCCTGTTCGGTGGTCTTCTCCCGCAGATTTTTCACATAGCCCTTCCAGTCAAACACTGCCTCCACGGAAGCGATGCCCACCTCGATCATATCCTCGTCCGGCTCCCTGGTGGTCAGCTTCTGCAGCATCATACCGGGCTTGCTCAACAAGTCGACGGCCTTTCCCTCTCTGCGCCCCGCCAGACGGATCAGCTCAAAGGAAATGCCCGCGATCACAGGAATGAGCAGAATGCGCAGCCCCAGACGCAGAAGCGGCGAATCCACCCGCACAAAGAAAAACAAAACCACGCTGACGATGATGACAAAAAACAGAAAGCTTGTCCCGCAGCGTTTATGCAGACGCGAGCTTTTCCTTACGTTTTCCACCGTCAGATCCAGTCCGTGCTCAATGCAGTTGATGCATTTGTGCTCCGCACCGTGATACATATAAACCCGCTGTATGTCTTTCATCATGGAAATTCCAATGACATAGGCAAAAAAGATCGCTATACGAAGCAGTCCTTCTGCCAGAGCAACCCCGCCCTCCGAAAAGCCCCACCGCCTGAAAAGCGTTGAGAGCCAGTACGGGAGCACCATGAAAATCGCCACCGCAAGAACGATGGAGAGCGCAACGGTACCTCCCATCAGCATATCCTCTTTTTTACTGCCGCCTGATTCACGGTCGGTGACAGAGGGCCTGCGCCGCGTTTCCTGTCCTTCCTCCGCCGCATTGCCATCCGCGTCCCTCGTCTCCTCTTCCTCCTCAAAAAAGGAGGCGGAAAAGGTAAGACTGCTCATACCCAGTATAAGCGAATCCACAAAACTCACCACGCCCCGCAGCAGCGGAATCTTCTTTACCGAAGGACTCTTTAAGATGCCTTTATATTCTTTTTTCTCAACGATGATCTCACCGTCGCTCTTGCGAACTGCTACCGCGTAGATGTCCTCATTCTTCATCATGACACCCTCCATGACAGCCTGTCCGCCGATTCCTGAATATCCCATTATTTTCCCTTTTGACCGTTCAAAGCACAGCCCGTAAATCCTGCGGATTCCAGGACTGCGGCGTATCCGCCCGGAAACTTTCAAAAATACCGTCATTCTTACAAGAACGATGCCTGCATTTTGCAGATTTCCCGGCTCAAAGCGGTTACAAAAAAAGGCTGAAGTTCCGGCAACTTCAACCTTTGTTTCCATGTTCTTATTTCATGCCATATTTCTTGTTGAACTGCTCAATACGTCCGCGTGCCTGGCTGGCCTTCTGCTGTCCGGTGTAGAACGGATGGCACTTCGAACAAATCTCAACATGGAGTTCCTTCTTTGTTGAACCTGTGACAAATGTGTTACCGCAGTTGCAGGTAACGGTTGCCTCATAGTATTCAGGCTGAATCTCTGTCTGCATTTTTTTCACCTCACCTACTCATTTATTATCTATAGTAACTATTCAGTATCCGTATAGTTACGGGTGATACCCCGCCGGTCTCTTAAGCGCGGCACCGCCTGCCATGTCTCACAACAGCTTCTTCATTGTAGCATAACGGTTTTCGTTTGACAAGAAGTTTTTCAAACTTTATAAAAACTTTCTTTTCCGCACCTGCTGTACGTAATCATAATTGTTGCGTGTGTGGGCAAACATGTTCAGAATATTCTCCACCGCATCGTCGGTCTTCATGCCGTTGATGGCGCGGCGCATGATGTGCACCGCCTCCCGCTCCTCATCATTTAGAAGAAGATCCTCCCGTCTGGTGCTGGATTTTACGATATCGAGAGCCGGGAACACACGCTTTTCCGAGAGCTTGCGGTCCAGCACAAGCTCCATGTTTCCGGTTCCCTTGAACTCCTCGTAGACCACGTCGTCCATCTTGCTGCCGGTATCCACCAGCGCAGTCGCCAGAATGGTAAGGCTTCCTCCCTCTCGCATGTTGCGGGCCGCGCCGAAAAAGCGCTTGGGCATGTACAACGCCGCCGGGTCAAGTCCGCCGGAGAGCGTGCGCCCGCTGGGCGGAACCGTCAGGTTATAGGCTCTTGCAAGACGGGTGATGCTGTCTAAAAGGATCATGACATCCTTTCCGTGCTCCACCAGACGCTTTGCACGCTCCACCACCATCTCGGAGACACGCTTGTGACGCTCCGGCTGCTCGTCAAAGGTGGAGTAGATCACCTCCACATTATGCCCCTCGATGGCCTCCTTGATGTCCGTCACCTCCTCGGGGCGCTCGTCAATGAGCAGGATGATCAGGTGCATTTCCGGATTGTTCTGCTTGATCGAACGCGCCACTTCCTTTAAAAGCGTGGTCTTTCCGGCCTTTGGCGGCGAGACGATCATGCCGCGCTGTCCCTTTCCGATGGGCGATACAAGATCGACAATTCTCATGGCAAGGCCGCTGCGGTTTGTCTCCAGGTGCAGCCGTTCATTCGGGAAAATCGGCGTCAGATCCTCAAAATTTTTCCTTCGGGCCGCCACCGAGGGGGGATAGCCGTTGATCGTCGTGATGTAGAGAAGCGCGGAAAATTTCTCGCTCTGGGTTTTGACCCTCGTGTTGCCGCAGACGATATCCCCTGTTTTCAGGCGGAAACGGCGAATCTGGGACGGTGACACGTAAACGTCGTTTTCGCCGGGCAGGTAATTTTCACAGCGGATAAACCCGTAGCCGTCCGGCATGACCTCCAGAATACCGTCCGCCGTCACGCCACTGTCCAGACTGGAATTCACCTGATCGGACTGATCAAAATCCTCTTCCTCCGCAGCCGCATTTGCCCGCGCCGCCTGTGCGCGGGTGTCCCTGCTCTCCCGGTGCATCATGCGCTGCGGACGTTCGGTGCGTTCCGTACGCTCGATGCGCTCCGGGCGTTCACCCCGCTCGCTGCGTTCTGTCGGCTCCGCGCGTTCACCGTGCTCGGAGCGTTCCATCCGTTCCGCACGTTCACCGCGCTCGGGTCGTTCCATGCGCTCTACCCGATTCATCCGGCGCGCACGTTCGGTGCGCTCGCTCCCCGGCGTACGCCCCGGCTCCTGCGTCTTTTCCTGAGCCGGCTCCGCCTTTACCGCCTCCTCCTGCTGCCTCTTGATCTGCTCCAGGCGTCGGTCCTCGGCAATCATCGCATCTACAACCTCCGCTTTTTTGAGCGCGGACATGTTCCGCAGCCCCCTGGCCTTTGCCAAATCCTTGAGCGCGGCAACGCTTAAAGATTCATACTTCTCTCGCATATCTGCCATACTTTATACTCTCCTTCATAAAACTCAATAATAAAATTAAAATTAGATTCTATGTAGCAACTCTATCAGTTTATAATTGGGAAAACGATGATTTGTACGAAAAATCCTGATACCCCTCAGGGTAATTGTAATATGCTTATTTGTCCATTTTACCCGGACGCTAAATGCTGCGCTTCACTTTCATCCGCCCGGAGACTGGATATTTTTATATTCTATCACATCTTTCCGGGAATAGGAAGCCTGTTTTTTTGAAATATCAGAGTGAAATATTTTTGTCCGGTGTCCTTTTGTAATTCCGCGGGTACAGAACCGCCGCAAAAAAAACAAACCGCCCTTCCCGCAGAAATTTTCCGCGGGAAGGGCGGTTTTTATTGACTAAGAAATGCATTTCGCGTTTCACTTTGTGAGTGCGATATCATAAAATTCCACCCGGGCATCCTGAGCGATCACGCCCAGCTCATACTCCGGCTTCGCATAGATGCGGTAGGTGAAGGCCACCTGGTCACCGATAAACGCCTCCACCATATCATGATCCACCACGATCTTGACGTCAATTGGCGTTCCCTCCTCTATGGGGAAGGTCTTCTCGCAGACCCTCACCCCGTCCGGCCCCGGCACCGTCGCATCCGGCACCGCCTGGCAGGACTGCTCCCAGAACGGGTCCACGCCCATCGGAAGGCTAAGCAAAGATGCACGCTGCATCGCCACGTCAAATTCCAGAAGCAGGCAGCCGCTGGCTTCTTTGTCTGATTTCAGAAGGATTCCGAAGTGGTCAAAAATTTCCCGCGGCATGATCTTGCAGCGGAACAAAAAGCGCTCCTCCTGATGGTCCAGAAAGCCGTAGGTGCAGGTACCCACCGAGTCAAGCTCGATGCTCCTTCCGCCAAAGCGCGATGCCTTTCCCAGCACCGGCACGTAATCCCAGTCCACCGGCTCACAAAATTCTTTTACATATTCCTCCGGCAGACGCACATCCAGCTCTCCGTCCGCTGTCGCCACCACCTCATGGGGGATGCAGAATGTCCCGCCCCAGTACCACTCTCCGGTATCGCAGGATTCTGCCCGATCGTGTGCCCATCCGAAATAAAACCGCCGCCCTTTATCATCCTTCATGGACTTCGCCGCGTAAAACCGTCTGCCACCGATGCCGTCCTTTTTCGGCTTGCGCCACGGCCCGAAGGGAGATTTGGACACCCGGTAAATCGTATTTACAAACTCCGAAAACCGTGAGTAGGACAGATACCAGTTATCGCCCTCCTTGTACATTTCCGGGCATTCCGGGCAGTTTGTATGCCCCGGCGCGTAGACCGGTCCGTAATATTCCCAGCTCCCCAGATCCTTCGAGCGGTATAAGACCACGCACCCTCTCCGCGTAACCGGCATATCCAGCTTTCTGGCCGAAATCAGAATCCAGTAGCACGCGTCCTCTTCATTATAAAATACATACGGATCTCTCCAGTCCAGCGACTCATAAAGCTCCGTCATCGGAAGAATCACCGGATTTGCCGGGTCCTTCGTCCACGTAATCCCATCATCGCTGGTAGCATGGCAGATGGTCTGCTGATATTTCGCCGGCAGGCAGTAGCCAGTATAAAAAATATGATACCGCCCCTCTCCGTAGATCACAGAGCCGGTCCACACGCCGGAGGCATCCGGCTCCTCCCCCTCTCCGGGATAAAGCGCCGTAGGCAGCTCCGTCCAATGCACCAGATCCTCCGATACGCAATGGCTCCATGTAGTCCGGAGCCTTGCCGGATACACCGTCGTCCCAGGCGGCGACGTCAATGAAAAAATATGATACTTCCCGTCATGATAAAATGGAATCGCGTCTCCGGTAGAGTCCGCATAAGACATTTTTCGAAAGATATCCATACTCTTTTTTACTCCTTCACTTTCTATTCATTCTAAATTCATACTCGCAATCACTTAAATTTACCGATTTGCAGACTCACGAGCGCTTAAATGCTATATAGCAACGGTAAAATTTGTCGCTCGTGAGTATAAATTCCAATTTCAGCGCTTCTTTTTCAGCAGCGCGAGTCTGTCTTTCTGGCTGTCCAGCAAGACCGCGCATGCGATGATCAGTCCCTTCACAATTGACTGCCAGTAAGAGCTGACGCCGATCAGGTTCAGTCCGTTGGAAATCACACCGATAACCATCGCTCCGATGACCGTTCCGCTGATTCGGCCCTTTCCTCCCGACATGGAGGTTCCGCCGAGCACGCACGCCGCAATCGCATCCAGCTCATAACCGTCTCCCACAGAGGGCTGCCCGGAATACATGCGCGAGCAGAGCACCAGCCCCGCAAAGGCAGACAGGAGGCCGCAGAGCGTAAATACAATGATCTCGATCTTTTTGATGGGCACGCCCGAGAGCCTTGCCGCCTCCCGGTTTCCGCCGATCGCGTACACATAGGTGCCGAATTTTGTCCGGCCCAGCACAAAGCTGATCAAAAGAATCAAAATGACCATATACACCACCGGAAGCGGAATCACATTAAACAGATATCCCATACCGATCGCCGCGAAAAAATCATCGTTGATTCTGGTGGACTGTCCCCCTGTATACACATAGGCGATTCCGTTACAGATGTTCATCATGGCCATTGTAATAATGAAGGCAGGCACCCGGAAGGTGGATACGATAAATCCGTCGATGAAGCCCGCCAGAACGCCGAGCACCAGGCCGCCCACAATCGCCACGCCCATGGGCATGCCCTGATTTACGATAAATCCAACGGTCAGCGTGCCGCTCATGGCCACAATCGCGCCCACGGACAGATCGATGTGTCCCAGAATGATGATCAGCGTCATGCCCAGGGCTATGTAGGTGTTGATGGAAATCTGACGCAGAACAGAGATGATATTGCTCGCCGTCAGAAATTTATCCGTGGAAAACGTCACAACCGCACATATGATGACAAGCACGCCTAAGATGCCTATATTATTTTTGAACACCGCCACAAACGGATTGGCCGTGCCCACTGCTTTACTGTTTTTCTGATTCATGCTTCCACTCCTCCTGCCGCATATTTCATAATCTCCTCCTGGCTTAGCTCATCCTTTGAGAGAAATCCCGTCAGCCTGCCCTCACGGACCACGCAGACGTTATCGCACATATTGATAATTTCCGGAAGCTCGCTGGATACCATGATAATTGCAATTCCTTCCTTCGCAAGCTCATTGATGACTGAATAAAGCTCAAACTTTGCATTTACGTCCACACCTCTGGTCGGCTCATCTAAAATCAGCACGTCCGGCTTCGTCGCCAGCCATTTCCCTAAAACCACCTTCTGCTGGTTTCCTCCGGAAAGGCTTCCCGCCTCTATTTCCGAGGACGCCGCCTTTATGCGCAGCTTTTCAAAATATGAATCGATCACCGTTTTTTTCTTCTTCTCGCTGATCGCGATTCCGTTCATATAAAACCGAAGCGACGCCAGTGTCAGGTTAAATGCCACGCTGTTTCCAAGCACAAGCCCCTGCTTCTTCCGGTCCTCCGGAACGAGGGCAATGCCTGCTTTGATCGCCTGCATCGGATTTTCAAACGATACCTTTTTCCCGTTTAAAACCACCTCGCCGGACTGGTACGGCCTTGCCCCGAAAATACTTTCCATGATCTCGCTGCGGCCTGCGCCCACGAGTCCCGCAAAGCCGAGGATTTCACCCTTGCGCACACAAAAGCTGATATGCTCAAATGTCCCTTCACACGTGAGGTCCTTCACCTCCATCGCGGTTTCTGCCTCCGAGAGATCCTTGAAATCCCTCGCGTAAAAGCTCTCTAAGTCACGGCCCACCATCATGGCAACCAGCTCGTTCGCATTCGTCTCGGACGTTTTGCGTGTACCTACATATGCGCCGTCACGGATCACCGTAACACGGTCCGAAATGCAAAACAGCTCCTCCATCCGGTGCGAAATATAGATGATGCTGACCTTCTTCTCCTTTAACCGGGCAATGATCTCAAACAGCTGCTCCACCTCCTCGTTTGAAAGCGAGGAAGTCGGCTCATCCATCACGATGATCCTGCCGTCAAAGGACACCGCTTTTACGATCTCCACCATCTGCTGCTGCGCAATGGTCAGATCCTCCACCATGGCATCCGCCCGGATGTTCACACCGAGAGAAGCGATCATTTCTGTCGCCCTCCGGTTTGTCTCCGCCATATCCACCGTCCCGTGCTTTATGATCTCCCTTCCGAGAAAAAGATTCTGCGCCACGGTCAGATACGGGACAAGAACGATTTCCTGATGGATGATACCGATCCCGTTTCCCCTCGCCTCCGTGACGTTTCGCACCTTTACTTCTCTGCCTTCTATGCGGATCGTTCCGCAGTCAGGCTGATAAATACCTCCCAACACTTTAATCAGCGTGGACTTCCCGGCGCCGTTTTCTCCCAACAGCGCATGGACCTCCCCCAATTCCAGTGAAAAATCAATTCCGTCCAGGGCATAAAAGCCGGAGAAGCTCTTTTTGATTCCTGTCATTTCCAGAACTGTCTGTCCCATATCCGTCCTCCAATCAGCAAATGCGGCGGTAAATTACCACCGCATTGCCACCTTGTTTTTACTGCCAGTCATTGATGGTTTCTTCTGCCTCATCCGCAAGTACCAGATGAGAATCCAGATACACCTTCTTTTCTCCATCTAAAGCCTCTTGGCCATTTAAAAATTTCACAGCCGCATTGTATGCATATTCCGCAATCTGCAGAGGAACCTGTGCCGCAACCGCCGAGAACTCTCCGTCAAGCAGCGCCTGCTTTCCGTCCGGGGAAGCATCGATACTGTACACGCCGATCTCACCTGTCTTGTTTGCCGCCTTGACTGCTGCCGCAGCGCCCAATGCGGACGGGTCGTTGATGCAGAAAAATGCCTGCAGATCCGGATTCGCAATGATGATATCCTCCGCCAGTCCGAGGGAAGCATCTAAAGCCGCTTCGCCGTCCTGCTGTGCAACGATCTCAAATTTGTCTTTATTGTCTCCAAGTCCTTCCATGAAGCCGTTGACACGATCCACGCAGCTCTCGTTGGACGGGAAATCCAAAACCGCAATCTGTGCGCCATCCGGATAATCCTTTGCCATCTGCTCACCCACAAGCTGTCCGGCCATGTATGCGTTGGTTCCTACGAACTGTGTCACAAAGCTCTCAATATCCTCCTCGATGACCGCCGTATCCACGTTAAAAATCGGAATGCCCGCTTCCTTGATCTCTGCAAGTCCGGCAGTAATTCCCGCGGAATCAACCGGGATAATGAAAACCGCATCATATCCGCTGTTTGCCACGTCTGAGAGCTGACTTAACTGGGTGTTCAGATCGTAGTCCGGGTCCAGACAGGTATAGGAAATACCGTTTGCCTCACACAGCTCACTGAATTTGGAATCCATAGAGCTCTGGAACGTATTGTTCAGCGTGTTCGTGCAGAATGCAAAAGACAGATCGGAAGCAGCCGCGTCGCCTTCACCTTCCTCTTCACCTGCTTCCTCTTTCGGCTCCTCCTGTGCATCATCCGTCTTTTTGTCATCCGTCGCTTCCGTCTCCGGAGTCTCTGCGCCTGTGTCGCTGCTGTCAGATCCGCATCCAACCAGCATTCCTGCCGTCATACAAAAACAAATTGCTAATGCCAATAACTTTTTCATGATGTACCTCCACATATTATTTAATTAACAAATCAGTAACGGATGTCTGCGGCAAATAAACCGGCTTTTACGTAAATTTACAAATTCTGCCAGCGCATCTGTTTCTTTGTTACGTAAATATTAATATTTCTTTCCGATTTTGTCAATATGGCAGACTGAATTTCCAGTTTTTCATCATTTTTCACAATCTTTTCTTCCGGTTTTTTATCAAATTAACAGCTTATTTCCACATTTTACGTAAAAAAATATTCGCTTGCAGTGCGGTCAGATGTTTTTCGCACCACACAGCCGCGGGAAATTCCGGTATAAATATAAAAAGGAATGCGCTCTGCGCATTCTTCGCGCCCGAGCGGTGCCGTTCACGGCTAATTTCACCTCCGCGAGGTGCGCATCCTGCCCGGAGGGCTTTTTGTGATATAGGAAATCCGAAGGAATTTCCTATATCACAAAAAAAGAATCCTGTTTCCAGGATTCTTCATCGCGTCTCATAAATCTGTTCAACGTATACCCAATTTATCCGGCGTTCCGTATAAATTCCCGGGCATGGATTCATGAAAAATCTCCTTCCATGCACGCCGAAGCTCCTTGGCCTCCACGATATACGGCTGGACGCCCACATATTTTGGAACCGCATCGCCCACCAGCGACTTTGCCGCCACCAGCGCCGCCGCCTGTCCCTGCTCATAGGGGCGCTGGGTGCTCATGCCCTTCACGATTCCCGCCTCCATATAACCGGCAATCTCATGGTCCAGATCCGTCGTAAAAACCGCGATATCCTCCCGCCCCAGCGCTTTTAACGCCTGGATGGCCAGCAGTGCCGGACGGTCCCAGCTCACATAGAGCGCCTGTATTTCGGGGTGCGAAAGAATCATATCCCGGCACACCTGACCGGCGTTCTCGATCTGGCCGAAACCGCGGCTGGTCACGATCTCCACATTGGGATAATTGTCCTTCAAAATTTTTTCCGCTGCCATATCCCTTGCCCGGGTTCCGTAAAAGGTCGCCCCGTGAATGATAAAGCCCACCTCCCCCTTTTCACATCCCTGAAAATATTCACCGATCATGCGCCCCGCATTCGTCCCGTTCTCCCACTCGTTCACGGACACGCAGGCCACGTAGCTGTTCTTTCCGATATTTTCCGGGACGTTGCTGATAAATACGAGCTTTGACACCTTTGAGAGCTCCTGAAACTTTTCCGCCGTCTTCGCGTCGTCTGTCGGGACCGCGATCACCGCATCCGGCTTCTGGAGCAGAATGCCTTCCAGCTGAGCGTTTTGCAGCGCAGAGTCAAAATGCGCGTCCGTCACCGAAATGACGTCGATTCCATAGCGCTCCAGCTCGTCCCGGATACCCTTTTCGTGCAGCTCCGCCCAGGCAGTCCCCGTGTAGTGAAAGGAGATCGCCACACGGTAATGTCCGTTGCGCAGGCGCTTTCTTTCCTCCCGGCTAAGCACAATCCAGTCAGGCGGAACCGCCGTGTCTCCAAACGGGCCGTTATCCAGCATCTTCACCGACTTTCGTATGTTCAGACGGATCTCCGCATAGCCGTTTGCTGTCACAACTCTGCCTGTCTGCATCTTCTCGAACAGCATTCTTGCCGCCCGCACACTTAAGTCCTCCACATCCCGCTCCAGCGTCGTGAGCGGCGGATCCATCAGCTCCATCCATTTTTCATCGCCGAATCCCACCACGGACAGATCATCCGGGCAGCGGACTCCCATGTTTCGCATCGCCTTCAAAAGGTGCAGCGTCAGACGGTTCCCGCCGGCGATCACTGCCGTGGGCATCACTCTTTTTAATGCCCTCTGAATGCATTGCTGGCATCCGTCCTCCTCCATGCTCAGATCCACATCCACGATGCTGGCGTCATTTTCATTGATATTGATTTTTTTCAGCGCCTCCAGATACCCTCTGGTACGCTCCTCCTTTGTGGTGCTCTCTGATTTTTCCCGGAGAAAAAGCAGGTTCTTATGCCCGCACTCCAGCAGATAAGACGTTCCTTTATAAAGCGCTGTCCGGTCCTCAAATACTACCGAGTCGATCCCTTTCCCCAAAATATTTCTTTCCATACACACGAAAGGCATCCCCGACGCGATCAGATTTTTATAATTTTCCGCCACATCGCTCACCGGAACATAGAGTATCCCGGCAACAGTCTTATCGATCAGAAAGCTGTCCAGCAGCTGCTTTTCCTCCTGCAGATTATCTTCCGTAGTCGCGACTACAAACTGATAGCCATACTGATTGATTCTCCGTTTCAGCACGGCAATGATATCGCAGAACAATGCACTGGCAAGATTTGGAAAGACGCCGACAACCGTAGAATTCCTTCCAATCTTCAGCTTTTTCTCTTTCCTGGCCACCTTCTCACTGTAGCCGGTTTCCTCGATAATGTCCCTGACCTTTTTCTCCAGCTCCGGACTCACATACCTGGTTCGGTTGATGACATGGGAAACCGTGGCAATCGACACGCCCGCCCGTTTCGCAATGTCTTTGATCGTTACTTTTTCCTTTCCCATTCCGACATACTCTCTTTTACGTAAATTTTAATAATACGTTATCATATTTTTCGTAAAAAAGCAATCAGATCGGTCATTGCAAAAAAAAGCGCTCAAAACCCCTAATCATCCTCTAATCCATCCTGTGCATCCTTTAAAAGCTCGTCTATGATTCTTTTAACTTCTTCTTTATTTCCTTCCGAATCCGCTTTTTTAAGAGCTTTTAGCTGTCTTATAAGCTGCCGTAAATAACTTTTGAATACTGACATATGAAAAACCTCCGTTCCTTTCTTTTTGATATCTTCATTATACCTGATTTCACGGCATTTTCAACACCTGCTATACTTTAAACCCCACAAGAACTGCAGCCGCGCAATCCGCACCATCCGCAAAGCGATTACAGCTGCATCTGCATCACCCCAAACGCCTCCAGTGCCGCGTGATGGCAGCTGTTCAGGTCGATGCTCTCCCCCAGCCTCCGGTTCATACGCTCCAGCAGGCCGCCGTCCTTCCCCGTCAGATCGTCGTATAAATATCTGCAGATTTTGTGTATATTCTCCCTGTACTTTGCGAAAAACGGCGAGATCTGGGAGATAATGTCCTGCTCCGCGGAGGAATCATAGATGCGCATGGTGGGCAGATAAAAGGACTGGTAATTTTGCTTCCACTGTCTGACGAGCCGTTCGTTTTTCAGGTTTTCCTCAATGTTGTTTCTCAGCTTATCCACATAGGCACGGCAGCCCGCGTCGTCCAGGGAGACCACAAATGAAAGGTGCAGCCCCCGCCCCCGGTAAAAGACCTCGATCTCCCTCGGGCCTAAGGAGTTCAAATACCGCAGAAGCGTCCCGTAATCCTCGTTGCTGCTCTCGGAGACGAGCCGGTTTATTTTTGACCACAAAAATTCCTGATAATCGCTGGTGATATCATCCGGGATAAAAGGACTCCAGAGATAGCGGTTCAATATCGTCAAATCCCCGCTGCCGCAAAACTCTTCCTCGTCGATGGCCGCCGGAATCCGGGCTTTATGCATCGTCTCGTACAGGGAGTCGAGGCTGATCTGAAGCGGAAGCTTGTCCAGAACGTAACTGATGCTGTCAATGATTTTCTCCAGATGCTCCTTCTGTTTCTTCATGGCGGACACATAGTTGCTCAGATAATAGGCGGCGGTAGCCGGCTCCTTCATAACGGAGCGGATCATGGAAATCGGGAAGCCTGCATTGCGAAACTCGGCAATCAGCATCAGCCTCCGCACATCCTCCTCCCGGAACTCGTAGTATCCGTTTGCCTCGTTCACCGGCGGGGCTAAAAGCTCCTCCTTCATATAAAAATAGATGGTCCGCTTTTTTATTCCTGTTTTTTTGCTGACTTCATGAATCTTCATAGTAGAAGTATACACCATACTGTAAGGTTTTAAAAGTAAAAAAGTGAATAATGTTCGAATATTCTCGCATATTGTCAGTTTATTCTCATAATAATGTCAATTTTCCGCTTATTGACACTACACCAGATGTAGATGGTATACTGGTAGCAGCAGGAAAAAACAGGCAGCCGTCAGGCATTGTGCGGCATGCCTTCTGGCAGCATGCCCGCGAGCGAAAGCGAACGGGCGGCACATGAAAAAGGGAGGGTTCTTTTATGTACGAAAAAATGTTTGAGCCAATTAAAATCCGTGGTCTGGAAATGAAAAACCGGGTCGTCTATTCCGCAGCGGGCACAAAATTTTCCGGGAAACAGGGAAGCTTTGTGACGGACAAGCTGATCGATTATCACGTAGCCAGGGTAAAGGGCGGCAGCGGACTGAACATCGTTGAGGTATCCAGTGTACATACGCCCAGCGCGCCGCGGAATTTCCTGTCCATCTCCGAGGACATGTATGTGCCGGGCTTAAAAAAGCTGGTGGACGCTATCCATGAAGCGGGCGGCAAAGCAGCCATCCAGCTCTGGCAGGGCGGCATGGCGGTGGGCAGCGACCGCACGGCGCAGATTCTGGTGTCAAGCGACACACCCGTCAGCGCCGAGATGACGCTTCCGGCGATCACCCTTGATCAGATGAAGGAGGTCGTGGACTGCTTCGGAAAGGCCGCAAAACGGGCAAGCGACTGCGGCTTTGACGCCGTGGAGTTCCACTGCGCGCACAATTATCTCCCTCACTCCTTCTTAAGCGGCGGCATGAACCGCAGAACGGACGAGTACGGCGGGAGCCTTGAGAACCGGGCGAAGTTCCCGCTGGAATGCATCCGGGCGATCCGCGCGAATCTGCGGGAGGACATGCCGCTGTTCATGCGCATCGACGCTCAGGATGATTACCTCGAAAACGGCATGACCATCGACGACACCATCACCTTCTGCAACTGGGCGAAGGAGGCGGGTGTGGACGTGCTCGATGTCTCCAGAGGAAACTTCATCTCCGCAGCGATCAAATATGAGGTTCCCTCCATCGATACACCCCAGGGCTTCAACATCGACAATGCCGCAAAAATCCGCCAGGGCACAGGCATGCTCACCATCGGCGTGGGCCGCATCAACACCCCCGACATCGCGGAAAAGGCTCTGGCGGAGGACAAGGTGGACATGGTGGTCATGTGCAGGGCACAGTACGTTGACCCCGAGTTCTTAAACAAGGTAAAGGACGGCCGTCTGGATGAGATCACCTACTGTATCGGCTGTGACCAGGGCTGCTACGACGGCTTTGAAAATATGGACGTGCCCCATGTCACCTGTCTGTTAAACCCCGCCATCGGAAGGGAAAAGGAGTGCGCGCTCATTCCGGCCAAAAAGTCTGAGACGGTTCTGATCGCCGGAGGCGGCATCGCAGGTCTGAAAGCTGCAATCACTTTAAAGCAGCGGGGACACAATCCTGTGATAATGGAAGCAAAGGACACCCTCGGCGGCCAGTTCGTGCTGGCCGGAAAGGCGCCGCGCAAGAAGGAAATGGAGGACGCGGTTGTTCTGATGGCAAAGCAGGCGAAGAAGCTTGGCGTGGACATCCGTCTGAACACAAAGGTTACCGCAGAAACAATTCAGCAGATGAAGCCGCACACCTTCATAAACGCCATCGGCGCGGCTCCCCTTATTCCCGACATTCCGGGAACGGATCTGGCGTGCGTCGTCAACTCCCATGAAGTGCTCGCGGGCACAAAGGAGCTTACCGGAAACATTGTCGTCATCGGCGGCGGCCTGGTGGGCACGGAGACGGCAGAATTTGCGGCTGCAAGGGGATGTAAGGTAACGATTCTCGAAATGCTCCCGCAAATCGCATCGGATCTTGGCTCCGTCCGCAAAACCTGCGTGCTGGAAAATGTCTACGCGGCAGGCATTACCCCGGTATGCGAGGCAACGGTTAAGGAGATACAGCCGGGAAAGGTCATCGCCGAAAAGGGCGGAGAAACCCTCACCTTTGACTGTGATTTCGCAGTGCTTGCCATCGGCTCGAAGGCGCGTTGCGGAAAAGAGCTGGAGGCGGCCTGCCGCGAAAACGGCGTCGCATACTTTTGCGTCGGCGATGCCTGCGGCGCAAGACGCGCGCTGGTCGCGGTCCGCGAGGCCTTCGACGTGGCGCTCACCTTTGACCGCGAGGACGTGCGAAGAGATGCCTTAAAGCCGAAAAAACGAGTATTTCTGACCGGAGCATCCGGCACTATGGGACAGGAGACGTTAACGCAGCTTCTGAACCGTTCCTCCCGCTTCAACGTGCGCGCCATCGTACGCGATTCCGAGAAGAACCGCGCGCTGATGAAAAAATTTGCCTGCCCGGCTCTTGAAATCGTCTGGGGCGACATGGCGGATTACGACACGATTTTGAGATGCGTCACCGGCTCCGACTATGTGCTCCACATCGGCGCGATGGTCTCCCCCATGGCGGACGATTTTCCGAAAGAGACACTCTACACCAATATCGGCTCTACACTGAACATCATCAAGGCCATCAAGGAGCAGGAGGACCCGGACAAGGTGCACTTCGCCTATGTAGGAACCGTGGCCATGACCGGACACCGGGCGGACCCGATTCAGTTCGGGCGTGTCGGCGACCCCATCTGCCCGTCGATCTTTGACTACTATGCGCTCAGCAAGGTATTCTCGGAGATGGCGCTGTTTGACAGCGGCTTAAAGTACTGGGTCAGCATCCGTCAGACCGGACAGCACCCCAGCAACCAGGCCGCGGCCAGTCTGCCGATTATCACGCACCAGCCGCCCAACAACGTGCTCGAGTGGGCGACCTCCATCGAATCCGGCATCTGCATGGCTAATCTGTGCGAGGACTGGGTACCGAAAAGCTTTTGGAGAAAAGCGTACAATTTAAGCAGCGGCGAGGGCTACCGCCTGACGACGTGGGAGCTGATGGATATCAATCTGGGCGCATTCGGTATCGGATTAAAGGATATTCAGGATCCGAAGCATATGGCAAAATACAACTTCCACGGCCAATATTATACAGATTCCAAAGCTCTGGACGATATACTCCACTTCCGCTGCATTCCGGCTGAGCAGTACTGGGAAGGTGTGCGCGAGGAGATGCGCAGAATGAAGAGAAATCCGATGATCGCCGCCATGTTCCCCACGGCTGAGCAGATGTTTGAAAACAACAAGCAGATCGGGCACAAACGCATGGGTACTTACTGGATGCTCGAGAACAACGAGGAGGACTGGATAAAAGCATTCTACGGCTCAAAGGAGCAGGCCGAATCCATCCCTGACTGGGATGCATATGAGCTGTACCACCCGAGTGAGGAAGAGACATTCCTGAATCACGGATACGACGAGTCAAAGGCTCTGGACGAGCTGACGCTGGAGGATTTGCAGGGCATCGCAAAATTCAGAGGCGGCGAATGTCTGGCGACGGACATCCCGGATATCTACACGCCCATCCGCTGGAAGAGTGCAGAAGGCTACGAGTTTGACATGAGCGTCAACGCTGTTGTGCAAGGTGGACACTGGGCACCGGAATGCTTAAAGGAGGCGTGGACCTACGGCTCGCAGGCAAAGTACAACCCGTTCCTCGGGCAGGTTTGGTGGCCGATTCATCCCGAGACGGATGACTATTCCATCAAAATGGCGTACAGCGCCTATGATATCTGCAACGAATTAAAGGAGAAGCTCGGGCTGTAATCAAACACCCCGCGGCAAGCAACCGGGTATCAATCCTGCAGCGTTGCAGAGCGGCGGGGTATTTGACCCTCGCCGCAGTCGGCCTTTGTTTACTTTTCTCAGGTCAGGAATGCGCATTTTCTGCGCATTCCGTGAGAACATGATTCAGGTGTGCGGGGCGATTTTTGCGAAGCAAAATTTGCATATCGCCCCGCATCGTTACTATGAGCGGCTCTTAGGCCGCGAATCGTAACGGTCTTTGGTTAAATGTAAATCGGATTCACCTTTTTTCCCTTGATTTCAAAAAAAACAAGTGCTATGGTATTGTTACGGCTGAGATGGACATTTGCATTCCGTGGAAATATATTACTGCAGCGGTTCAATATCAATGTTTTTACTTGTATAAATTTCTATCTGCTACGTTGTCATCAATCGCTGTGGCACTCGCTGCAGCTCAATCTTTTGCCTTGCAGAATAAAAATTGATTCTGCGTAAAATTCATTGATATTTAACCGCCATAGTAATACATACAACACAAAGGCAGAAACACCCTGCGGGTATACCTGTTTGCCAAAAAGCAGGCTATTAAGGAGGAAACACCCTGCGGGTATACCTGTTTGCCAAAAAGCAGGCTATTAAGGAGGAAAATATGGATCATAAGGAAAAAGCGATACAGATGCACAGACAGTGGAACGGCAAGCTCGCGACCACCCCCAAGGCTCCTGTGAAGGACCGGGAGGCTTTGGCCATCGCCTACACCCCCGGCGTCGCTGAACCCTGCAGGATCATTGCAGATAATCCTGCGGAGGTATATAACTATACCATCAAGTCAAACACGGTAGCGGTCGTATCGGACGGCAGTGCGGTTTTGGGACTTGGAAACATCGGAGCACTGGCGGCCATGCCTGTCATGGAGGGAAAGTGCGTGCTCTTCAAAGAATTTGGGGACGTGAACGCCGTACCTATCTGCCTGGACACCCAGGAGACGAATGAGATTATTCAAACCGTAAAAAATATCGCCCCCTGCTTCGGCGGCATCAATCTGGAGGACATTTCCGCTCCCCGCTGCTTTGAGATTGAAGAAGCGCTGAAAAAAGAGCTTGATATCCCGGTGTTCCACGACGACCAGCACGGCACCGCCATTGTCGTCCTCGCCGGCATCATCAACGCACTGCGCGTCACCGGAAAGCAGAAGGAAGCCTGCAGGGTTGTGGTAAACGGTGCCGGCTCCGCGGGCGTTGCCATCACAAAGCTTCTTTTAACCTACGGCTTTACCGATGTCACCATGTGCGATAAGGCGGGCATCATCGGACCGGATTATCCCGGCCTGAACTGGATGCAGAAGGAGATGACAAAGGTTACAAACCTGCGTCGCGCATCCGGCACCCTGGCAGACGCCTTAAAAGGCGCGGATATTTTTGTGGGAGTCTCCGCCCCCGGCATCGTCACTCCGGAGATGGTCGCCTCCATGAACCGCGATTCCGTTCTCTTTGCAATGGCAAATCCGGAGCCGGAGATCATGCCGGATGCGGCGAGAGCCGCAGGTGCGCGCATTGTGGGAACCGGACGCAGCGACTTCCCGAACCAGGTAAACAACGTGGTGGCATTCCCGGGCATCTTCCGCGGCGCGCTGGAGGGCCATGCAAAACAGATCACCGAGGAGATGAAGCTTGCGGCGGCACAGGCTATCGCAGGACTTGTCTCCGACGAGGAATTGAACGACGAATTTATCATGCCGGAGGCCTTTGACCCGAGAGTCGCAGACGTGGTGAGCCGGGCGGTCCGCGACCACATCTGCCCGTGAGCGGGCAGGCAGGCCGCAGGGAGCAGGCACAAGACGCATTTCCCCTGCCAAAGCATCCGCCCTCAGGCGGGATCGGCAGGCAGGCACCGCGCTGGGGCGAAAAGCCCTACCACAGCCTGGATTTCCACCTAAAGCAGCACTTCGGGGAAAAAGTGTACCGACTCTCCCTAAACGGCGGCTTCTCCTGCCCGAACCGGGACGGCACACGCGGCACATCCGGCTGTCTCTTTTGCAGTGCAGGAGGCTCCGGCGACTTTGCGGCGGATCAGGGGCTTCCCATCCCTGCACAGCTTGTGCAGGCGCGGGAAAAAATTGCCGCCAAGACAAACGCCCGCCTCTTTATCGCCTACTTTCAGGCGTACACGAACACCTACGCAAATACCGGCTATCTGCGCCGTGTTTTTTCCGAGGCGCTTGCACCGCCCGATATCGCCGCGCTCTCCATTGCGACCCGGGCGGACTGCCTTGGCGACGAAGTGCTCGACCTGCTTAGCGCGCTGCGGGAAACCTTTCACAAGCCTATATGGGTGGAGCTGGGCGTTCAGAGCACCTTCGATGAGACCTTAAGCCGCATGGCCTGCGGCTTTTCCTATGCCGACTGCCGGCGGGCGATTATGCATTTGCATAACAGAGAAATTCCCGTTGTCGCACATCTGATTCTCGGACTGCCCGGTGAGACAAAGGAAATGATGCTCACATCACTCTCACGCGTCTGCCGGTTACCCGTCAACGGGTTAAAGCTGCAGCTGCTCCACGTGCTGGCAGGCACAGGACTGGCCAGAGAATATGAAAAATCTCCCTTCCCGGTGTTCAAAATGGAGGATTACTGCCAGTTTATCGTTTCCTGCATCGAACGTATTCCGCCTCAAATCGTACTGCACCGCATCACCGGAGACGGGCCAAAGAGCCTGCTCATGGCACCTGCATGGAGCGGCGATAAAAAACGCGTGTTAAACCGCATCCATCAGATTTTTTCTGAGCGCAGCACCTGGCAGGGACGGCTGGCCGAAGACTGAGAAACCAAAGACTGCCCGCCTCACCGGAGGCTGCGGCATTTGAACCACTGTTAAAACGGAACACGAGGTGAATCATGACTGAACCGATCACGATCTATAAGCTGATGATCCTGGCGCTGCTACAGCGCTCGGACGCGCCCCTCTCCGGGACACAGCTCTCAGACTTTTTTTTAGAAAAGGAATACACAAACTATTTTACCGTACAGGAAGCCCTGCACGAGCTGGACGAAAGCGCCTTCATCAAAAAAGAGCCGACTCACAGCAACACCCACTACTCTGTCACACCCGCAGGCAAGGAAACACTCTCCTTCTTTTCAGATAAGCTCTCTGCGGGAATTTACCAGGACATTGAGGAGTACCTTATCACAAACCGTCTGGCAATTCAGGAGACCGCCTCTCTTCTGGCCAATTACTATAAGGCCCCCGGCGAGCGCTATGCCGTCCGCTGCCAGCTGAAAGAGCGCGGCCATTCCCGCATCGACCTGACAGTCACCGTCCAGGATCGGGAGATTGCACAGGCCATCTGCGAAAACTGGAAAAAGCAGAGCACGGACGTCTATGAATATCTGATGGATTTGCTTGTCAAATGAAAAAGGGGCTGCCGCACGAAGCAAAGCATATACAAGATATCGTATAAAAGAATGGTTGAATCGAACGATATCTTGTATCATGTTTCTTAGTGCGGCAGCTCCCGTAGCTTGAGACAATCCGTTTAAAAATCAAACGGATTACAAGGCTTTTGGCCGTCCCACCTTCCCCCGAATGCGCTGCAGCGCGTTATCGATGGACTTCGGCGTTTTCCCCAGCTCCTGTGCAATCTGCCGATAGTCCATCCCCTGCAGATACAGATCGCACACCTGCTTTTCCATCGGGCTTAAAACTGCTGCCAGACGGGAGGAAAAATCCTCATAATTTTCCTGCCGGATCAAAAGGCGCTCAGGATTCTGCTCTCCGTCCGCCACCAGCGTATCCCCCACTGTCAGGCCGTTTTCCTCCCCCGTCTCCTCCGAAAAGGAAATATACGAATTTAACGGCACATGCTTGAGACGCTGCGACGCCTCGATGGCATGATACATCTGACGCCGGATACACAGCCTTGCAAACGTGTAAAAGGACGACTCCTTTTCCGACGAAAAGTCACGGATTGCCTTGAACAGCCCGATCATTCCCTCCTGAATGAGGTCCTCCTTTTCCGCCCCGATCAGATAGAGGGCATTCGCCTCCCGCGTGACCAGATGCTTATATTTATTACACAGATAATCCGTTATACTGTCGTTGCCGCCGGAGAGCTGCGCCAAAAGCTCCTCGTCGCCAACCCCCTCATAGCTATTCTCTTTCATTGATGATCTCCCAGCCGCTGCCGCACGATCTCATAGGAGAGCACGCCGCAGGCAACCGACGCGTTTAAAGAATCGATATCGCCCTTCATCGGAATCGCCGCTGTCATATCACAGCGCTCCCGCACCAGCTTGCCGACACCCTCTCCCTCGCTGCCGATCACAACACCGATTGGACCCGTCAGATTCAGGTCGTACATCGGCGTACCTCCCATGTCCGCGCAGACAAACCACATGCCCTCTTTTTTCAACTCCTCAATCGTTGCGGAAAGGTTCGTCACCTTTGCCACCGGTGTGTAGTTGATGGCTCCGGCGGAAGCCTTTGCGACGACTGCCGTAAGTCCTGCCGCACGCCGCTTCGGAATAACAACCCCGTGGGCACCTGCCAGATTGGCCGTTCGGATGATGGCACCCAGATTATGAGGATCCTCGATGCCGTCCAGCAGGATCAAAAAGGGCGCTTCCCCCTTCTGTCTCGCGCGCGCCAGAAGATCCTCCACCTGTGCATAGGCATAGACAGCGGTCCGGGCAATCACGCCCTGATGCCTTCCGGTTTCCGAGAGCTGGTCCAGGCGCTCCTTCGTCACAAAATCCAGGATCGTATCGTGCTTTCTCGCCTCGCGGATAATGGTGCGCACCGGCCCGTCCTGACAGCCGTCCAGAACATAGAGCTTGTCCACCGTCTTTCCCGAGCGCAACGCCTCCAAAACGGCGTTGCGCCCCTCGATCTTTGTCTCCGCTGTCTCGAATTTCATTTCTCCCATGTCTCTTCTGCTCCTCTTATCACAAACATCCGGCCATAAAACCTATTTCCCCGCAGCCGGGCATCTCCCACACTCTGTTTCACGGTTTTCCCGCAACCGGATAAATCCCGCGCGCTGTTTCACGTTTTTTCCTGCAGCCGGATAAATCCGGTGTGCATTTTCACGGTTCCTGTTCCGGTGCCTCTTCATAAGTCTGCCGCTTCAGACACTGCCGTTTTTTTGCGGAAGGAAAACGCCCGCGCCGGTTGTGCGCCTCCGCAAACCGCTCCTCCTTTGGCGTATACGAATCCAGTGCCAGTTTCACAAGTTCCATCATGCGCGCCGTCTGGTCCGTCAGATAGAGGTAACCCATGAGCGCCTCAAACCCGGTAGCCCTGCGGTAATCGCCAACCGAAGCATTTTTTGCCATCGTCGGAGACTTCGCATTGCGCCCGCGCCGATAAACGCGCTCCTCCTCCCCGCTTAAGTTCGGCAAAAGAATGTCCATCATCTCCGACTGCGCCTCCGCTTTGACGAGCTGGCTCGTCTGGCGGTGCAAAAGCCTGGCCTTCGTGTTCATCCGTGCCGTCATGACCGAGCGCACAATCAGCTCGTAAATACCGTCGCCGATGTAGGCCAGCGTCAGCGGATTCACCGTGCGGATATCAGCCTCCTGCGTGATTCCGAATTGTTTCTTAATGTATGCATTTAAGCCCGTTTCCATTTTACGCCTTCTCTGGTATCCTCCAGAATAATTCCACGGCTCTTTAACTCATCGCGAATCTCGTCCGCCCGGGCAAAATTTTTCGCTTTCTTCGCCGCAGTGCGCTCCGAGATCATAGCCTCGATCCAGCTTTCCGTCTCCGTGTCGATTTCCTCTTCCTGCTCCAGAATAATGCCCAGCACCCCACAGAGCGTCTGCAGCCGTTCATAGAGCTTCTCGAGATACTCCTTGCTGTTCGCCGCGCTGGCATTCGTGTTGACAAATTTTACCAGCTCAAACACGGCGGATACCGCATCTGCGGTATTTGCATCGTCGTCCATCGCCGCCTCAAATTTTTCCACATAAGCAGCGCTCTCCTCCCAGGAAGCTTTCTCCCCGTCAGTCATCGTCTGCGCGGAGGCTACCTCCATCTGTCGGCGCAGCGTATCCCCGGCGGTTTTGATGCGCGTGAGACCGTTTTTCGCCGCCTCCATCAGATCTGCCGAGAAATTCAGCGGACTCCGGTAATGCGCACTCAGCATAAAGAAACGAAGCACCTGCAGGTCATACTTTTCTGCGATATCCCGCACCGTGAAAAAGTTGCCAAGCGACTTTGACATTTTCTGATTGTTGATATTTAAAAATCCGTTGTGCATCCAGTATTTTGCGAAAGGAACGCCGTTGGCCGCCTCCGACTGGGCAATCTCGTTCTCGTGATGAGGAAAGATCAAATCCTCGCCTCCCGCATGAATGTCTATCTCATCACCCAGATAGCGCTTTGACATGACCGAGCACTCGATGTGCCAGCCGGGCCTGCCTTCGCACCAGGGGGACTCCCAGTAAATCTCCCCCTCCTTTTTCGGCTTCCAGAGCACGAAATCCAGCGGATCCTCCTTCAGCTCGCCCGTCACCCGGATGTCCCGGTGCCCCGCCTGCAGATCGTCCAGATTTTTGTGGGAGAGCTTTCCGTACTCCGCAAATTTGCGCGTGCGGTAATATACCGTGCCGTCTGCCGCCGCGTAGGCATAGCCTTTCTCGATCAGCGTGGAAATCATATCGATCATGCCCGAAATCTCATTCGTCGCCAGCGGATGGCTCGTCGCAGGCTTAACGTTCATGCCCTCCATATCCTTTTTGCACTCCTCGATATAGCGCTTTGAGATCACGGAAGCGTCCACGCCCTCCTCGTTCGCCTTCTTAATAATCTTGTCGTCCACGTCGGTGAAATTAGAGACAAAATTCACCTTGTAGCCTTTGTACTCCAGATAACGCCGGAAGGTGTCAAAGACGATCATCGGACGCGCATTGCCAATGTGAATCAGATTGTACACGGTGGGGCCGCAGACGTACATACTCACCTTCCCCTCCTCCAAAGGCACAAATTCCTCCTTTTGCCTTGTCATTGTATTGAAAATTTTCATTGCTCTCTCCTCCTGATCTGCAATTCTTCTTAATTCTGATAACCCGCTCCTTTAACGGTTGCGAATCCGAACATCCGATCGTCCGGAATATCCTTTCGTTCCCCCGATATGGAAGCACTGCCGCCACCGCAGCTCATTTTCGGGAACATCCCCCGCACCCGCCGCAGCCGCTGCCCGCCACCGGTGCGCTGGCCTCATAGAGTCCCGTCAGCGTGCACACCGCCTGTGCCGCGATGCCCTCTTCCCTTCCGGTAAAGCCAAGTCTCTCCTCAGTGGTCGCCTTCACGCCCACCTGCCCGAGGGAAATCTGAAGAGTATCCGCTATATTTTCTCTCATCTTCTGAATGTGGGGCGAAAGCTTCGGCTTCTGGGCAATGACGGTGGCATCGATATTGTTAACGACATAGCCCTCATTCAGCAAAAGCTCCTGCACACGAGCTAAAAGCTGCAGGCTGTCCGCGCCCTCGTAAGCCGGGTCCGTATCCGGAAAATGCTGCCCGATATCCCCCAGCGCCGCCGCACCCAGCAGCGCGTCCATAATGGCGTGCACCAGCACATCCGCATCCGAATGCCCCAAAAGCCCAAGGCTGTGAGAAATCTCCACCCCGCCTATAATAAGCTTTCTGCCCTCTGTCAATCTATGAACATCATATCCGGTTCCTACACGCATGTTATCCCTCCATATTATGCTTATTCTCCCGCAGAGCCAGATCCTGCGGCAGCTTTTTCTTTCTCCAGGTCACGGTAATGCGCCAGCACCATCATGGCAATCCGAAAGGTCATGGCATCGTCAAACCGGCGAATGTCCAGTCCGATCAGCTTTTCCAGCCGCTCCAGCCGGTAAACAAGCGTATTCCGATGTAAATAGAGTTGACGCGCCGTCTCGGAAATATTCAGGCTGTTTTCGAAAAACCGGCGGATCGTCAGCTTCATCTCTTCATCGATTTTCTGATCCGGCAGCTCCTTTCCAAAAATCTCCTGCAAAAACAGCTCGCACAGCTCCCAGGGAAGCTCGTAGATGAGCCGCGCAATGCCAAGCCTTGCGTAGGCCGCCACCTCCCGCGGCTCCTGAAACAGACCCGCAATGCGAAGCGCCAGCGCCGCCTCGCTTCTCGCGTCAATAAGCTCCGGGAGCGTCTCTTTCGGCGTGCTGTAACCCACACGAACCTTAAACATCAGCTCGGAGAGCATCGTGTCCACCGCCGAGAGCGCATCGTTTTTCGCCCGCTCCGCCGTCACGCCCTTCTCGTACGCCTTCACAAGCGCCAGATGCGTCTCGTCCTGCAAAAACAGCACATCCTGCTTTCCGTCTGCAAAAATACTGCCGAGCATCCGCAGCGTATTCGTATCCGCCAGCGGCTGCGACAATTCAAAAAGGTATACCACACGCGGCGCATCCTTCAGCTTCACCCGTCCAGCCAGCTTATACAGCTCCCCCGCAGGAATCTCCCCAGCAAGAAGCGCTGCCACGAAAGCATTTTTATCGATATCCTTTTTGACCGTGCTAAAAAAAAGCTGCAGCTCATTTGCCGCCATACGCCCGGGCACAAGCAAAGATGCCTCTGCCCCCTCCGCCGCCAAAAGCAGGATATCCCCGCCCACACGGACCGGAAACACCGTAAAGCCATCCAGCCGCTGCTCAAGCGCCGGCTGCTCAAAGGCCCGCAAAAGCTGCTCCTTTGCCACCGCTCCCTCTTTTGCTGTACCCGCCACATACTCTCCGGGCGGCTCGAAGAGCGCAAAACGTACCCCTGAAATCTCCGTCAGCTCCTCTAAAATCCGCCGTAATTTTTTATGCATATTTCCTCCATATTGCCTGCCTTCTGGCATTCAGGTATACCCGCAGGGTATTTCCTCCATATTGCCCGCCTTCTGGCATTCAGGTATACCCGCAGGGTATTTCCTCCGTTTTGCCCGCCTTCTGGCATTCAGGTATACCCGCCTACACGCACATCTCCGCAATCGTATCGATCAGGCGTCTCGTATCCTCCCATCCAAGGCACGGGTCCGTGATGGATTTGCCATAAATCATATGCTCGCCGATGGGCTGGCAGCCCTCCTCCAGATAGCTTTCGATCATAAGGCCCTTCACCATCCTGCGCATATCTTTGTTGTGCTGCCGGTTGTGCAGGATTTCCTTTGCAATGCGTATCTGCTCCCTGTACTGCTTGTTGGAGTTCGAGTGATTCGTGTCCACAATCACCGCCGGGTTCTCAAAGGAATCCGGGCGGTAATCCCGTATGAGCTGCATCATGTCCTCATAGTGATAGTTGGGATGGCACTCGCCCCTGCTGTTCACAAAACCGCGGAGAATACAGTGTGCCAGCGGATTACCGCTGGTGCTTACATTGTAGCCGCGATAGATAAATGAAGTGGGATTCTGCGCCGCCCGAACGGCATTGAGCATGACGGACATGTCGCCGCTGGTGGGGTTTTTCATGCCCACAGGGATATCCATGCCGCTGGCAGTGAGCCGGTGCTGCTGGTTTTCCACCGAACGCGCGCCAATGGCCTCGTAAGACAAAATATCATCCAGATAACTTCTGTTCTCCGGGTAAAGCATCTCATCCGCCGCCGTCAGGCCGCTCTCGCCCATGGCACGAATGTGCATTTTTCGGATGGAGACAATCCCACGGTAGAGATCCGGCGCCCGGGTCGGATCCGGCTGGTGCAGCATCCCCTTGTAGCCCGCACCGGTAGTGCGTGGCTTGTTCGTGTAAATGCGCGGAATCAAAATCAGCCGGTCCCCTACCGCCTCACTGACCTTCGCCAGCCGGCTCACATACTCGCAGACCGAGTCCTCATTGTCCGCGGAGCACGGGCCGATAATCACAAGAAACTTATCGGACGCTCCGGTAAACACCTCTCTGATCTGCGCATCCCTCGCCCGCTTCATCTCCGCCAGATCGGGCGCGATCGGATATTCCATCTTTAAAATTTCCGGCTCCGGCAGCCGGTTATGAATCGTCATCGACATTTGTATTAACACCTCATCTTGTCATTTTCCTCTTCTTCCAGAAGCTCCTCCGCCGACATGTACTTGCGGAATACCTGCTCCAGCACACGGTTGATGAGCACCATCGCAATCGCCGGCACAAACCACGTAAACGGCATCAAAAACCAGCACACATAGATGGCCGCAGCCAGAATCAGCAGCACAACCAGCGACCGTGGGAGATTGGCAATCGCCATGATCGCGGCATTTTTCAGCGTCGCCTTACAGCCATTCTCAAACCGCGCAAGATAGGCGAACACGTACATAAACCAAACCAGCGCCATCGCCGCAAGCGCGATAAAAAAATACGCCAGCATGCCGACAAAGGTTCCTGTTTTTAAATATGCCATACAAATCCTGATATCGAAAGAAAATACCAAAAATATGACAAAAAACAACAGCCACAGCTTCGTCGCCTGCTTAAAGTTGCTGCGAAACGACGACCAGTATTCCTTCCAGATTCCGCTTTTCTGATTGCGGATCACCTTGTGAGTGGTATAGTAAAAAGCCGTCGTTGCGGCCCCCACCGTAAAAAGCGGAATACAGCTGATCAGCCACATCAAATTCAAAAGAACCGCGTCCACCGCGGTGCTCAAGGCAGACCAGAGCTTATTATTCGGATTGAAAAATCCCGTCATGAAAATACCCCCTTCGCACTGCAAATAGCTGCACATAATTCTAATAAGTATAGCACGGAGGAGGTGAAAGTGTCAAACAATAGAAAGAATGAGAATCGATGGGAAAAGAGCGTCCCACGCGCCGTGAATAGCAACGAGCAGCCATTTCTGACTGCCCGCAAAATTCAAACGCTACGCCTCCAGCGCTTTCTCGATGCGCTCATTATCCCTTTTCAGATATTCCGAAGCCTTTTCAGATGCTCCGTTGTTCATTGCCTCAATGACCAGATCATTTAAAAATCTGTCTATTCTGAGGCCGTCCTTATACTGCATATCAATCGGCATATCATCGCACCCTTCCGCTATCTTGTCACCATAACCTTTGATATTGATATAACAGCCCTCGTAAAGTCAAAATCATAATCCGTATGATTCCAAGTAACAATAACGGATGCCCGGCTTAAGCATTTCTTTCCCCCAGATTCTGTCTGTAAATATGTTTAAAGTAATCATTCAGATGATTCAGCACCCGAAGTAAAATTCCAAGCTCCTCCTCCGTCAGGGTTTCCTTCGCCTTGTCGATCATATTCTCATGAAATTTTTTGTGATGCTCGAAGGCGGCCTTTCCGCGCTCTGTGAGGGTCAGATAGACGACCCGCTTATCCTGATCGCTTCGGGTGCGCATGACATATCCATGCTCCACCAGCCCGTCCACCGCACGGGTAAGGGTTCCGGTGGTCACGGACATGAGCCGAGCAACCTGCGAGCTGCGCTTTGCCTCGCCAAGCCCGATCGCCTCTACAATGTGCATGTCGTTATTGGTCATATCAGAAAATTCATCGTTGATGAGATATTTCCCCTCAATGTCCATCAGGTCCTGAAACAGATGGACCAGCACTTCATTTAACATCTCGTCCGTATTCATACCTACCGCTCCTTTACCATTGAATCACCGCCGCCGCCCAGGTCAGCCCCGCGCCAAATCCTGCCAGGACAATCCGCTGATTCTTATGTATTTTACCATCCTTGTTCAACGAATCCAGAAGGATCGGCACACTTGCCGCGGAAATATTTCCGCACTCCTGCAGATTTACCGGGAATTTCTCCAGGGGCTGCTTCAAACGCTTTGCCACAGACGCAATGATACGAAGGTTCGCCTGATGCAGAACAAAATGATCGATATCGGAAAGCGTAAGTCCCGCCTTATCCACCGCCTCCATGATCACCTTCGGCACAGTACTCACCGCAAATTTGTAGACCTCTTGGCCGTTCATCGTCACATAACTCATATTCTCCGGGGACAGTTCAGCCTGCATCTTCGGCTTTGCGCTGCAATGTTCCTTCTTTGCCCCGGCATCAGACACAAAAAGGCTGTCCGTCCGGTCGGCCAAAGCCGCGTCCCCACCTGCACTCTCCCGCAAAAGAAACGGATGCTTTAGGGTCCTCCCGCCGCAGGCGAGCACATCGCCGCTGGTACCGTCGGAATACTGCACAAAGGATTTCAGCCCCGCGCCGCTTTCATCCGGCAGCTCCCGCAATACGGCAGCTCCCGCACCGTCTCCGAAGAGCACGCAGGTGCCGCGGTCCCTCCAGTCCACCATTTTTGAGAGCGTCTCGGCACCGATAATGAGCGCATTTTTGTAGACGCCGCCGTTTAAGTAGGCCGCCGCCGTATTCATTGAAAAAAGAAATCCCGAGCAGGCCGCATGCAGATCAAAGGCAACCGCTTTTTGGGCGCCCAGCGCCGCCTGAACCTCGCAGGAGAGCGTCGGCAGCACATGATCCGGCGACAGCGTCGCCGCGATAATCAAATCCAGCTCCCAAGCCTCCATGCCGGCCTGCGCAAGCGCCTGCCTTGCCGCCTCCACGGACATGCCCGTCGTCGTCTCCTCCACCGCCAGATGGCGTGCGCCGATGCCGGTGCGGCTTTTAATCCACTCATCCGAGGTGTCCATTATGTTACTCAAATCATCATTTGTAACCCTCAGCGCAGGAAGCGCGCTTCCGGTTCCGCATATCTTTACCATTCCAGTCTCCTTACATATTACCTTCGGGCGCTGTTTTTACCACGCTGCCCGCAAAGACGTCCTTACCCACACCGCGGCCCCACAGCACAGACAGCTCCTGCAGGTTCCCTTAGGACGACTCCAAAAATCAGAACTTCCGAAACCGCTTGTAGCGTCTCTCTGAAAGCTCCTCCCCGGTCTGATCCCTGCACTCCTTCAGGAAACGTTTCAGCTGCTCTTTCATGGCTCCTGCAATGGAGCCGAGAGCGGGGGCATCCGCGCCGCCGAATTCCGGTATAATGCCGTCGATCACCTCCAGGCGCAAAAGATCCTGCGCCGTAATCTGCATGACGCCTGCCGCCTCCTTCGCCCGCTTTCCGTCCTTCCACAAAATCGACGCAAAACCCTCCGGCGAGAGGATGGAGTAGACTGCATGCTCCAGCATCCAGACCTCGTTGCTCACCGCCAGCGCCAGTGCCCCGCCGCTGCCGCCCTCACCGATCATAAACGTAAAGATTGGCACGCGCAGAGCGCTCATCTCAAACAGATTCCGGGCAATGGCCTCCCCCTGCCCGTTCTCTTCCGCTTCCATACCGGGATAAGCGCCTGAGGTGTTGACAAATGTGATCACCGGGCGTCCGAATTTCTCGGCCTGCTTCATAAGGCGGACCGCCTTGCGGTATCCTTCCGGTGAGGGCATGCCGTAATTGCGCGACGCGCACTCTGCAATGGAGCTTCCCTTCTGAATACCGATCACCGTTACCGGCTGGCCGTCCAGCCAGGCCAGGCCCCCGATGATCGCCGGATCGTCCTTAAAATACCGATCGCCGTGCATCTCCATGAAATGATCAAAAAGTGCCTCTATATAATCCTTTGTCTGCAGCCGCTCCATCTGCCTGGCCTCACGCACCTTTTCCCAGGCGCTTTTTGCCTTTTCCTTGCTGGCGCGCTCCCGCATCAGCTCTGTGGGCTCGTAGCTGTCATTCTCCCGCATCGGGTCAAAATTTGCAAACCCCTCACTGCTGTGCATTTTCAGGAACTGGTAGAGCGTCAGCTTCAGATCTTTCCGCTCCACAATGCGATCCACAAAGCCGTGGGCCAGCTGGAATTCCGCCCGCTGGAATCCCTCGGGCAGACGCTCGCCGATGGTCTGCTCGATGACCCTCGGGCCTGCAAATCCAATCAAAGCTCCCGGCTCCGCCAGAATGATATCGCCGAGCATCGCAAAGCTGGCGGTCATACCGCCGGTGGTGGGATCTGTGAGCACGGAAATGTAGAGCAGTCCCGCCTCGCTGTGCTTTTTCAGCGCCGCGGAGGTTTTCGCCATCTGCATCAGGGAGATGATGCCCTCCTGCATCCTCGCACCTCCAGAGCAACAGAACAAAATAACCGGAAGCCGCTCTGCAGTGGCCCGCTCCACCGCAGTGGCGATTTTCTCACCCACCACATGACCCATGCTTCCCATCATGAAGCGGGAATCGCACACGCCGATCACCGCATCCAAGCCGTAGATCTTTCCCTTTCCAACGGTCACGCCCTCGGCCAGACCGGTCTTCTCCCTTGTCACGCTTACCTTTTCCTCATAATCCGGAAAGTCCAGGGGATTGACCGGCGCATCTTTGTCCAGGTCGGTGCACCAGGGCGTAAACGTGTCGTCATCTGCAACCATCCGAATACGGTTGTTCGTGCGCACGCGGAAATAGTAGCCGCATTTTTCGCAGATATATTTTTTCTCGATGACCCGTGCTTTGCTTACCTTCCCGCCGCAGTTTTTACAGACGATTGTCTCATCCTCCGGCATCTCCATGGGAATAAATTTACTCTTCTGCTTTCTTTTCAATAATGCTGACATGTTCACTCACACTTTCTAAACTGTTTTCAATTTTGGCTCTTACCCGATGGCAAAGGTCAACCGGGCCTGACACACCAGTTTCCCCTCCACATACGCCTCCGCTCTGCCCACGCCGATAGGTCCCTTGATCTTGACGATCTCTGTCTCAAGCGTCAAAACATCCCCCGGAAGCACCTTCTGCTTAAATTTCGCACCGTCAATTCCCGCAAAATACGCGGTCTTCCCTTTATTTTCCTCTCTGGATAAAATGGCCACCGCGCCGGTCTGCGCCAGCGCCTCCACAATCAGCACCCCCGGCATCACCGGCTCCCCCGGAAAATGTCCCGCAAAATACGGCTCTGCGGCGCTCACACATTTTTTTGCAACTGCCCGGATGCCCGGCTCCAGCTCCTCCACCGTATCAATCAAAAGCATCGGCTGCCTGTGGGGAATGATCTCCATGATTTCCTTGTTTGTCAAAAGCGCCATTTCCTACTCCTCCCATTTTCTAAACAGCAGACTTGCGTTGTGCCCGCCAAAACCCAGGGAATTGCTCAATGCATATGTGATGCTTTCCGTGTAAGGCTCCCGGCAGTAGTTCAAATCCAGCTCCTCGTCCGGTGTCTCGTAGCCCACCGTCGCGTGAATATAACCCTCCTGAAGCTCCTTGACACAAGCGATGGCCTCCACCGCACCCGCCGCGCCCAGAAGATGGCCGATCATGGATTTGGTAGAATTGATTTTCATCTCGTATGCGTGATCGCCAAACACCTTCTTGATCGCCCTGGTCTCAAACAGATCGTTGTGGTGTGTTGCCGTGCCGTGGGCGTTGATATAGGTCACATCCCCCGGCTTAACTCCCGCATCCCCAAGCGCATTTTCCATCGCCCGGGCCGCGCCTGCCCCGTCCTCCGCCGGGGAGGTAATATGATATGCGTCGGATGTACAGCCGTAACCCGCAAGCTCCGCATAAATGTGCGCGCCGCGCGCCTGTGCATGGGAAAGCTCCTCCAAAACGAGCACGCCCGCGCCCTCTCCCATGACAAAGCCGCTGCGGTTTTTGTCGAAGGGCAGGGAACAGCGCTTCGGGTCATCTGAGTCGGAAAGCGCGGTCAGCGCCGTAAAGCCCGCAACCCCCACAGGTGTGATGCTGCTCTCGGTGCCGCCTGCGAGCATCACGTCCGCATCGCCGTACTGGATCGCGCGCATCGCCTCACCGATACTGTTTGTTCCGGTGGCGCACGCCGTGACCACGTTGATGCTCTTTCCCTTTAAGCCGAACTGGATGGCCACATTGCCCGCCGCCATGTTGGAGATCATGAGCGGCACAAACAGCGGATTGATTTTTCCCGGTCCTCTTTCCAGAAGCTTCCGATGCTCCCGCTCCATCGCCTGCAGGCTGCCGATACCGCTGCCGATAGCGGTTCCCACCATGTAGGGATCTTCCTTTTCCACATCAAGTCCGCTGTCCGCAAGAGCCTCCTTGGACGCCGCCACCGCATACTGGGAAAACAGCTCCATGCGCTTGGCCGCCTTGAAATCCATATAATTTTTTCCCACAAAGTCCTTGACCTGTGCGGCAATGCGGCACTTGAATCCCTCTGTGTCAAAACAGCTGATCGGCGCAAACCCGATCTCCTTATTTTTAACCGCCTCCCAAAAGCCATCCACACTCAATCCGATCGGGGTAATCGCCCCCATACCGGTCACTACAACTCGTCTCATACTTTCTACCCTTACCTCTCTTACCTGACCTCTCCTGTCATAATCATAGTAGACACCATAACCATTCTTACCTTGCCCGGAAACAACAACCACAGCCATCCTCAATAATAAATCCTTAAAGCCGTTTTCTATCATACCGGCTGAAATGCCCAGCCGTCGGAAGTCAGGTTGTTTCTGAATAAAGACCGTCATAAAAACGCCGGTGCTTAGCGAGGTCTTTTTAAGCTTAGCATCCGCTACGTTTTTATCTGAGCGAAAGCGTGTCTTTATCAGAAACATCCTGGCTTCTGACGGCGTGCCTATGCTGCACGGATTAACACCCGATACTCATACCGCCGTCCACCGCGATCACCTGCCCCGTCACAAAGCGCGCCGCATCCGAAGCCAGAAACGCCACCACATCCGCGACCTCCTCCGGCTCGCCGACCCGCCCGAAGGGAATCATGCCTGTCATCGCCTCTTTTGCCTGATCGGTCATGGACGCGATCATCTCCGTCGCCACGAATCCCGGTGCCACCGCGTTCACCGTGATCTGACGGGAGGCAAGCTCTCTCGCGACACTCCTTGTCAGGCCGATAACCCCCGCCTTGCTGGCCGCGTAGTTCGTCTGCCCAGCATTTCCAAGCAGCCCCGACACGGAGGAAATATTGATGATGCGCCCGCCCTTTTGCTTTAAAAACTGTCTGGACGCATGGCGGATCGTGTTGAAGGCGCCCTTTAAGTTCGTCGCCAGCACCGCGTCAAAATCCTCCTCGCTCATCCGCATAAGCAGGCCGTCCCGGGTAATGCCGGCATTGTTCACGAGAATGTCCAGATGCCCGTAAGTCTTTACGATCTGTGTGAGCAACGCCCCGCACGCCTCAAAATCACTGACGTCGCATCCCAGCACCGCGCCATCGCCGCCTGCCGCCTGAATCTCTGAGAGCACCGCCTTTGCGCGCTCCTTGGAACCGTTATAATTTACGATGACAAAAGCACCCTTTGCGGCAAGCTTTTTTGCAACCGCCGCACCGATGCCCCGGGAAGCCCCTGTCACAAGCGCAATCTTATTCGCCAACATATGCCTTGAAATCCTCCAGTTTATCGATATTCGCACACTTGATTCCGCGGTCGATCTTGCGCAGGAAACCGGAGAGTGTCCTGCCCGGCCCGATCTCCACGAACTCGTCCGCTCCGTCTGCAATGAGCCGCTCCACGGTCTGCTGCCAGCACACCGGATGACATACCTGCAGCGCCAGCAGTGACCGGATCTTCTCCGGCTCCGTCACGTAATCCGCAGTCACGTTGGAGAGATAATCGATCTTCGGCTCTGAAATTTTTACTTTTCCCAGCGCCACGGTAAGCCTCTGGCCCGCATCCTGCAAAAGCGGCGAGTGGAACGGCCCGCTGACCTTCAGCGGAAGCACGCGCTTTGCCCCGGCCTCCTTGCAGCCCGCCGACGCACGGTCAACAGCCCGCGCCTCACCGGTAATAACGATCTGTCCGGGACAGTTGTAATTTGCCACATACACCTGCCCATAGCCCATCTGGCACACCTCCTCGACCGTCTGTGCGTCAAGACCCAGCACTGCCGCCATTGCGCCTCCGGTGGGCACTGCATTCTGCATGTATTTTCCGCGCTTCCTGATCAGGGCGAAGGCGTCCTGCTGTTCCATGACCTCCGCCGCAAGGATCGCGCCGTACTCCCCAAGGCTTAAACCCGCCGCCGCATCCGCGGTGACACCTGCCTCCTGCAAAACCGCAAGGATCGCCGCCTCCACGGTCAGCATCCCGATCTGCGTGTACTCGGTTTTGCCGATCTTATCCTCCTCCTCAAAGCAGAGCTTCGCCACATCCAGCTTCGCCGCCTCGCTGGCCAGCTCAAAGACCTCCTTTGCCACCGGGAAGGACTCGTAAAAATCCTTTCCCATTCCAATGTACTGTGACCCCTGTCCGGGGAACATGAATACTCTTTTACCCATAAGATACTCCTGTTCTGCAACAGATTCGTTACCATAACAGTTCTGCCAAAGGCTCACTGTTACCGGATACCCGCACTGTTACCCTCTTCGAAACCCTCCCTGCTGCCGTCACCTTGCGGACGAAAACAGCTGCTTTGCTCCCGACACAATCTCCTCGATAATTTCGGCGCAGGTTTTTTCCTCTTTTACAAGTCCGGCGATCTGGCCCGCCATTACGCTTCCATATACCACGTCGCCCTCCACCACTGCCTTGCGCAGTGCGCCAAGGGTCAGCCGCTCCAGCTCATCCAGCCCCGCACCCTCCTTTTCCATGCGCAGATACTCCCGCGTCATTTTGTTGCGGAGCACACGGATGGGATGCCCGTTGGCAAGTCCCGTCACCTCGGAATCTATGTCCTTTGCGCGTATGATCTTTTCCTTATATTTTTCATGTACGATACATTCCTTCGATGCCACAAAGCGCGTGCCGATCTGCACGCCGCTGGCGCCCAGCATCAGCGCCGCCGCAAATCCTCTCGCATCCGCGATACCGCCTGCCGCGATGACCGGAATGTGAACCATATCCACAACCTGAGGCACCAGCGTCATGGTTGTCGCCGCCCCGATATGTCCGCCGGACTCGGTTCCCTCGGCAATCACCGCATCCGCACCGGCCTTTTCCATCATCCGCGCCAGCGCGACGCTCGCCACCACCGGTATCACCTTTGCGCCGGCTTCCTTCCAGCGCGCCATGTACCTTCCGGGGTTGCCCGCTCCGGTGGTAATCACGGGAATCTGTTCTTCCGCCAAAAGCTCGGCGATCTCGTCCGCCTGCGGATTCATGAGCATCAGATTTACACCGAAGGGACGGTCCGTATGCGCCTTCATCTGCCGGATCTGTTCCGCGACCCAGTCTGTATCCGCGCCGCCTACTCCGATGATGCCGAGTCCTCCGGCATTGGATACGGCACTTGAGAGCTCCCAGGTCGCCACCCAGGCCATACCGCCCTGGATGACGGGATAGCGGATGCCCAGCAATTCGTTTATCAGCCCTGTCATCTTAATCTTCCACACCTTTATTCTTTAAGTAATCCATCACGTCTCCAACCGTATGCAGCTGCTCCAGATCATCGGAGGGAATCTCTACTCCGAACTCCTCCTCCATCGCCATGATCATTTCAAATAAATCCAGAGAATCCGCATTCAAATCGTCCTTGAAATTTGACTCGGCAGACACGTCTCCTGCCTCGATTCCCAACTGCTCCGCAATAATTACCTGTAATTTCTCTAACATGATTTTTTCCTCACTTTCCTTATTTTCTGTTTATAGTTTGATCGTCAAGTATTTTGATTATCAAATCATTTGATTGCCAAACTATCGCATAGTATAGTGCTGGTGGAAGGATTTGTCAACAGATTTTTTATAAATTTTCATAGATGGAAATCAGAAAATAACCTGTAAAGTTCTGCGATACCGGCCGGTGGATATTCCTGAGTATGTTATTGACTAAGAATGAGAATTAGGATGAGAATAGAAATCGCCATGACGGGAACATTTCACAAGCATCAGAAAGGTGTTAAGCCCCTCGTACCCCTCATAAGCCACCATTCCATAACAGTCTCCACCGCTTCCGGGAATACTTAAAAATACCATCTCCTCCGCCTCTTTGTCACGTGTTCCGATCAGATCCATGTCCCCGAATTTCTCCCATGGCTTCTTTTCCTTAATATGTGTCGCAGCTTCATACAAAGCTCCCCATTGCTCCGATGTCGCCTCTTTTCTCATCCTGTTCTCCGTTCCGCCGCCTTTGCATGCAGCCTTCATGCCTTTTGATTTCTATTGCATACCTGCCGACGCTCCTATGCAATGCTGCTTTTCTTTTTCAGCTGCTTCATCGAATATTTTTCCGCTGCAACGACACCGGACGGGAAAGCTTTTCCCTGCGCTCCCTGCGGGACGCATATGGTGTCAGCAGCTTGTATGAAGAGCTGCGCCGTTCATCCGGAAGAGCTAAAAGTGCAATCTTCCAGCAGCCGCTCAATGGCGTACGCTACGCCCGCCTCCTGATTCGACTTTGTCACGTACTTTGCCATCTCCTTTACCTCGGGCATGGCGTTCTCCATCGCAACCGTCGCCCCGAAATCCATCGAGAGCATGGAAGCGTCGTTCGTGCTGTCGCCAAATACCATCACCTCGTCCATCCCATAACCGAGGGATTCGATGTAAGCCTTTAAAACCGGCCCTTTCTGCGCCCGGACATCGGTAATCTCCAGATTCGTCTCAAAGGAAGCCGCCACCGCAATCCTCCTGTCTTTGGAGAGCACCGCGCTTAATCGCTTCAGCATCACAACATCGCAGGAGAAGAGAAAAATTTTGTAGACGACAGGGTTCGCGTTTTTTAACTCCTCAAAGCTCGCACTCGCCCTTGTATTCTGACTCATGCGCAAAAACAGCGGATCCGCCCGGATCTCCTCCTCCGACATATCTACATGAAAATTCTGCGCCTGCAAAATGAGGCTTCGTTCCACCTCCTGTGGCGTTCCGATCCGGTAATCATAAGTATCCGTGGAGAAAACAACGGATACCGGCCATTTCTCAAGCTCTCCGCAAATTTCCTCACAAACCCCCATATCCATCGTGACCCTGCTTACAAGCCTCCGCCGTTCATCCCGCACCTCCGCGCCGCTTGCAAGAACAAAATCACAGGTAATATCAAAGCCCTCGAGCTGTTCCATTGTCTGTGTAAAGTTTCGTCCTGTTACAACGATAAAACGAATTCCCCTCTCCTGTGCGCTCCTGATGGCCTCCACCGTCCGCTGATCCAGCGCATGCCCGTCATTTAACAGCGTACCGTCCAGATCACTCGCAATCACCTTTATCATCTTTTCCTCCTTGTGTGATGGCGCCCGCGAAAGAGGCTGCCGCAATCTGCGGCAACCTCTTTCCGTCTCCTTTACGCCAAATCTTCTCCATTGCTCTCAATGACCTTTTTGTACCAGAAGAAAGAATCTTTCTTTCTTCTGCCGAGGTCGCCGGTTCCGTCGTCGTACTTGTCCACATACACAAACCCGTAGCGCTTCGCCATCTCTCCGGTGGAGGCGCTCACCACGTCGATCCAGCCCCAGGGCGTATAACCCATCAGATCCACACCGTCTTTCACGGCCTCCTCCATCTGTTCGATGTGCTGACGCAGATAGTCAATGCGGTAGCCATCGTGGATGCTTCCATCCTCCTCCAGCTTGTCGAAAGCGCCGAGTCCGTTTTCCACCACCATGAGTGGAATCTGGTAGCGGTCGTAAATCTCATTTAACGTGTACCGCAGTCCCTTCGGATCAATGGGCCAACCCCAATCGCTGGCCTTTAAATACGGGTTTGCCACGCCGCCCACAAGGTTGCCGCCCACGCGCGAAAGCTCCCCGGGATCTGCGGATTCACAGCCGCTCATGTAGTAGCTGAACGTATAGAAATCCACAACGCCCTCCTTCAAAACCGCATCGTCCCCCGGCTCCTTTGCAATCGTAATGCCGTTTTCCTCGAAGAAACGATTCATGTAGGCGGGATATGCGCCCCGCACCTGAACATCCGAGGTAAACCAGTTCATCCTGCGCATTTCCCGCTGGCACTTGAGCACGTCGTCGGGGCTGCAGGTGAACGGATACTTCGTGGCAAACAGGCACATGCAGCCCAGCTTATACTGCGGATACTTCTCATGCGCCAGCCGAATCACCTTCGCGCTGGCGATAAACTGATGGTGCAGCGCCTGGAAACGGATCTGCATTTCATCGGGAACCTGGTTCACCGGTCCCGCGTACCCTTTCACGCAGCCAAGGGATAAGATCGCCCCCATCGGCATCGTTCCTGAATTGATCTCATTGAAGGTCAGCCAGTATTTAACTTTGTCCTGATACCGCTCAAAAATCACCTGGCAGTAGCGCACAAAGCAGTCGATCACCTCCCGACCGTACCAGCCGTTGTACTTTTCCACCAGCGCGTACGGTATCTCATAGTGGGAAATCGTCACAAGCGGCTCAATCCCGTACTTCTTTAACTCATCGAACACGTTGTCGTAAAAGACAAGCCCCGCCTCTAACGGCTCCTTTTCCATCCCGGTCGGAAAAAGCCGCGTCCAGTTGATGGACATGCGGAAGCACTTAAATCCCATCTCCGCCGCCAGCGCGATGTCCTCCTTGTAGTGATGGTAAAAATCGGTCGCCTCACGGCTCGGATAGAGCGTCCCCTCCTCAAAGACCGGCGTCAACCGCTTCGGGTTCGTGTGCGAACCGTTTGTACACATATCGGAGATGGACGGCCCCTTGCCGTCAGCATCCCAGGCGCCCTCGTACTGATTTGCGGCCGTCGCGCCGCCCCACAAAAAATCCTCTCTCAAAACAGACATTTCATTTCTCCTTTCAATGTAACGCCCGTTCGCTTTCGCTCGCGGGCAATTCGTCGGAAGCCGTTCCTTTAAAATGCTTCGCATTTTGGCTTCCTCCTATTACAATGTAGCGCCCGTTCGCTTTCGCTCGCGGGCAATTCGTCGGAAGCCATTCCTTTAAAATGCTTCGCATTTTGGCTTCCTCCTATAACTATGAAGCCGCGCGTACTTCGATTGGCGCAGAAAGTGAACCAGCCGCCGGGAATTGCCGGTTTGCCGGCGGCGCGGCACGTATTTACCTCTTTCTCGCCACGATCAGCGCATCCTCCTCAAAGGGATGCATCCCGACCACGGTCTTTCCCTCTTTGATCTCCACATCCACGTAAGCCGCGAAGCGCTCCGCCAGGCCCAGTGCCCGGATATCCCAGCCGCTTAAATCCGAAGCCAGCCGCACCTTCGTATTCGACGGCACATACACCAGAAGCAGATGTTCCCCGGCCTGCCCCACACGGATATCCCCTGTGCCGTTTTCGAGAAGCTCCTGCTTTGGTACAAGCGCATATGCGTTCAGCTCTTCCAAAAGCATTTTCAGATACCCGTAATCCCATGCGCCCGGAAACGCCATGGCCTCCTCCCAGGACTTTGGCATGTCAAAGCCCTCGCCCAGCAGCGTGTGGAAGCCCTTCTTCACCTTGTGCCAGCTGTAGATACCCGCCGCGCCGTAGGTAATGCCAGCGCAGGCGCCGGACAAAACGCTCACCCAGGCCGCGCGGCGCACATCCCGGCGCGCCCAGCGCCCGTACATATTCCCCGAATAGCCCATCTGCTCATAGCAGGGCTCGGAGTTGATGAGCGGCTTCCCGGGATATTTCTCCTGCATCGTCTCGCTGAGCGCATAGGGCATGGAGAGATCCTTCGCATTGTGTCCGCTCTGGTAAAAGCACAAATCCAGCATTGTGTACAGCTCTTTTGGGATCTCCGAATAGCGTCCCTTGATGTGGGTCGTAAACAGGCAGTCTGGTGCAAACTCCCTTAAAATTTGCCCCACGTGCACATAATAGCGTGTCGTCTCCTCCTCCGGAAAATCCGTATCGCCGCTGATGATATAGAGCGGCTCCAGATCGGTGAACGTCTCATGCACCTTTCTCACGTAATTTTCCAGACAGTCAAACGGTAAAATCCCGCCCGGAAACATCTTGGATGCCCAGGTACCAGGCACATAGTTGCTCCACAAAACAACAAGCGCCAACTCAAAGCCCTCCCGCTTCGCCGTCTCGCACATGTTTCTCGCATGGGCAAAATAAGCGTCGTTCAGGCGGTGCGGATCGTTTTCCACAAACGGCTTATAATCCAGATCTGTCACGGACGCGTCCCACTGGGGAAGAATGTTGATCTGGATCGTGTTAAAACCCTGCGCCTTCCGCTTGTACAGATAAAAATCCCACTCCTCGTCGGTGATGTTCGTAAACGCCGACCAGCATGTGTCCGCCAGATAAAAGAACGGCGCTCCATCCTTTAAAATATTTTTTTTATTGTCCGAAATCTGCAGCATTGCTTTCCTCCTCTTTGTCATGTTTTTGACATTCCGGTGTCCCCAAAGGGTGCTTCCTCCTGATAACCAGACACCAGTCGTTTTGATCCGGCTTCGCCGGAAGCTTCCACGTATCGCCAAAAACCTCAAACTCCTGCGCATCCTTCCCATATTCACCGCTTCGGGGATTAAACCACCGCATCACATAGGTGCCCGCACAAAAACCGTGAAGCTCGCCGCTTTTTCGCGTAGACGCAGGGTAATAGAGCACGAAACGCCCACGGTCCTTTGTCACCGTGACAAGCGGCAGCTTTTTCCCAAACGGGTCTCCGAGATCATCCGATCCGGTACGGTACGGATACAGCTCCCAAAACCTCTGCTCCTCATAAAACGTCCGAAAATATCCCATCTGCGTCCCGCCGGGGCCATCGATGGCCTGCGCCCAGGTCACGTCAAACCGGTTAAACAGGGACATGGCATTTTCCTGCCCCTTTTCCCAGACGACATCCCAGATTCCCTGAGCGCCGTAGGTATAGCCGCAGCCGCCCGCCTGTATCGTCAGATACGCCACGCGGCGCAGCATCGCATCCGTACAAAGCCGCGTGCCGTTTTCCTCCAGCGTCGAGCAGTACTCGTAAAATGCCTCGCCCTCCACAAAGGGTTTATCTCCGTGTTCTCTCAAAAATACTCTGTAGTCGTCCGCACTCACCACAAAGTCGCCGTGCCCCGCCTGATTCAAGGTGAAATCCAGCCATTCCTCGTCCTGATAGTAGGACGCAAACGGCCGCTCGTTCGTATAATGGGCAGTCATCAGATGATGGTAGCCGTCCAGCCCGCGCATGTATAAGGCAACCTTTCGCCACTCATCCACGTAGAAGAGCCGACGCGCCTTATCGTAACCGCCCACCTCCCCCGCCAGCGTCCACACCACAGGCAACGCACCGTAGCGGGCGATGATGTAGCGCGCCAGGTTCTGGTATGTCTCCACATGATTCTCAATGGACATAAACCAGGCAAGCCCTATCGCATTGACAATACCAAAATCCGCCAGATACTGCATCCTGCGGTCAAGCTCCCTCTGATAAAACTCCACGTTGGGAAGCCCCGGACTTTTCCAGTAATAAGCGTCGCCGCCCATCAGCGCATCGCTCCGCAGATTCGTCTGATAGACAGTATACCCCTGCTCCCGTCTCCGGTCAATCATCCCCCTGAACATGCTCTCCATTCCCGGGTGGTTCGACTCGTCCCAGCGCTCCCGGTAAGAAAACTCCCAGTGCGTGTCCCCGAGCCAGAAAAACGGCGTTCCGTCCGCATAAGTAAAATAGCGTTTGTCCG
>CASCGD010000003.1 GCA_949132985.1 uncultured Lachnospiraceae bacterium
TTTTGTAAAATTTTTTGACATATGAGCTCCTTGCCTTTATTTAAATGAATATATAATCACCATTTTGCCGATCTCGGCAAAATGGTCAGAAACAAGTATAGTGCAACATCTCCGATAATTAATCATGATGTAACTTGTCAACCACTCTCCCCATACAGTTAGAATACTCCGTCCAGGCTATATTCGGGTATCCTTTGTTGAGAGAGATCAGTTCCCCATCTCCAAGCTTTTTAACAAAGGCTTCACCGTCAACAATGAAAATACCAATTTCTCCAATTTCGACTTGGCAAGTGGGCTCGATCAAAAGGATATCACCATCACTGTACAATGGTTCCATGCTCTGGCCGTTTACCCCGATCGCATAGGATACACGTTTGTATTTAGGGATATCAGGTATTTCAATCCGATCAACAGGCATATCCTCAAACACAACTTGTCCATTACCGGCGGATGCCAGCCTTTGATGGTAACTGATATATCTAACAGGATCGTGGTTTTCTGGAATTTCTATCAAAACATTTGGAAGCTTTTCTTTCAGTTCTGTTAGCTCCGACACTCTTTTTACTTCTCGATTTAATATGTACGATACCGTTTCTTGTCCGTATGGGTCTAAAGAGCGGTATTTTTTCACATGTTCCATTTCACTATAGTCAACTTTAAAACCGGATGTCTTGCCATAGTTGGGGTCAGTTATCTCATCCAAAATCCAATAATCTAATGTGGTGTTAAAGAAATCATTCAATTTACGCAGAGTAGTAAGTTTTAACCCTTCATATCCTTTTTTATACCAGCCATCAATTGTTGTGTAAGGAATGTTGCTTTTTAAAGAAAGAGTTCTTTTATTTAAATCATATTTGTTCATTAAAAAGTCTAATTTTTCTAAGAAATTCATAAGGGATATCCTCCGTTAATTAGAGATTATCATATGTTTGTAATAAAATCAAGAAAAAAATTACCCCTAAAAGTAAAAAAGGTATTGACAGAGAACGAAAAGGGGTATATATTTATAACATGATTTACCCGTAAGGGGAAAGATGGGAGGGAAGAATGTTGATCGGAAATTTAAAAATTGCTTTAGATGGGAAAAGAATCACTGTCAAAGCATATGCCGCGGTTCTCGGGGTCTCTGAAAAAACTGTTTGGAACAAAATCAATGAGGAAACAGATTTTACATTTCCTGAGGCGCAGAAAACAAAAAAAGAACTATTTCCCGAGTATGATCTCGAGTATTTATTTGCATCAGATGTGAATGCCTGAGAAATAGAGCGCAGGGCATTCATTTGAATACAAAGTGCTTATAGAATACAAAAGTAGAAAAAGAGGTGACATGTTGTGGAAACTGTAAAGATTACTCCGTGGTTATATGTTATTGGGCTCGTTGCGATTTTGGTCAGCCTTGCAGTGGTCATTTGGAAATCTAGAAAAGAGTTTCCAAGTGACCACGTACGGCGTGATTTATTTAACATATGGTGGATGTTGGCAATCATATCCGTTCTGACCTTGGTTGACCGGGTGTACATTTATGTATGTCTTCCGTAGGCGGTTCATTGCTATTTGGCGCGGAATCGAGGGCATCGTATATTTTCTCCAATAGTTTTGTTTGCTTCCGCTCTTCGTACATAAGCTCTTTATGCTGGGCTTCATCTTGCTGCATGCGTTCAGCGTGTTGCTGTTTAGATAGGGCAGTGGATGAGTTGTCGGAGACTATGCTTAAAAAAAGCGATAAAATGGCCACTAGTAGACCTATGACAGCAATAAATGTATCGTGATTAGTTTTATCAACACGAACAATCTGCTCAGAGTTTGACGGTGGAAGCTCTATTGAGTCATCCATATCAGAAAACATTTTTGCAACAGGCTCGGGCAGATCAATATAGCCACCTGATTCTAGATCGGAGGATATAGTTATATTTTCCATGTTGGAGGTAAAAGTGGAGAAAATATTGTCCTGCTTTTGTGTAGCATTGGCGATAATCTGTGAGGATTCATATAAAAGCCGAGCGGGAAGGTTGATATTTTCGCAGGCCAGAGAAATTCCTTCTGTGAGTGCAGAAAGGCTTTCGGTTTTTATATTATAGCGCTGGATATAATCCAATGAATCAGCAAACTGATCCAGTAAAGCATTAGAAGGTTTAATGTTTTGAAGGAGATCTGGCCTGTCGTAAAGAGGGTTGGAAGCTGCAGCCAGAGCTTGCTCTAGGAGAAGTGAGCTAGGATTTTCTGCTTGAAGCGATTCGGCGAATGCTGATCGCACTTGGTTGGAATTAACAAGGTCAATCGCTGGTTGTAATGAAGCAACAAGTTCTGCTATGTAGCTGATATTTTTCATCAGGGGCGCTCCTCCTAAAAATAATTTATGAAAAATTTTACGATATTCTGTAAAAAATTACAATGTATTTTAGAAAAATTTTATTTATTTTTTAGATTGGGGGGGGCGGAAGATTCAAATGGAAACAAAAGGTTTACTTTTCCTGAATATGAAATGAGTTGTTGGGCATTAGGGTTAAACACTGATAAATTCCTGCATCCCAGAATGCCGGTATAGAGGGGAGGTGAATAGAAGTGACAGAAAACGTTAACAAAGAAATGTTTCTGTACGCAATGGAAAAAGAGGAGAAAACAGGATTTGTAAAAATCCTCCCCATGAATGGCGACGCAATCACCATCCATGGGGAAAAGGAAGCGATGTTCTTGATGCAGAGGCTTATTGAATGCTTCCTATAATCGTAATGATTTTGCCGGATCCGCTTTTAGGAATAGATTTCAGCTTAAATTTGCGCAGGTATTGTCGCAGGGCAAATTTACATTCGGATTCAGTCAGCTTTCGGTATGCATAGGCGCGAAGGGTAAAATCGCCTATTTTTATGACAGTTACGACATTCGGCGTTGGTAAATCATACATTTTATGCATCTTCCTTTCTGCGGTTGGATCTGGCGGGAGTCTGTAAAGAAAGGATAGCACAAAAACTACGATTTGCAAAGCATCAGAAATCACACCGGATAGGTTTATACGCTCTGATGCCGGTATAGAGAGGAGGTGAATAACGTGGTTGTAAAAAGAATGCCAGACGGAGTATGCAGTTCTTTGAGTTTGGTTGGAAAAGAGCATTTATCAGATGTGCTGATCGAATGGTTAAGAAGTCAGAATTTATCCGTGCGCCAAGCAAGGGATCTCTTAAAAGATACTGAAAAGATGATCGAAAATGCTTGGCGCACGGAAGAAAGCAAAATTAGCCTCTAGGATAATGCGATAGTTGCTCTCTGATGTTTTCCAAGGCAAAGCGATAGTCATATGCAAAGCTATAGAGTTCTTCTTTTGTAGGTATCTCGCGTTCGGGTTGTTTACGTGATAATCGCGCCTGTGCATAAGCAATAGCTAATTGTTGGTACAGTGTTTGTGATTCCATAGGAAAACTCCTTTCTTTTGTAATCGGCTCTGGCGGAGCCTGTAAAAAAAGGATAGCACAGATACCAGAAGATGGGAAGAAATTTTTGTACCTTCGGGTGCCAGTATAGAGGGGAGGTGAAAAGAAAGTGAGGGAACAAGAACAGGAAAATTATAAAGAGCTTATTGAAACCACTGAAAGCATTGCCGTTAAATACGCGAATATGGTAGAAGATCGTATTGACGACGTAAAGAATGGCTTAACGGGCGTTGATTTGAAAGATGTTTATGAATGCATCCAGATATTGGGGCACATCGTTGCAACGCTGGAAAGACTCAGCCGCATGAGAGATTTAGTTGATTGATGCGGCTGAATCATACCAGAGACGCATTAGTAACAGCGTTCCCATTCACTCAGGTCGGTTGGCGCATCATCGATTTGACCGTCAAGTCGATCCCAGTCATAGCAACCCGTGCAGTGCAAATAAACGTTGTCGGCTTCTGCTTGCGGCGAACTGCAGGATTCCCAAACGGTGTCATCGTAGAGGAAGCCATAGCGACCATCATCCAGGCGTTTAATGTATAGGGTGCCTATTGGGCTTTCATATTTCCACATATGATAAACAGCTCCTTTCTTTCAAGTTCGGCTCTGGCGGGAGCCTGTAAGCATAGAATAGGGTGAATGGCAGGAGATGGCAATAGAAAACTGAAAAAATTCACAAAATGAAAAGTTTTTAAGAAAAAACGTATAAATCTTTTCGATTTGTGAATTTCAAATTGAAATCAGGAAGGGGTGAAGTGAATCATTGGATTTTCGGAAAAACTGGAAAGCCTGATGGAAGAGCTGGATATCCAAAGCTTGCGGAATTAACGAGTGTTGGCATAGAGGGGAGGTAGATGCATGACATATGCAAAAAAGGTGATGCGTCTGACAGAACTTGAAAAAGATGGTTTTCCAAAGGAATATTTAATGCGCGCATACCGTTCGAAAGGACAGACATTTGCGCGAAAAATAAATCCTGCAGCTCGCAACTCACCTATTATTTTTGACACAGAGGAATTTGACAAATGGAGGATAAAAAACGCATGAGCAATCATCTATTTGACAACCTGAAAAAGGAAAGCACCTATGCATTGCAAAGCAAAAGCCGGGATCTGGTGTATGAGACATACGGCTCCGCGAAAATGGCATGTGCGCTGGGCGTGATCAGTAAAGATCAGTTTATGGAAATCAACCACATGCTGATCAAAGAGGGAATCAACAATCCACAGTGGCGGCAGGAGGCAGAAAAAGACCGGTAACAATTAACGTTCGTATTTGAGTAGCGTTACAAACATAGTTCACACAATCACGGCGGCACCTGCCGCCGGAAAGGAGGTACTATGCTTACGGCGGAGCAGATCAGGAAAAAAATTTATAAATGCGCGGAAGCATTTGAAGAACATTACCGCGCAGGCGAATATTCTCTCGCGAAATATGATTACGATACCGCAAGCACAATGGCGGTATTCATGGAGCTTCCCCCGGAGGATATGTATGAATTATTCCAAAACCATAACCCGGACGATGACGCCGATCCGGTCTGGGGCCGTTTCAACCTAGATAAAGCGCGTGAGTGTTATCTCTGGTGCATCCGGAAGAACCGCACGAATGAGGTTATGCCGTTCCATCTTCCACGCGCGCCATTGTGACGCATCTGACAACAAAAAAACACCTGCAGGGCGGTCATCCTGCAGGTGCAGACATATCAGATATGCCTTGTTCATTACACATAAATCATAACATGGCATCCCTGAAAAGTCAAGGAAAACCAAGGGTTTAAAGGCCCTTTTACAACAATCTTCACAGTATTAAAGTTAGGATAGAGTGTCATGTATGAAATGAAATATTACGAGTTTCACGACTCGGTTGAATACGAATATAGGTTCGCCGGCAGATATGGGGCGAAGGGGGAGAAGCGGGCAAAAAGAAAGAAGGCCACCCCGGAACAGGTGAGGCGACAGAACCAGTGGAACAAGGAAGCGATGGTGCGGCGGCTCATAAAACGGAATTTCCGCCCGGGGGATCTCTGGATGACCCTGAAATACCCAAAGGGGACTAGGGAATCATTTGGGGAAGTGAAAGATGACATGGGCTGCTTCCTGCGGGAGATGCGCAAGGAGTACAAAAGGCGCGGCCAGCCCTTAAAGTGGATCAACCGCATCGAGATTGGGGAACGCGGGGGTATCCATATGCATATTATAGTCAGCCGTCTGGACGGGGAACCGGGCACGGACATCGTGGCGCAGCGGATTTGGGAGCAGATAGCCGGAGGCCGCATTAATTACAGCAACCTCTATGCAGCTGGGGGGTATAAAAATTTAGCCAGGTATATCACCAAGCCCCCGAATGAAGAGCAGGAGAAGCAGCTGTCTTTTTTTGACCCATCAGAGCGCAGGCAGATGATCCGGTACTCTTCCTCCCGCAACCTGGTCCGCCCGCAGCCCCAGAAAAAGAAAAGCCATTGGCGGACCATGCGCCGGATGATCAAGGACGGCATCAGGCCGCGCCCAGGCTACTACATCGACCCGGAATCTGTCTACTACGGCATCAACCCGTTTAATGGGACAACCTACCTCAAGTATACCGAGTGCAGGCTCGGGACAAAAGACGGCACGGCAGAGCCAATTAAGCCAGAATGGGAGGAGTGGAGCGGATGATAACGGATATCTACATACAGTCGAGCATCCGGAGCATGGAGCGGCGCGACGGCATTGTAGGGTTTGTGGTCGAGCGCCAGACGGATGTGCCAGAGACATTTACGCAGTTTGGCCGCGTCCTCTCCGCAACCAAAAACTGTGCCGACCTCCTGGGCTTAAAAAACGCACTGATACACACAGCTCCAGAGGACTACCTGCATATCTATCTCGATAACAGCTACGTCACAGCGGCGATCATGCATGACTGGCTCGGGGAGTGGTGGTTCAACGGCTGGAAAACCGCAAAGGGCAGGCCGATTGCCAACATGGAGGAATGGCAGTCTGTATCGGTGCTCCTGGACGGCAGGAAGCCAGAGATCCACTCAGGGACACACCAGTACAAGCGCTGGCTGGAAAGCGAGCTGGCGCGGAGGTCAAAAAAGTATGGATAGGACAGCACGGACAATCAAAAGCATTGCCCGTGCCCCGCCAGAAAGCCCGAAAAGACAGAATGGGAAGCTGTTTTCCGGCGTGGACAGTGCGGACAGCAGGAAAAAATGTGGATAACTGCAAAAAAGCCCATAAAGACAAAATGAAGGTGCATTTTGCGGAGGGAAGAAAAAAGACAATCAGGGACAAAAAGGAGGCTGAAATGAAGGGACGAAAAGCAAATATCCGTCTGGACACATTTGCGGGCGGCGCTCTGGCCGAGAAGGTAGATGAAGCAGTCATGCAGGTTGTCGAGAATATACAGAACCCGAACACGGAAGCAAAGATCAAGCGCAGAATCAGCATTGTGATTGACTTCGCGCCGAGCAAAACCCGCCAGGTGGCCAGCACGAAAATTTCCGTCACGACGAAGCTTGCGCCCACGGAAGCGATCGACACGCAGGTATTAATGGGCGTAGATATGCGGACGGGGGAACTCGGGATACAGGAGATCGGCGAGCAGATCAGCGGGCAGATGAACCTTGCAGATTTTGACCATGCAGAGGAAAAGCCGCAGGAGGCAACAGGAGGCGGAAAACCGCTGGACTTGAGAAACAGGGGTCCTGTGGCCGGAAAAGATGTTGATCCCGAGACAGGGGAAGTACTTATGGAAGAGCAGAAAATTGTAGATATCGGCCAGAGGGCCGTACAGTAAAGGAGGAAAACCATGGAAGATTTGAGAGATGCATTGGAATACATCGCCGAACTGGCAGTTGGGGCACAAAAACCGGAGCAGATCGAGATTAACGGGCGGACTTATTGCACAAAGAGCCTCACCCGCTACGACCGCCCGGACATGGCCGAGCCGATCAAGGCAACGACCCTCACGTCCCTTGTGGATTATATCAAAGAGAGCCGGGAAGAGCTGCGCGAGCGCATGATCATCCAGATCACGGACCCGACGGAGGTTCTGTTATATTCCGGCCTTACGCCAGAGCGCGACCGGGAAATGCTCTTCAAGGTAAATGCGCTGCTTCCGCGTTTTGACTTCGGCACGGAATATGGCCAGGAGAATTTTCTGATCGCGCTGCAGTCGTGTTTTGAAAGGAATGATGACAGGGATACTGTCTCGCTGTTCGCGGGCAACGTCGTCGACACGCAGGAGGCTGCCTACTCCGACGACGGTGTATCACAGCAGGCAGTCATGAAAACCGGAGTGGCGAACAAAGAAAACGTGCTTGTGCCGAACCCGGTACATCTGATCCCGTACCGCACGTTTCTCGAGGTGGAGCAGCCGGGCAGCGATTTTATCTTCCGGGCAGGCAAAGGGCGCGACGATACGCCGACGTTTAAGCTCGTGTCGGCAGACGGCGGGCTTTGGAAATCGCAGGCGCTTGACAACGTGAAAACCTATCTCACAGAGGCGCTGAAGGATATCCCGAACCGGGAGCAGATCACGATTATTGCATAACAGCCGCGGGAGGGGCATTCCTCCCGCTATAAGGAGAACGGCATGAAATCAAAACGTACGAAGGCGTGCGATTTCTCACAGAAAGAGCGCGACCGGATCAAAGAGCGTGACGGAGGCTGCATTTTCTGCCGGATGCGCTACCGCATGGAAAAAGCAGACAGCTACAATACATCCACCAGGGAGATCATGCACTACATCCCGCGCTCGCAGGGTGGCCTCGGAATTGGAAGAAATGCAGCGGTCGGCTGCAGGTATCATCACAAGATGATGGACGAGGGGGAGCACCGGGATGAAATGCGGGGGCTGATGAAGAAATACCTACAGTCCATGTACCGGGGATGGGATGAGCGGGAGCTTGTCTACCGGAAAGAGTGAGACAGGAGGATGAGCCATGGAAAGAAAGTATAGGAAAGCGGTTACGATCGTGGCGCTGGTTGCGCTGCTGTCGATCGTGGCGATTTGTGCAGGGCTGGTAGTAACAGTCTGGTATGTGGAGATTGGGACGGGAATTTCCATAGCGGGCATGGCAGCGCTTATTGGATGCTCATGGGCACGCAACATTATTGAAAGCGCGTGGGACGAAATTGGGGAGCGGGGCAAAGACTAAGAGCGGAAGCGAATGTACGTTGACAATTGAATATTGGCGGTTGGCGCAAGGAAATAAAGGCTTTGATGTAGAAAGATGTTGATTATTGTATAAAAAAGTAATATCATGTAACCATAGATGCATGAGGGGGCATGATTCAGTACATGATACGTCAAAACTGGTTAAAATATGCGAATATCGTAATTCCGTTTTTGGGGCCAATTGCTTTTGAATTTAGCAATAGTGTTACAGGTGAATGGTTAAATGCGCAGAAAAAGCTAAATTTGTCTACAGGGAAAATTATAACTTTGCTCATAGGAGTGGCATATATTGTTGTAATGATATGCTTGCTATGGTATGATGAGAAAAAGAAACGGTATGCGGATAATTTGCAAATGCAGTTAGATGAATTGCAGAAAAGGACAAAGGTTTACGAACATTCGAACGAGACATTGCGCATATTGTTAGCGTATTTGGAGGATAAGATTAAAGCACAGATTGATTATCTGAGAGAGCATGGTAAAATTGATGTAAGGGATCTAAACATTAATTCCGCGTCTGCAAACATTGCAAGAATAATCTATAAGATTATATCTGATAATAGCACGGATATTAAATTGTCGGTAAATATTTATGATCGGACAATCGAATCGGGTCCAGAATATACGACAATGATAGCGCATGAAGGCCATGTTTCTCAGCCAAGTGCATTTGGGGTTCCGAAGGTTTTGAGTCCAGACAAAAGCAATAATAGGTATTGCGAGAAAGTCATATTAAGCAACAAACCAGATTATAGAATATTGCTTACGAAAGAAGAGGTTGCAAAAGCTTTTAATCAAAGCCTGAATAAATGTAAGTATAATCAATATTTAGGAATACCTATACGAAAATTGGGAGGTATCAATATTGCGTTAATAGAAATTGTTGCACACGATAAGGCTGTTATATGGAAAACAGAGGATGAGGCCATACAATTCGCGGCAGATTATTGTGAAACACTTAAAGAATATATTTTGCTCATCAAGAGAATATATGAGCAAGGGGAAGCGATAGCGCGCAAGATAGGGCAGAGAGGAGGTGTGCAACATGGGAAAAGCAATGTCGACATTAGTACGTCCTAAATTAAAAACACAAGAGGATTATATCAGGCAAAGAGAAAAGAGTAAAAATGATTTTGAACAATTTGCAGAAAAGAGGAATAGATTGACCTATATCAATAACGGGAAAGAAAAAAAGCGGATGTAAGGAAATAATGCTGTAGAGATTGGAAAATACCAACCGTCAATATTCGATGGTTGGTATTTTTTTGTCCAAAAACAGGGGAAACGAGGTGATGAGATGGACAAAAAACCAAGTGAAGTGATTACGGATTTCCTGAATTTCCTTGAGACATCAAAGTGCGAGTATGAATCTGCTTACACCTGCGTCGGGGAAGAGGACCGGAAGGTACAGACCTTTCTCCATGATATCGAATTTGCGTCAAACAAAAATGAGCGCAACCGTGTCTGCACGAAACTTCAACAGAGCAGGCGGTCCCGGAGGCAGTCAAAAGACCGGGCGAAGCTGTACGGGCATATACACAGCTTCTGTACAGACAGCCAGAACCAGAAATTTATAAAGGCGCTGCGGCGCCTGCAAAATGAACAGATCACGGAGGAGAAATATTTGTTCGGCCCCCGTGAATTTAAAAACCGGGTGGAATAAGGAGGGACAACATGTATTGCTACATATGCAGCCCATACCGCGGAAACCTGATCAGGCGCATCCGAAACCGGCGCTATGCCAGGGCGCTGACAAAACGGGCTATTGACATGGGTTACACACCGATCACACCGCATCTGTATCTGACGCAGGTCTTAAATGACAACCGGCAGCAGGAGCGGGAAAAGGGTCTGAAACTTGGCCTGGATTTACTAAACGTCTGCGGGACAATGATAGTCGGCTGCCGCTATGGGATCACGGAAGGGATGCAGAAAGAGATCACGCAGGCAGCGCGGATGCGCGTGGATATCAAATATCGGGGGTAGAGATGGCAGAAAAAATGATAAACGTTACTGCGGCCCTGTCCGCGGCAGTGCTCCTCGCGGGGGTAGTGTTGACGCCATGGCTGGGGTTTGCAGGGCTGAAAATTGCGTCAGGTGCAGTGCTGGTGCTTGCGGTTGCTTGTCTGGCACATTTCGCGGTCAAATCAAAAATATGGGGAGGGAAAGGTGAATGAGCGAGGTAGCAGTACAAACATATCGATGCAGCAAGGTCGGGAAGACATGCATCTACGGGTGCAGGCTGTCAGGAGAACCGATCTGTGAATACATATTAATCGAGCACCACCGGCGGGGTTGCCCTCCAGAGGCATGTGACAAATACGCGAGGAAGGCCAGACGGAGGAAGGCAAAGCTATGATAAATGGGAAACTAATTGTAGACAATTTTGCCGGTGGCGGCGGTGCAAGCACCGGAATCGAAATAGCAACCGGATACAGCGTGGACATAGCAGTTAACCATGATCCGGAAGCGATAAAAATGCATAAGGCAAATCATCCGGCCACAACGCATTATTGCGAAAATGTATGGTCGGTTGACCCGGTGAAAGCCTGCGGCGGGCATCCGGTGGCGCTTGCATGGTTCTCCCCGGACTGCAAGCATTTTTCCAGGGCAAAAGGCGGAAAGCCGAAGGACAAGAACATCCGGGGGCTTGCATGGGTGGCCTGCCGGTGGGCGGGGCTTGTCCGGCCGGACGTGATCATGCTCGAAAATGTGGAAGAGTTTAAGACGTGGGGGCCGCTGAACAGGCGGCACCGCCCGATCTCGAAAAAGCGCGGAGAGACGTTCCGGAAGTTTGTCAGCCAGCTGGAAAATCTGGGCTATGCCGTGGAATACCGGGAGCTGGTGGCTGCTGATTACGGCACGCCCACCATGCGCAGAAGATTTTTTCTGGTCGCCCGGTGCGACGGCAGGCCGGTTGTCTGGCCGAAGCCGACACATGCGCCGGTGGAGAGCGAGGCGGTAAAGGCCGGGCTTCTGAAACCTTATGTCGGAGCCTGGACGCAGATCGATTTTTCCCTGCCGTGTCCGTCTATCTTTGACACTGCCGGGGAAATCAAAGAGAAATACGGCATCCGTGCCGTGCGTCCGCTTGCCGAAAAAACGATGGAGCGGATCGCGAGAGGCCTGAAAAAATTTATACTGGATAATCCGGAACCTTTTGTCATCCGAGGGGCCTCGGCGGCAGAAAACCGCAGCCTTTTCGTCGCACCGACACTGATACAGTATCATTCCGAGACGTATAACGGCGTGGTCCGGGGGCAGAAGCTGGACAGGCCCATCATGACGGTGGACGGCTCCAACCGATACGGTCTGGCAGCGGCATTCCTGCAGAAATACTATGGAGGCGGCTATACGGGCGCAGGGGAGAGCGTATCGAATCCGCTGCCGACTGTGACAACACGGGATCATAACAGCATATGTGCGGTCACACTCATCCAGATGAATAATCATTGCGACGGGAAAAATATCAGGGAACCACTGCCAACCGTCACGGCGGGTGACGGCCATTTCGGCGAGGTGAGGGCGTTCCTGATCAAATATTATGGACAGGGCACCGGGCAGGCAGTCACAGATCCTTTGGATACAATCCCGACGCATGACAGATTCGGCCTTGTCACGATTGCGGGAACGGATTATCAGATCGTAGACATTGGTCTGCGGATGCTTGAACCGAAGGAACTGTATGGATGCCAGGGCTTTCCGGCTGATTACATCATCGATCATGACCACACCGGGAAGAAGTATCCCAGAAGTGAGCAGGTGCGGCGGTGCGGCAATGCGGTATGTCCACCGATTCCGGCGGCACTGGTCAGGGCAAATCTGCCGGAATTATGCTGTTCAGTGAAGGAGTCTTAAGTTTAGATGAAAGCGATTATGAAATATCCCGGAAGCAAATGGAGCATCGCGGACTGGATCATCAGTTATTTTCCGGAGCACCACAGCTATCTGGAGCCGTTTTTCGGCTCGGGCGCGGTCCTGTTCCATAAGCCCCAGAGCAACATCGAGACAGTCAATGATCTCGACGGGAACGTCGTCAACCTTTTTGAGTGGATCAAAAAGGACCCGGAGCGCCTTGCGCACGAGATATATTTTACACCGTATGCCAGACAGGTTTACGAGGATGCTTTTGCGGCGGTACCGGCGGACAGCTTCGGCCGGGCGGTAAATTTCTACATCCGTCTCAATATGGGTCACGGCTTCCGCACAAATGGAGAAAAGGTCGGATGGAAAAATGATGTACAGGGCCGGGAGCGTGCCTATGCGGCGCAGGACTGGTGCCGTTACCCGGAAAAGATCATGCAGGCAGCAGAGCGCCTGCGGGGCGTGCAGATCGAGAACCGCCCGGCAGCAGAGCTGGTCGAGAGGTTTAACAGCAAAAAGGTGCTCATCTACGCAGACCCGCCCTATGTCCTCAGGACAAGGCACGGGAAGCAGTACCGGCATGAGATGGACGACCAGGCGCAGGACGATCTCTTAGATGTGCTGCTGGACCACAAAGGTCCGGTGCTCCTAAGTGGATATGACAATGCCCTGTATAACGACCGTCTGCGGGGCTGGTGCCGGGAAGAGACAACCTGCTATTCGCAGGCACACTCCAAGAAAAGGGAAGTGCTCTGGATGAATTTCCAGCCAGAAAACATACAGATGGATCTTAAGGATTTTGAGGTAAAACAGTGATGGATTTAGAACAGAAAGCAATCGAACGGATTAAGCTTGCATCGGAGATGAGCCTGCACCACTACGGGGAACCGTTGGTATGTGCCTACTCGGGAGGAAAGGACAGTGATGTAATGCTAGAGCTGTTCAAACGCTCCGGCATACCGTTTGAGGTACACAACAGCCATACAACCGCGGACGCGCCGCAGACGGTATACCACATCCGCGCGGTATTCCGGGAGCTGGAGCTACAGGGGATTAAATGCACAATCGACTACCACCGGCAGCAGGACGGGACAAACATCACCATGTGGAATCTTATCCCAAAAAAACTGATGCCGCCGACGAGGAAGGTGCGTTACTGCTGCTCAGTATTAAAAGAAAGCGGGTGCAGAAACCGCATGATCGCGACCGGCGTCCGCTGGGCAGAAAGCGTCAGGAGGAGGGAAAGGGAAGCGTTTGAAGGAATTGTGCCAAGAAAATCAGATAAAATAAGGGTTTCCGATGAAAAAATGCTCCTGACAGACAACAACGACACAAGACGCTTGTTTGAACACTGCCAGTTAAAAGCGAAAACTGTAGTAAATCCTATTATCGACTGGACGGATGGAGCCGTATGGGAATTTTACCAGCATGAGTGCAGGCTGCACAATCCGCTCTATGAGATGGTTTGTTACCGCGTCGGCTGTATCGGTTACCCAATGGCGAGAAAAAAACGTTACAAGGAATTTGCCATTTTTCCAAATTATAAGCAGGCATACATCCATGCATTTGACCGGATGCTTTTGGAACGTGTGCGGCGGGGGTTGGAAAGCAAATGGAGTTGTGGGGAAGAGGTTTTCATCTGGTGGATGGAGGATAAAAATATACCAGGGCAGATATCGATGGATGAATATTATGGGGAAATGGAGGTGTAAAGGGCGTGAGGGTATTGCCAATATTATTTAACACGGATATGGTTCGGGCGGTACTGGACAACAGAAAGACGGCCACGCGGCGGGCTGTGCGATACAAATACAGTAACACTGAAATGAAAATGCGGACGGATAAGTATGGGACATGTCTTATTGAGATCCAAAAAGATATTGAAGGGGAGACACACGGTAAGTATCCGGATGGCCGCAAATGGCAGAAACTCCTCCCGTACATAGAAAAGAAAGCACCGTATAAAAAGGGTGATGTCCTGTATGTCCGTGAGACATGGGCATTTTTACCGTGCATTGACTGTGTACGTGAAGGGACAGACTGCGGCAGGCCATGCGTTACATATGAGGACAAAGACGGTGTATCGGACGGATGCTTTGTGTACCGGGCAGACCATCCGGACCCGGGCCGCGTCAGCTGGAGCCCGTCCATCCATATGCCAAAGGCAGCGGCCAGAATCTGGCTGGAGGTTACGGACGTAAGGACGGAACGCCTGCAGGACATAGACGATAAGGGGATTGTAGCGGAAGGTCTTGAGATCGGGGCGCCGTTTGAAGAATTATGGGATTCTACCATCAAGAAATCCGATCTTGATCGCTACGGCTGGGATGCCAACCCGTGGGTATGGACAATAGAATTTGAGCGTTGCGAAAAGCCAAAGGAGGGCTGAAAGTATGGATAGATTAACAAGTACGCAAATAATAGAGCACGCAGATGGGACTACTCATGAACAGATGTATTGCTTTGATCATCTCTGGGGTCCGGCGTATTTCAAAAAGGGCACAAAAGATTATGACGAATATCTCCAATTAGTAAAACGCCTTGTTGAATACGAAAATACCGGCCTTACACCGGAGCAGATCAAGGAGATGGACAGGCTCTACAAAGCAAAAAGCGAAGAGCTGGCGGAGTGTAAAGCACGGCAGCAGGACAACACCTTAAACCTGCCCTGCAAGATCGGGCAGGAGGTATATATCGTCAGCTTAAACAGGACCGGGTATACCACGGGCGAAGTCGTATCTATCAAAATCGGCGCACATGGGGTGTCACTGCGCATTTATATCCCGTCGGATAAGCAGCATATCAACCGCGCGTTTGAGCAGATCGGCAAGAGTGTGTTTTTCGAGCGAGCATCAGTTGAAAAGGCATTGGTGGTGAGGAGGGAATGTACACATGAACATAACACCAAGAAAGGCATCAGATCGGGGCGGCTATCTAATGATGCCGCTTGTAAAAAACATCCCAGAGCCGAAACATCCGGAATGGAGACGGACAACCTGCCCGGCATGTGGTCGGGAGTGCTGGGAGCGACCTCTTCCGGCAGGATTTGACAGATCATCTTTTGACGGAGTGCTTTGTACAGAGTGCGCATTAATGGACGAACATAAAAAATACCCCAAAAATGTGAAAGGTGCGGAACAGAAACATTAGAATTATACAATCTCTCAATTCCACGCCAGATGCTTGGCGACACAAGTATTATCCACGAAACCTTCGCGGGACATGACAGAATGGCGACTGTATGCCGTGGATGCTTGAAAAGAGCTGAAGAAGAATTACGTAAATGGATGGGATGGTGATTAAGTGAGGGAAATAATAGAAGATATGCTGATATGGACCATGGCAATATCTCTGTGGGTTTTAGCGCAGCCGATGAAAATGATTAAAATTATGAGAGGGCGGTGTTTGGTATCCGGATGCGGAAATAAGGCAACACATTTTGGGATTGATGGGCATGAATCATATGGGATGTGTGATGATTGTTACAATGATTATAAAAATTTAGCGAATAAGCTGGAATGTATTGCAGATGAATTACAGCAAATGGGGAGGGGGCAAGTCATGAGCGATGGTTCTGACAGAATGAGGGAAATTTTATTCATGGCGAAACGGACAGATGACGGGGGATGGGTAACAGGATATGTTACAAGGATAAAACATTTAGACGAAGAGGGAAAAGTTGAAAGGTATTATTTTAACGCATTAAGTGAATCAGGGTGGGTGGCGGAATGTGTTGTATCCGCCGAAAGCGTCTGCCAGTTTACGGGATATGAAGCCATTCGGAGAAAAAAAGTTTTTGAGCATAATATTGTATTTTGCGAAGACAATCAACATTTTGGTCATGTCGTATCTAAAGACGGGGCATTCTTAATTGAGTGGGAGAGATCGGGAGATTATTTAAGGCAGGATATACATTTTTGGTTCGCGGAGAGAAGGATGTACGTTGTTGGTAACATTTTTGACAACCCAGAACTTATGAAAGGAAAAGAAGCAGAATATGAGCAATGATCTTATCAACAGGAACACGCTGTTCAAAAAAATGGGTATGAATACGGGGTTATTTGATAAAAATAAGACACCCATCGATGTTGGTGACAGAACTAGGCTTGTTTTAGATGATGGGGAAGTAAGAGAATTTGATGTATGTTTTAAGACTGTAAATCGCACCACGGTAAAAACTCTGCGGGGGTTTTCACCGGAAACAGTAGATGTATCTATCACTGGGGTTTTCTTTTGCTGGCGAGGCAATGATTTGCTTCCCTGTGTGGATGAAAACGGTGTTTCTGATGTGTCAAAGATGGAAGTAATCAGCAAATATAATAACAATGCTAAACCTCCAGATGAAACCGATGGGTTGAAATATGACAAAGAACTGTATTTAGACAACGAGATTTATGGACTCGATGAAGATTTTGTAAAAAGAAGTGAAAAGGTCGTAAAGTGCAGAAAACCACATGAATGTAATAATTGCGGAAATGAAATAGAGTCCGGCAATTATGCAATATGTGAAACTGGCTTTATGTATGGAAATCCGGTTTCCACCTACACATGCATAAAGTGCATGGAGGAATGGATGGAAGAGTTAGGCCGGGTAGAAACAGGAGACGAAGAATGAGCAATGATCTAATCAGTAGAGCTGCTCTGTTGAAAGAAATGGAAAAAGGAATCATCATAGAAGACCAGCCAAGTGAATACCAGCGCTATCGGAACATAGTAAAGAACATGCCTGCTGCCTATGATACAGACAAGGCAGCAGAGCAGATCGAAAAGACAACCAGACCCGGACAACCAGAATACTACTTAGACGGTCGCCCGGTCATATACAAAGAACAGGCCATAGAGATCATAAGATCAGGAGGGAGGCAGCAGGATGAATAAAACAAAAATTGATTGGTGCGACAGCACATGGAACCCGGTAACGGGTTGCCTGCATGGATGCGAATATTGCTATGCGAGGGGGACGGCAGAACGGTTCAGAGGGTTTGAGCCATCAGAAAATGGAGCGTGGGACACAATTCAGTACGGAAAGGGAAAAGAAAGGCTTGGAGTCCTGAATAGTGCGCAGGTAAAGAAATGCAAGGATGGGAAAATAATTCGTGCCCCTTATCCATTTGGATTTACCCCGACACTCCACCGTTACCGATTGAACGATTATATAAACAAGAAAGGTAGAAATATCTTTGTCTGCTCCATGGCGGATCTGTTTGGGGATTGGGTGCCGGACGAATGGATTGAGGAAGTTTTTGCGGCCTGTGCAAAAGCGCCGCAGCATAATTACCTGTTTCTGACCAAAAACCCGAAAAGATACCTCGATCTGGAAATATCCGGGAAGCTCCCGAAGGGCGATAATATGTGGTATGGTGTCACGATCAACAATATGAAACAGGTCGAACGGGTATATGAAGCAGTCGGAAATTTGCCGGGAAGTACACATCTGTTTCTTAGCGTCGAACCATTGCTGGAAGATATATCATGGCATCCGCGATGGTCTGATATGGTAATAAATTGGTGGATGGGTTGGGTCATCATTGGCGCGGAAACAGGCAGCAGGAGGAACAAGGTTGTGCCGGAAAGAAAGTGGATCAAGAATCTTGTAAATGATTGCGGATTCATGCAAATGCCAGTATTTATGAAATCCAGCCTCAAAGAAATCTGGGGCGAACCGCTCATACAGGAATTTCCGAGGAAACTGAAAGGAGGCAGCAGCCATGCGTAAAAGACTGGCCCCATCAGACCGCCAGCTTATCTATAACAGATACAACGGCCATTGCGCCTACTGCGGACAGGTAATCACACGGAAAAATTTCCACGTAGACCACATGCTCCCTTCCTGCGGGAGCTGTGCCCGCTACAAGTCAACCCATGACCTTGAGACATTCCGCCGGATGCTTTCAAAGATCCCAGAGAGACTGCAGCGTGATTCGAGTACATATAAGATTGCGCTTCGCTTCGGCATGGTGAAAGAGTATCGGGAACCGGTCAGGTTTTATTTTGAGAAGATGGAGGGCAGCAGCCATGGATAACAAAGAACTGATCCATCAATACGTAGACGCGGCGAAGCTGGCAGAGGAGACACTCGAGGATATTGAAGCACTGAACAAGAGAAAGTGCCTGGTACTTGGCAAGGTAAAAGGGAGCAACCCTGAGTTCCCATACGAATCAAGGAGCTTTTCGATCTCTGGAACTACATGCACATTTAAAGAAGCGGACAAGATCAGGGAACAAGAGCGGGTTTTAGAGGAACGATACCAGGCAGCAGTATCGGCGAAGGAAGCGGCTGAAAGGTTTATCAACCATGCACCGCCACGGATTCAACGGATTATCCGCTATCGGTATATACAGGGATTGTCATGGGATATGACAGCGGCAAAAATAGGAGCAGGTGCATCAGAAGGGAGCATTCGAAAGGAATTGGAAAGATTTCTAAAAAAAGTTTAGATTTTGTCCGTTTTGTCCACAATGTCCGGAAAGTTTGTGCTAAATTATAATGGAGGAAAGAAGGCAATCACCCCTTGTTCTTGTCAGAAGGAAAGCAGCACGGCAGCAGTCGACGCTGCTTTCCTTTGCGCTAACATGGAATTTTGTGTGCAAGAAAACAGCCTAAAATAACTGTGGATGCGCGTAAAAAATCCAGGTTCTGTGGGAAAAATTTTTTGGTTGCGGGTCGGAACGAGGCCCAAAGCCCGCCTAGATATTAAAAATTTTTTATGCTTTGCCGAATCGGAGGTTTAAAATGGGTGCAAAAGGAATGGATGAGTTAGATGACATACTGGTGACGTCAAAAGTGCTGGAAGCCCTGTTTTGCGTGAAGGACAGGACGATCCGCTATCTTGCGGATAACGGGATTGTAAAGAGGGGTTCGCACGGGAAATATCTGCTGATGGAATCGGCAAAAAGCTACATACTGGCGCTGAAAGTCAAAAACACCGGAAAGATTCGGACAGATGACGAGGAAGAGGATCTAAACCTGAATGCGGAAAAAGCTATGCATGAGCGTGTTAAGCGCCAGATTGATGAGATCAAGCTGCAGCTGATTCGGGGAAAGGTCCATAAGGCCGAGGACGTGGAGGCTGTCATGACCGACATGTTTGAACGGTTCCGCATGAAAATGTCTGCACTCCCGGCAAAGCTGGCTAAGGGACTGGAGGGAAAGGGGCGTGCTGAGATCCGGAAAATTTTGCAGAAAGAAATCAAACAGGCGCTGAATGAACTCGCGGACTATAAGCCGGCCGATTTTTATTCGGATGAGCATATAGAGATTTCCGGGGAGGCGTTAAACGTGCTTGGGGATTATGAAGATGGGGAAAACGGAGGTTAACTGGCGCACGCTGGCATTTATGAGCGGGCTGACTGAGACGCTGCGCCCGAAAAAAGAGCTTACGATCAGCCAGTGGGCGGAAGAGAATATGGTGTTTTCGGTAGGCACAAATGAACCGGGGCAGTATACGGTGGATGCGGCACCGTACCAGGGCCAGATTATGGATGCAATCGTTGATCCGGAAGTGGTCGAGGTGATAGTCATGAGCTCGGCGCAGATTGGAAAGACAACGATAGAGATGTGCAGCATGGGGTATTATATCTGCCACGAGCCGGTGATGATGATGCTTGTCATGCCAACGATTGATGATGCGGAAAGATTCAGTAAGTTGAAGCTTGCGCCTATGATCAGGGATGTGAGAGCCCTTCGCGAGAAAATATCAAAAGCAAAGACGAGGGATTCCAGCAATACGCTGTTGCTGAAAAGCTATCCGGGAGGCAGTCTGGTCATATCGGGTGCGAACTCACCGTCTTCCCTGTCTATGCTCTCGGTGCAGGTTGTATTGATGGATGAGATCGACCGCTACCCGGAATCAGCCGGGAGCGAAGGAAACCCGATCCGGCTTGCGGAAAAGCGTGCTACAAGCTACTGGAATAAAAAGTATGTCAAACTGTCAACGCCGACCATTGCAGGGAAAAGCAATATCGAGGAGGAGTACGAAAAAGGCTCGATGGAGCAGTGGTGCGTGAAATGCCCGGAATGCGGGCATTTCCAGCCCTATGACTTCGAACGGCTGAATTTTGAAACCGTGTCCATGGCATGCGAACACTGTGGATGCCTGGTTCCGGAGCAGGCATGGAAGGAGTCAGAGCACGCGTGGATCGCGCAGCACCCGAAGCGGAAGAAGCGGCGCAGCTTCCACATTAACGAAATGGCAAGCCCGTTTGTGGAATGGCAGGAGATTATAGATGCGCACCAGTATGCGTATAAGCGGATGAAGGAAAAGCACGATCCGCGGGATATGATTGTATTTACCAATACGCGGCTTGGGAAAACATGGGACGAAACGCTCATGGACACAGATGTGATCGACAAGAGTGCCATCGAAAAACGTGCTGAATTTTACGGCGCAGACATCCCAGAGGGCGTCCTGATGCTGACAGCCGCAGTCGATGTACAAAAAGACTGGCTGGAGGTGGAGGTGCGCGGCTGGGCGCGGAACTATGAGACATGGGGCATATACCGGGAAAAATTTTACGGCGATCTGATCAAGGACGAGCCGTGGGACCGGGTGGAAGCTTATCTTGACCAGACGTTTGCATTTGCGGACGGCCGCAGGCTCGGGATTGCGGGGTACGCGGTCGATACGGGCGGCTGCCACACAAACAAGGTTTATAAGTGGACAAAGGCCCAGAAAAAGCGGGGAAAGAAGTGCTATGCCATCAAGGGCTATGCGGGAAAGCCGGATATTCCCCTCATCCACAACAAGCGCGTTGTTGACATCAAAGAGGAGAGGGGCAAAAAGACCGTGGTTGTGGATAGGACGATGCTACAGATCATCGGTGTGGACTCCGGCAAGGAGGATATCACGAACCGCCTGAAAATTACGGAGCCGGGCGAAGGCTACTGCCATTTTCCGGCAGACGAAGGCAGGGGTTACGACCACGACTATTATGAAGGGCTTACGAGCGAACATAAGATCGAAAAAAATGTGAGAGGCGTCATAAAGACGGCGTGGGTGAAAAAGAGTTCCGGCGCGAGAAACGAGCCGTTCGACCTGTTTAATTATAATTATGCAGCTGTCGAACTGATAAACCCGAAATGGGATGTCCTGGAAGAAAAGCTGGAGCGCGGGATCAATTACACGCAGCCGCACGCAGGGGCAAAAAAACGGGCGCGCGGGACGGTTGGAGGAATTGAGGTGTATAGATGAGAGTGATTATAAAAAACGAAAAGCAGCTGAGGCAGGCGAAGGAGGATTACGAGGCGCTGCATAAGGCGTGGCGGAAAACCCTGCTTGCGCAGAGCTATTCGGAGAGCTCAAACCAGCTGACGCGGGCAAGTCTGAAAGAGCTCCGCGCAGAGATGGCGGATTATGAAGCTGCGATTGCTGCTTATGAGTCGCGCGGGAACCGCAGGAGCGTCCGAGCCGTGCCACTGGATTGAGGGGCGCGCCCGAGAACGGGCGCTGTATTAATTTTTGGAGGAAAGCGCGATGGGATTCAAAGACATTATGGAGCAGGCGCGGCTAAAGCGTGATCTGAAGCAGGAGCAGACAAAAAACCAGCTTGCCAGAACGCGGGCGAATACCGCGGCGCTTGAGATGCAGGCGGACGCGATCGAGCAGTACAGAAATTCGGGCTACTCAAATGGCGGGGCATCCAGAACGGCCACATGGGCGGAAAAATACCATTCACACAGCCTTTCGGCGAAAAGCGATATTGAGGAAAACCGGAAGACGCTGCGGGAAAGGACACGCGATCTCTCGATGAACGCACCGCTCGCAACGGCAGCGGTAGTCAGTACGCGGACGAACTGTGTCGGCTCCGGGCTTGTGCCGAAGCCAAAAATCAATTACGGGCTGTTGGGAATTGAAAAAGAGGCGGCGGAGGAGCTGCAGACAAAAATCAAAAATGAATTTGCACTGTGGGCCGAGAGTACGCTCTGCGATGCGAGTGACCAGAACAATTTTTACGAGCTTCAGCAGATCGCTTTCCTTGACTGGCTGAAAAACGGCGAGGAGTTTGCGCTGATCCGTTACGATGAGGAGCTTCCTTACATGCCTTACCGTCTCAGGATAAAGCTTGTCGAGGCCGACAGGGTGTGCGTGGAAGAAAGCTTCGGGGAGTATGATGGGTGTGACAGGCAGTTAAAAAACGGAAACACCGTCATGAACGGCATAGAAATTGACCCGGGCGGGAAGGTGGTTGCCTATCATATATGTTCCGTGCATCCGGGGGAGTACACGGCAAAAAAGCTGGAATGGACGCGAGTTGAGAAACGGGGAAAGAAGACGGGCAACCCGAACGTGCTGCACATTTTTAACGCGGAACGCGCGGAGCAGTACCGGGGTGTGCCATTTTTAGCGCCGGTCATTGAGACGATCAAGCAGCTTTCACGTTATACGGAAGCAGAAATTATGGCGGCGGTTTTAAATGCAATGCTCGCAATTTTTATTACAAGTAAATCCGGGGAAGAGGTTGGCGGGTACGAAGGAGTGGTAGAAGGCGAAGATCGGAGGGGTGGCGAGGGAAAGGCCGAGATCGGGGCAGGAACACTCACGTATCTCGGGGAGGGCGAAGATGTCAAGCCGGTCGAGTCAAAGCATCCGTCCGGGAATTACGATGCCTTTGTGCGGGCGATGTCAATGCAGATTGGCGCAGCACTTGAAATTGCACCGGAAATTCTCCTGAAAAAATTCGGGCAGAATTTTTCGGCATCAAAAGGCGCGTTAAACGAAACGTGGAAAGCGTACTCCATGCGAAGGAAGTGGTTTGTTAATGATTTCTGCCAGGAGGTATACGGCCTGTGGTTTGCGGAGGCCGTGAGCAAGGGCAGGATCGACGCGCCGGGGTTTTTCGAGGACCCGATTATACGAAAGGCTTATACGAGGGCAACGTGGAACGGTCCCGCACAGGGGAATTTAGATCCTGTGAAGGAGGTCAGTGCATCCGTGAAGCGGATTGAAAACGGTCTTTCGACGCGCGAGGACGAATGCGCGATGATCAATGGCAGCGATTACGAAGACAATGTGCGCACGCTGATCGGGGAAAATGAGAAGCTGGCGGAGGCAAACAAAAAGGGAGGAAAGAATGAAAACAATAAAGGTAAAAGGGCCGATCGTATCAAATAATACGGCGGTTTTTTACAAATGGGTCGGCTGGGACTGTTGTTCGCCTGGAATGATCGCGGAGGCGCTGGAGGATGCGGCAGGCGAAGATGTGGTGGTGGAAATCAATTCGCAGGGCGGCGTGTGTGTGAGCGGTTATGAGATTTATACGGCGCTTAAGGGTTACAGCGGAAATGTGACCGCACATGTCATCTATGCGGCGTCTGCGGCGACACTGATCGCCTGCGCGGCAGACAAGGCGTTGATTTCCGATGCAGGTATTTACATGATCCATAATACACAGTCATACGCAGAAGGGGATTACCGGGACATGGACGAGAGCGGGGATTCCCTGCGGCAGTTTAACGAAGGCCTGTTAAATGTGTATGAGAAAAAAACCGGAATGAGCCGCAAAGAGATTCAGCGCCTTATGGATGATAATACCTATATGGGTCCGCAGCGTGCGATTGAATACGGTTTTATCGATGGTTATATTTTTGACCGGGAGCCAGAGGGAAATCTGGTGCAGACGGTCGTTGCGGCGGAGATCCCGATTATGCCGGAGCGCATTGCGAAAGAGATCATGGCAATGTATAAGAATCAAACAACCGCGCCGACGCGACAGGAAACCAATTTGCAGGACGCGGCAGAGGAGCCGCAGGAAAAGGAAGGAGAGGTAATTATGACACTTGAGGAATTTGCAAACCAGAGCGACGAGGCGCGCGCAGAGCTGGAAGAATTGAAGCGCACGATGCGGGAGCAGGGGGTGACAAGCGAGCGCGAACGCATGAAAGCGCTTGACGCGCTCGAAGGAGCTGTGCTCGGAGATGATATCAGGGAGGCAAAATACGGGGAGCATCCGATCGATGCGCCAGCGCTTGCCTACCAGTCGGCAATGAAAAGCCGGAAGGCGGCAGCAGGATACATGGAGGATGCGGTTGCAGACGCGAAAAACTCCGGTGCGGAAGATGTGGGTATCGGTGATGCGGATGCAGGAGAGGATAAAACGGATGAGTCTGACGGGATGGCGGCGTATGTGAACAAAAAGAGAGGAGGCTGGAATGGGGCTGTTAAATAAGAATAGTTACAAGGTAGAGGCGGATCACCTGATTTATGATACCACGCATCCGGTAGACGCGAAGAATGTGCAGGTGTTGATTACGCCAATGGATGCGGGCGTGATTGAAAGAGGGCAGATCATTGATGTGTCAGAAGGCACATACACGCTGCACGAGGAATCCGGCACACCGAGTTGTATCGCGGCGGAAAACGTGACGTATACAGAGGATGACACGGACGTGATCGTCCCGTGCTATATCACGGGCGCGTTCCACGCCAAAAGAGTCATCGCATCGCCGGAGCTGACAGAAACAGATGTGGAAACGCTGCGGGAAAAAGGCATCATTTTAAAGTAGGAGGGAAGAAAAGTGGTTACGGAGACTTATAAACTGATCAATGCGATCAAAAAGATGTATCCGGTTGTTACGTTCTTCAAGGACAGATACTTCCCGGATGCAAGGGTTTTCTATTCGCAGAAAGTGCTTATAGAAATGAAAAAGAAGGGGCGCAAGGTAGCACCGTTTGTCGTCCCGATTGTTGGTGGCATCCCGGTAAAAAGCGAAGGTTACTGGGCTGACGAACTGACCGCGCCCTTTATCGCGCCGAAAATGGAAATTACGGCCGAAGAGCTTGAAAAGAAGGCATTTGGCGAATCACCGGAAACAGACCGCAGACCGGAAGACCGGGAGAATGAGATCGAGGCAGAGCATATGGACGATATGCGCAAATCGATCCTCCGCAGGCTGGAGCTTATGAGCACAGAGATTATCCTGACGGGAGGCGTCGTGATGAAGCATTATGCGACCGCGGAGGACGCGGCAAATGATGTCCGTTATGACTTGAAGCAGTTCCGGTATTATGAAGGGGAATTTAAAAACAGATACCGGTTTGCGAAGGATTTCAGGACAATGACAGCGCAGGAACGTGTTATGGAGTTTTACAAGATCGCGGCGATCCTGCGCAAAAGAGGAGTCCGTGCGACGGATATCGTTATGACGAGCGACGTGTCGATGCTCCTCGTGACAGATCCTGATTTTCTGGATTATTATGACAAAAAGAGTGTCCAGACCGGAACGATTGACCAGGTGGAACTCCCGGAGGGTGTTGCGAGGAATGGGACAATCAATATCAATGGTGTCGTGATGACCATGTATACCTATGACTGCGAGTATGAGGATCTCGACGGGGCGGCAAAGCCGTTTCTTCCTGCAGGAACGATCGCGTTCTTAAAACCGGGAATCGGAGAGACGGTTTACGGGCAGGTGACGTTTGTGAAAGGTTCCAGGCATGTGTCCTATGCGGAGAAAATCGTGCCGAGGGCATATGCCGACGAGAAAAACAACATCCTTGAGGTGCAGGAGTTTTCGAGGCCGGTGCCGTATCCGTTTGACCCGGAATCATGGATCGTCTGCAATATTTATGATGGGCCCGCGGATTCTTCACCGGATAGTGGACGGGAAGGCGGAACAACGGGTGAAGCGGACGTGGCGCAGTACGCGTTAGAGCCGGACGGTGTGGAGACGAAATCGGAAGCCGAGATCATGGCGATGACGCGGAAGGCGGATGTGATCGCTTACGCGGAGTCCATCGGCCTTACAGGGCTTACGGAAGATATGAAGCTTGATGAGCTGAAGGCGGCGACACTGCAGCATCAGAATGAAATCTACTAAGAGTAGGGGGAGACAGTTATGTTCATTGCAAAAGGCACGGTTATCGTAAATGGAAAAGAATTTGGGAAAGGGCAGGCTGTTAAAGGCCTGTCCAAAACGGATATTAAGTGGATGAAGAAGCGCGGGTTTATCGAGGATGTTCCCGATGAGGAAAAGCCGGCGAAGGAGGAGATAAAAGCAAAAAAATGACATTTCGGGAAGCATACGGCGAGGACTTGAAGGATGTATTTTTTGATCCGGAGGAATTTGGCAGTGAGCACACGATTGACGGAGTGGCGTTGACAGTCGTGCTAAAGGAAGCTGACTTTGAGAGCGGAGGCCGGGGGTCTGAGCTGAAAAACGCATTCAATCCGAAGGAATCGGCGGTCAATAAAAAAACGCTTGTGCTCTGCATCCGGGAAGAGGATGTAGAAGAGAAGCTGGAGCGGAAAAAACTGACCGTAAACGCAATGATTGAAGTAGACGGAAAGAAAATGTTTATCCACAGCGTCAGCCATATGATGGAAATGTACAGGCTGGTTGTGGGACAGCACGGGGTATAAGAGGAATAATGGAAGAATCGTATTTAACGGTCGATGTGGTGGACCATGTATTAAAAACAGCATTAAAGAAGATGGGGAGCGAGTCGGGCGTAGTGCTTTCAAGAGCTTCCAATCGTGCGGCTACTGCGGCAAATACGGAAATCAAGAAGAGAACTGCGGAGCTTTTTATCGTTAGACAGCGTGATATACAAGAGGCTCTTTGGACACGAAAGGCGACAGTGGCGCGGCCACAGGCACAGCTGCGGTACAAGTCCAAGAAAAAGAACCTGTATGAGTGGCGCGCAGGCGGAAGCGGGGCTGTTACTCCGCAAAGAATCGTGTCGCACACGGGAAGGAGGCCAAACCCGAACGTGTATAAGGCGGGGATCAAGCGCGGGGAGGGGAAAAAACCGTATGGTCGCGCCCCAAAAGCGTTTGTCCAAAGGATGCCGCGCAACGGAGGCATTATCTTTGTCAGAAGAGAACACAACTTTTCGCGCAGTAAACTAAAAGCCATCCAGGCGCCGGCACTTACGCAAGTCATGGCTGCCAGAAAAATCATGGAGCCGGCAACGGGCAGGGCAAATGAAATATTCTGCAAGAGACTTGATGCGGAGCTTGATTATTTGCTGAAATCATAAGGAGGGGACAGTGACAGATTTAAAATTGCAGGAGGTACTTGTTGGAGAGATCCGAAGCCTTCTGCAAAACCAGAGCCTGAAAAAGCTGGACGGCACTGCCTGGAAGGACCTAAACGTCTACCAGCAGGAAAAACCGTACAAGGACGATGAGGACGACGCCGCCCAGGAGGATTATATCATCGTCATGCTCGGCGATGAGGATCTTGGGGAGGACAGGCGCTGGAAGGTGGATGTGCATATGATCATGAGCATTTGCCTTTATGAGAATGCGCATCAGGGCAACATGATCCTTGCGAACCTCATGAACCAGATTTTCATGCATCTGCAGCGGAAAGGCATCATAGGGGATATATTCGGGATGGAGCCGGAGGCGTACAAGCGGTTCAATCATGAGTGCTATCCCAACTATTATGAATGCGACCTGATTACCGTCTGGAAGCTTCCGGAAGTTGAGCGGGAATCATCGGAGGATTTTATATGAAGCAGATTGCATACATCGGCCCGACCATCCGCGGGCTTGTAAAGAAAAACCAGATTTTTACGTATGAGCCAAAAGCGATTATGGAAAAGGCGGGACGCTTGTCCATGTACACGGGATATCTGTTCGTGCGCATGGATGACATTGTAAGTAAGAGGAAAGAGTTGCGGGAGCAGGGAACATTATTAAACATTTCGTACAAAATTGTACAGAAGGAGGCGGGAAATGTCTGATTATAAGCATCGGATAGAGACGGACCGGGATGCGGCGATTGCGGCAAGTCCGGTCACAGGGAGCTATAATGTGCAGGTTGTTGTAGGGACTGCGCCGGTCAATCAATCGAAACATATGGAAGAAGCCGTGAACCGTCCCGTCCTTGTCAGGAGCATGAAGGACGTGACTGAATATTTTGGGTGGAGCGACGATTACGGGAAATATACGCTCATGCAGGCGGCGCATATGTCGTTCAAGTCGTTCCCAGTGGCGCCGGTTGTCATGATCAATGTGCTTGACCCGTCAAAAACGGAGCATACGGCAGCAGTGGCGGGAAAGGAAATCGCGCTTGTAAAGGGCAGCGCTCTCGTTGAGGACGACGGGATACTCGCTGACACGATTGTCATTACGGCGGGTGATGCGGAGGCTGAAAAGGATACGGATTACGCGGCGACGGTCAGTGCGGCAGGGGTAGTGATCGCGGCGCTTCCCGAGGGAAAACTGGAAGGCGCTCAAAAAGTAATGGTTGGGTATCAAAAACTGAAGCCCGAAGGGGTTGTGCCGGAGGATATTGTCGGCGGGCTTGATGAGAACGGTGTTCGAAAAGGAATCGAGCTGATCGATGAGGTATACGCAAAGCTTGGCGTTCTGCCGGGCGTGCTGACGGCACCGGGATTTTCCGGGAACCCGATGGTTGCCATGGCATTAGAAGCAAAGGCGGAGCTTGCCGGGGACTTTTCAAACGCGATGGCGGTTGTGGATATCGATACGGATACAGCGACAAAAATCACAGACGTTGCGGCGGCAAAAGAAGTGCTTGGCGCGAAGTCAAGATGGGTTGTTGCATGCTGGCCGAAAGTTCTGGTGTCCGGGAAGGTGATTGCAATGTCGTCCGCGGTATCGGCGTTATTGCAGTACACATGCATCAAAAATAATAATATCCCGTGCGAATCCCCGGATAACCTGAGCATCGGGATTGATGGGCTTGTCCTTTCGGACGGCACGGAGCTCAACATCACACAGGCGCAGGTAAATGACTACCTGAACAAAATCGGCGTTGTGTCGTGCATCTATATGAACGGCTGGAAGTGCTGGGGAAACAACACGACCGCGTACCCGGATGAGACCGCGCCGAACAGCCGCTTCATTAAAAACGTGCTGATTGCGAACTATCTGGAAAACCGTTTCAAGGTCGACCACTTATCGAAGCTCGGGAGGACGGCGACGATGAAGCGGATCGAGGCGATTGTTACGGAGTTTAACGCGCTGATCGGCACGCTTGTACCGGACTATCTTGCGGGCGGGGAGGTTGTTTTTGACAAGGAGGATAACCCGATCTGGAAATTGCAGGAGGGGCATCTGACCTTCCGGACAAAATATGCGGATTATACGCCGATTGAGTATATTCTGAATAAATTTACATGGGATTCCACGATTCTGGAGGACGCACTGACAGGAGGTGAAGCATAATGGCAGGCACAAATACAATGCCGGTTACAAATCTGATACCTGATAAAATCGGGCGGTATAACGCGTATGTCGGAGATACGGATGTAGCGAACAAGCTGATCGGGATTACGGCGGAGATGACGCTCCCGACGTTTACGTATATGTCGGAAGAGCTGAATCTTTCAGGAACGGGAGGGAAGATCGATTCCCCGGCTGACGGGCAGCTCGAGAGTGCGCAAATCGACATTCCGTTCACGAATATTTCCGAACAGGCGCTGGCCCTTGCGGCGAACGATGACAAGGCTTTGATTCTGCGGGCAGAACAGGAATTTATGGACAGGACCACTTACGCAAAGGTGAAAAAGCCGAGGGTCATTACCATCCGGGGGCTGACAAAGGAGATTAATTTTGGCTCGCTGAAAAAGGCGGGGTTCGGAAACCCTTCTATCAAAAAGGAAATTTTATATTACAAGGAAGTCGTTGACGGCGTGACGGTGTTTGAGATCGACAAACTCAACGGGTCGCCGTTTATTATCAACGGCGTGAACAAGGCGGCTGAAACGGACAGCATGATTTAAGGAGGGCAAAATGGGCGAGGAAAAGAATATGATGGTTACAGACGGCGAGGCGGCAGAGAATGCGGCGCTCATGGCGGAGGCGGACAGCGCATCGGGCGGCGAGCGGCCAGAGATGCGCATCCCGTATGTCGTGAAATTAAGCCGCGCATACGATCTGGACGGAAAAAGCATCAACACGGTGGATCTGACAGGGCTTGATGAGCTGACGACGATGGACGCGCAGGAGGTGGACGAGATCGTGAGCAGGATCGGGCACAGGACGAGAAATAAATGGGCGGACACGCTCTACACAAAGCACGTCGCAGTAAAGGCGAGCGGGCTTCCGGTGGAGTTTTTCAACCGGCTCCGCTGGAACGATATGAATGAGATCACAAATGTGGTGGCGCTGTATTTTTTATTAAGATAAAAGCCGGCGAAAATCTGGTGGAAAACTTAAACCAGCTTATCATACAGATGATCGTAGAATATAACCAGCCGCTGGAATATCTTGAAAACCTCCCGATCGGAAGACTGTTAAAACTGGCGGACGGCATCGCGGAGTATGTGAAAGCCAGGGAGGAATACAGAAGGAGCATGAAACGGGAGGGCTGACATGGGAAAAGCGCAGTATATGCTGGAGGTGAAGCTCGGGGCTTCCACAACGGCCAGCTATAACAGGAATATCAACCGGGCGCTGAAAAGCCTGGATGGGCTGGAATCGACGGCAAAGCATGTGGCGGCGGGAGCCGCCGCGGCTTTTGCCGCAGTCAATATCTCACAGCTCGCGGAGGATGCATTTGGCACCTATTCGAAATTTGAACAGGCGATGCGCAATACGGCAGCGATCTCAAATGCAACCACAGCAGAGTATGAGATGATGGAGCAGGCGGCGCGCGAGGCCGGAAGGGGAACGACGAAAACGGTCGCCGAGTCCGCCGAGGCTCTGGGCTATATGGCGCTGGCGGGATGGGATGCAAAGGAGTCCGTGGAAGGATTAATGCCGATCCTGAAGCTGTCCGAGGCAACAGGCGCGAAACTGAAAGAGACGAGCGATCTTGTCACGGACTCCATGAGTGCCTTCGGCCTTAGTGTCAGAGACATGGGGGTATATCTGGATGAGCTTGTTGCCGGCAATAATAATTCCAACATGACAGCCGTCATGCTTATGGAAACGCTGATCGGGACAGGCGGTGCGGCAAGGTCGCTGGGGGCAAGCCTGGAGGATACGATCACGGCGGCCGGCGTGCTGGCAGACAACGGCACAAAAGCCGGGAAGGCCGGCACGGCGATGAACTCCATCCTGACGCGCCTGGCTGCAAACAGCAAGGCGAGGGACGCGCTGGAAGAGATCGGGGCGAGTGTTTTTGATGCGGAAGGGAATTTTGTCGGGCTCCGGGAAGCGATTATAGAGATCGACAAGGCGCTTGCGGGAATGAGCACCGAGCAGCGGAGCGGTTATCTGAAGGATATCGCCGGAACGCATTACTACAGCCAGATGGAATACCTGCTTGCCAGCGTACGGGAAGGCGCGAACGGCGCGGCGAGCGCGTGGGACAAGCTGGAAAAGAAAATCGAAGACAGCGGCGGCGCGCTTGACCAGATGAACGCGACGGCGACGGATACGATGTCGGCATCATGGGAGCGGATGAAATCCGCGGTAGACGATGCAAAGATCAGCCTTGTTGATGTGTTCGGCGGTGACGTGACGGATTTTCTCGACCATGCCGCGGCAAAGATCCCGGATATTACGGATCATGTGACGGATTTTGTATCGAACAACAAGGCGGAGATTTTCGATGCGCTTGAAACAGGAGGGGAACTGATCGGAAATGTCTGGAACATTGCGGAGGGATCCGTTACATGGCTTTTGGATCATGAAGGCGCGGTGGTGGGTGCGCTGACGTCGATCGGAACGGCGCTGTTCCTCAAAAAGGCTGTAAGTTCCGCCACGTCCATTGTGTCATTTCTCTCGGGGCTCACAACGCCCATGGGCGTGATTGCCGGACTGTCCGGAGCCGTGGGGGTGATTGCGGGCCTGGGTGCGGCGGTTGACCAGGCAAACGAGCGGGCGGGGCGCGCGAACCTGGACGAGCATTTCGGGGACATTTCGCTATCTCTGGAAGAGCTGCAGGACATAGCAGGCGAGATCGTGCATGGGAATGACCTAAATACAGTCGCGGAGATGCTGGATGCAGTCGGGGAATCCGAGAACGCTTTAAAGGGCGTAAACCGGGCTTTAAAGGAGCTTGAAAAAAGCTCGTGGAAGATCAGGGCGGGATTTTCTCTTGATGAGCAGGATTCCGAACAATATGTGACAAAAGTAGATGAATATGTGCGCCAGGCACAGGAATACATCGACGCGAAGGGCTACGAGGTAACTGTAGGGGCCACACTTTTGTTTGGGGCGGATTCCGAGCGGACTGCGGAGGCATCGGAGTACGCGAACGAACTTAGTGAGCGGGCACAGGGATTCGGGAGATTTATACAGCAGCAGATCGTTGTTGCACTGCAGGATGACGGGATCATTGACGAGGCCGAAGATGCGTTGATCCAGCATTACGCCCAGAGCATCGACAAGATTAAGACGGCGATCAGCGAAGGGCAGTCAGAAGCAAGGATGCAGGCGATCAAGGTGAAATACAGCGGGGCGGAGCTTGACGAGGAGGGATTCCTCCAACTGGCGGATGAAATCGGAAAGGCCACGGAAGAAAACCGGGACGCCGCGCTTGCCGCCTATGAGTCTACGATGGCAATTTATAATGCCAAGAAGCTGTCAGACCCATCCTACAAGACATATGACGAGGATGCGCGGGCGGCAGAGCTGGCTTTTTTTCAGCAGAACGCGGATGCGGTTACAAATGGAGCGTCCTATCTCTTAGAGAGCATCCAGTCGGCATACCCGGAGCTGGAAAGCGCGGTCGTGCAGGCACAGGGGAAACTTAGTGAAATACTGGAACAGGCTTTTGCCGGGGACGGGAAAGGAGGATTGCTGCGGGGAGACCCGGATGCCTGGGGGAACATCATAAGCAGCCTGTATGACGGAATGGTGGCTGACGATCCGGCGGTGCAGCATGCGCTGGAGATCATACTTTCGCAAACAGAGCCTATTCGGGACGGGCTGGAGCAGGCAGCCCGGGAGTGCGAAGAGGCCGGGGAGGAGATTCCGGAAGCAGTAAAGAGCGGATTACAAAAGCTGGATATGCTTGGCGCGCTTTCGGGAGACAAGGACTCGGCATGGACGTTATTCATGGATGCAGTTGCAGACAACGAGGAATACAGGAATGTAATAGAAACTGCAAAAGAGAATGGGGCGAATATCCCGGAGCAGATTTCCGAGTCGATTACCGGCAACCAGGTGAGTATTGAGAATGCGATTGATGGACTTTATGCTTACTCAAACCAGTACCTCGACCAGATCTATTCCAGGGGTTTTGATGTGGATGCGGAAGTGCGCGTGAATTACAAGACCACAACCAAGAAGCCGCCGTCCATTTATGACGGTACAGGGAGCTATGTAAATCCAATTACAGCTACACCCCATGCAACGGGCGGAATCTTTTCCACACCTCATTTTGGCCTTCTGGCAGAGGATGGCCCCGAGGCTTATATTCCGCTGGACGGCTCAAAAAATGCGCTGTCCATATGGGAAAAGGCCGGCGCGATGCTCGGCGTCGGACAGCCAAAGGACGAGGCGCTTGTATCAGGCATTGCGGGCAGCGCAGGGATGGCGCGTGAAAATAGCGGAATCAACATACAGATTAATAACAGTCCACACATTATCATACAGGGAAACGCTTCGGAAAGCGACGTCCAGGCAGGCGTGGCCCTGGGCGCAGAGGATATTATCAATATCGTAAAGGAATATGTTGACGGACGGGCGCGGGTGAGCTTTTCGGGCGGCAGGTGATTTATGGGAGGATACTATTACACAACAAAATCCGGCGATATGTGGGATTATATCGCATGGAAGGTATATGGAGCAGAACGTTTTGTAGAAGCATTATTTTTGGCGAAGGAAAACCGCGAGTTATTGTATATTTATATATTTTCGGCGGGCGTAAAAGTGTGGTGCCCGTACGTGGAAGAGGAGGACGCGGATGACGAAGTGCCGGACTGGAGGAATGAAGGATGAGCCTTGCCATGAGGTCGAAGATTGTGCTGCATTATAATCACGTAGAAGTGCCGGAGAGTGTTACTGACGACTGCGAGGGATTTACATTTGAGGACAATGCATCAGGGAATGCGGATTCCATTGCACTCACGCTGTCGAACCGTTCCGGAAGGTGGTTCCGGAAGTTCCACCCGAAGGAAAGCGATTTTATAAAAGCCTGGATTGCGGTTGAAAACTGGGAGCAGGGAAAGGAAAATGCAAAATTATATTGCGGAAAGTTTGCTGTTGATGAGCTGGCTTTCTCCGGATTCCCGGAGCGGGTACAGGTTAAGGGGATATCCATGCCGATCAAAGGGAAATTTAACGTAACTGAACGCAACCGGACATGGAAGAAAACGACGACGAAGCAGATTCTTTCGGATATTGCAAAGGATGCGGGGATAAAGCTTGTCTATGAGGCAGAAGTACATACGATAGACGAGACTTCCCAGAGCGGCAGTACGGACATGGAATTTGCTTTCAGTGTGTGCTCCGATTATGACATAGCGTTGAAGCTTTATGACGATAAGATGATCGCGTATGACAAGACGGCATATGAAAAAAAGAAGGCAGCCTATACGATCAAAAAATCGCAGCTCGGGGGAAGCGGCGCGTATTCCGTCAAGGAGCAGATTCGGACCCTGTATGACAGCGTAAAAATACAATATGCAAAAGACGGAAAAACGGTCACGTATGAGTATACCATTCCCGGAAAGAAGGGCACGCGCAGGATGTTTCTATCGGAGAAAGCGGAGTCCATAAAGGATGCCGAGCTAAAGGCGAAAGCGCGACTGAGGGAAAATCTGCGGGAAAGCAAATCGTTGAGCCTGGCATTGACCGGGAATGTCCGGTACCGGGCGGCTGAAAATTTTATGCTGGAGGGCTTCGGGAAGCTGGACGGAAAATATTTTATTGATTATGTGTGCCACAGCAAATCAAACGGGAAATATACAAGCAGGATCATCGCACATCCGGTCGTGACGCATTTTTAAAACACGAAGCGGCGCGTGCCCATCATGGAAAGGAGGACAGGCTTGGCAGGAATTTTTTTATGTGAGGTGTCTGCGGCCCATGCAAAAGAGGGGACGGTTGATGTGAAAGTCGCCGACCGGGATGGCATGATAAAGACGGATGTGCCGATGCTTGATACGGTATATGAGATGCCGGAGGTCGGGGAAGTGCTGGCGGTATTGTTCGAGGAACGGAGCGGGGCGCTGCAGCGAGGGCTTGTGCTCGGGCACCCGTACTCTGCGGGGAACCGTCCGGAGCAGAGCGGGGAGCAGATTTTCTGCAAAACATTCCGCGACGGGGCATTTGTGAAATATGATGCGGCAACTAAGACGATGGATGTGAGTGCTGAAAGAATTTGCGTGAAGCATCTGGCCGCAGAGCACATCGTATACAGAACCGCATGTGAAAAGGAATAATCATGGGAAAAGTCGGAAGCCTTGGGGGAATCCAGTTTTATGTAAAGAGTGTAGACGGAAAAAATAAAATATTGAGCTTCCAGAATATGTCGAGGGAATCGTCAGCAAAGTACGAAGAGCATCCGGTCACGGGCAAAAAGGCATATCTGGAATTTATTGCCCCGGAGCCGCATCAGATCACGCTGACGATCGTGGCGAGCAAACAGTTCGGCGTAGCGCCGAGAACCCTGCAGGAAAAGCTTCACACATATGAAGAGGAGGGCAGGGTATGCACCTTTATGCTCGGGGGCAAGAAGGTCGGGCATTTTAAGTGGGTGATTGTCAGTACGTCAGATGTTTATACCAAGATTACTGTCGGCGGCAGGGTTATGCAGATGAGTTTTACGCTGACATTAAAGGAATACAGGTATAAACGAAAGAAAAGCGCGACGTACACATCTCCCGTGAAGCCAGGGGGAAGCACCAAAAACAGCGCGAAAGGCGGTACAAAGAAATACGAGCCAAAGGTTAAAAGCTATGAAACGTATACGGTTAAAAAAGGAGATACGTTATGGCGCATCGCGAAAAAGTATTATGGGAATGGGGCGAAATATATAAAGATATATAATGCAAATAAGAATATTATCAAAAATCCGAATAAATTGACAATCGGGTGGAAGATAAAAATACCGAAATAGGAGATGCCTGGATGGAAGTTGTATATGATAGAGGCTACATGCGCGAAGCTATGTCGGAGGCGGAACAGAAAAGTATTTCTTCCTGCGTCAACACGATTGCGTCCACTGCATATGGAACCGTGCCGTATGCACGGGAAATGGGGCTGAAACAGATATTGCCGCGGAATAATTCTGAAATGGCAAAGAATGAATATGCGACAGAGCTCGTGGATGCTGTTGAGAGCTGGGAGGAGCGGGTGGGTGTAAAAGAAGTTATATTTGAGGAGAATTGTGAAGTGAAGGTGGTGGTTGAATATGGCGGGCAGCTCGATTGAAAATTTGCCGGAGATATCGATTTTAGATGATGAAGGAATCACTCTCGAATCAATACAAAACGAGATGATCTCTGACTATGAACAGCGATATCAAGAGATAACCGGGCAGGAAATCGCATTGCATCCGGCAGACGAAGACCGGATTAAACTCATGGTGGTAGCGGGAATGTATTATCAACTATGCGTTATCATGAATGAAAATTATAAAATGAACTTTTTGCCAAACATGTATGGCGACAGGTTGAAAAACTGGGCGGCAAATTTTGGATTTGTGGAAGATGGCGTAAGGCGGGCGACGGTGACCTTGCGCTTTTTTGCATCTAAAATACAGGAGTTTGCTATAGGGATACCGCAGGGGACACGGGCGACTGCCGGAGACAGTATTTTTTTTGCTACAGATGAATATGCGGAAATACTGCCGGGCGAAGAGTACGTGGATGTGCCCGCTACATGCACGCAGGATGGAAAGGCCGGAAATGAGTATCAGGCCGGGAAGATAGAAATACTCGTCGATCCGGTAAATATGATACGTGGAGTAGTCAATGTTTCTGACAGCGACGGCGGCCATGATGCGTACACAGACGATGAGTTAAGAGAGCTGGTATTAAATTTCCCGTCTACGTATTCGACCGCAGGCCCGGAAGAAGGGTATATACAGCTTGTCAGGCAATGCAGCGACCGGATTGTAAGCGTGAGGAAAATTGAAGCGGAAGAAGCGGTCGTCAGGATGTGCATTATGTGCGAAGGAGGAAAGATCCCGGATGAAGATTATTGCGAACAGATATTGCAGCGCATCAAGGCTTTAAAGTGCACGCCGGATACGGACAAAGTTGAAATTGTCGCTCCCGAGGTTATCGAGTACGAACTGGATATAACCTACTATATTTCCGAGGATAAGAAGGATATTGCAGAGTCTATTAAAACGGGCGTCGGGGAGGCTGTGGTATCTTTTACCGAATTTACGCAGGAAAATATAGGGCATGATATAAATCCGGATATCTTGACGGCGTATACAAGTGCGGCAGGGGCAAGACGGATTGTAATTCATGCGCCGGAATACACCGTCATCAGGGAAAACCAGATTGCGATATGTAAATTAGTAGATGTGAAATACGGAGGGCTGGAGCAGGACTGATATGTATGATATTGGAGATGCAGGAGGGTTGTATGCTTCCATGCCGTCGAATATGCAGGATGAAAAAACAGATGCATTTTGTTTTGCAGTCGAACGTCAGGCGGGACGGATCAGAAATCTATTGCAAAAATTGAACGTGTGGAGCGATCTGGACCATGTAAAGCCAGGCCATTATGATTATGTTGCGGCATGTCTGAGGGCGCTTTATTACAGATCAGATTTGCCGGATCATCAAAAACTGGCCGCAATTAAAAGTGCGATGATGACATACCGTTACGCTGGAAGCATGCGAGCAATCGAGGAGCTTTTAAATAATGTTTTTTCGGAAGCGGAATTTATACCATGGTACGAATATGGCGGGAAGCCCTTCTGTTTTAAGGTCAAAACAAATGAGACATTGACAGAGAATAACACGTCGTATTTTCTCAACATGATCAACAAAGTAAAAAGTGCGCGGGATAAGGTGGAGATAATAGAAGTCACCCGGATTACCCACCGCCCGATACACTCCGGAACCGGAGGGATTACGCACAGTAAATGTGTGATTTTGGATCATTTTAATGAGAAAAGAAGTACGCATGTCAGGCAGGGTGTCGGAATGGAGGCACAGAGAATCCAAAGAAGCGCGATTGTGGCTGAGGATCTTTCTTCTCAAGTAGACACAAAAAATAGGTAAAGGGGGAATGGAAATAACATGGCAGATTTTAATAATGCTATCATGACAGACAGCGGCGCGGCACTTTTGGCAAAAGACACTGCCGGTGTCGCTCGAATTAAATTTACCAAGCTGGTAACCGGTTCAGGAGTTTACGCAGAATCTGAAAAAGCAAGGGAGAATTTACAGTCTTGTACGGGCCTGAAAGAACCAAAGCAGGAGATCCCTTTTTCTTCTATTTCAATGGAAACCGATACATGTGTAAAACTTGTTGCGCTTATTTCGAATGCAGAACTTACGACCGGGTATTATGTAAATGAAGTTGGTGTATATGCAGTTGATGAGATGAACGAAGACGCGGAGCCGGTGCTTTATTCCATCGCGGTTGCAAATATAGCGGATTATTTGCCGCCATATAACGGATTGGTGACATCTACAATCACGCAGGAATATTTTGCGACGGTAGATAATGCGCTTGAAGTCACAATCCAGACAAACGCCGGGGCCGTGGCTCTTGCGGAAGATTTAGAAGCACTGAAGCAGGAAGTTGACGGGAAACAGGATGCAGTTAAGGGGAAAGGGCTGTCAACAGAGGATTATACAACAGACGAAAAACAGAAGCTCGCCGGGATCGATAAAGGTGCAAATAAAACAATTATAGACACAGAACTGTCCCCGGAATCCGAAAACCCCGTACAAAACAAGGCAGTGGACGCCGCCATCAAGTCCCTTGGTGCAGCTGTTATTATCAGTGACACCGCCCCAGACCGCACAGAAAATGTATTATGGGTAAAACCGGGAGGTAGCACATGAGCATATTAATACCAAGCACAGAGCCGGGGGTATTGCAGGATGCGGAGACACTCAAGACGTATAATCCTGATATCGCGGCTTATGAGGAGTGCGATAGCGCGCTGATACCAGCAGATGGTGTTTGGCAGGAGGTATGGCCGGAGCACCGGCAGGAGGTACATTATCTGATGCTCTATGACCGGGGCAATGAATGTATGGATGTCACTGGCGGATGGGAATATGTGCAAGAAGCCGGAATGCATAACGCAGCATATATAGGCGAAGGAATTTGGCGTACAAAGCGAGAGATTGATTTTTCGGCCTATCCGAAAGGGATGGCGAACAGGCAGGCGCGCTTTATCTCTGGGTCAAGTCCTCGCAATTACACCTATATTTTCTCGCATGGCTCCTACCTGGAACCCGTGAACAAAAATAGCTATAAGGGATTTGTGTCATTTGACACAGAATCCCCGACCAATTTTGTGCCATATATCTATGTATATAGCAATACTTATTATCCAACTACGAACAGAGGAGAAAGAAGGAGCGATTGTTTGTATATCTATCATAATTACACCAGCTATTCGGAAACGGAAGAATATGTATATAGCCTTTGGGTGTATCAAGACGACGATTGGCAGACGTGGCTATCAAAGGCAGGGCTGGACGCCGCATCTTATGACACACTCGATAGCGTGATGCAGGATGCGGCAGCTCTTGGCGTGCTGCTTGCATCAAGGCAAGCGGTGTCTTACATGATCTACCAGTGCACCGGTAGTGTTATGGTATCGGCTATCCAGTCAAAGGCATTTTTGGCGGCGCTGGAGGGTAGCCCATATAAGGACAAGATATATGCAAACGAGCATTGGGACAAATTTTTGACGATGGTCGGGGTAGAGTTGTAAGGAGGAATTATATGTGTAAGGTTTTTAAGGGGGGGGGGTAAAACCCCGCGCAGCGCCGCAGGTGGCGTATGGCAGTAATGGTATGGGACAGCAACAGCCAGGCGTTTGCAGATGCAGAGCCGCCGCTTGCCTATAATCAGCAGCTTGACGCATGGCAGGAGACAGAGGGCAATCTGTACAATCCTGGCATTGAGGCGTGGGAAAAGGTGTGGCCAGCAGATGTAAAAGTATATATGGATGCAACCCTTGGATGGCCGCTGGCAGATGGGCAGACGCTTGGGGCAGACGGATTTGCCCGTCAGAATGCAGACGGGTCGTATACGATCCGGGCGCAGGACGACTCACATACGGTAGTCGGGTGTAAGGGCATCACATTTGAGCCGCCACAGGGACGCTCTAAGATACACATGACGCTTGACAGTTATAGCCGGAACAATGTCGGGGGCACAAATAACTATGTTGCTGTCTATGTTGTTGCAAGTAATGTATTAGAGCAAGCCTCGATAGACGCGGCGCAGATCGTATTTAATTCTGTCGCAAAAGGAACTGGCCGTGGCGACGAAACCGAGCCGGTAGAGATAGGGAAGGATACTGTTATTGATATCAGCCAATACAAATCGTACAGATATTTTTGTATCGGCACATCAACTGGTAGTGGGGGATGGTCTACGGGCTGGACGGAGATCACGGTTAGCAATATATATTTTGAGTAAAGGAGGGAAATATATGTGTAAAATCAGATCGGGGGGGGTAAAACCTCGCGCGGCGCCGCAGGTGCGGTATGCCGTTAGTATGGAACAATCGGCTGCAGGCCTTTGAGGAGTCGGAGCTGCCGCTTACCTACAATCCTGCCGTAGATGCATGGCAGGACACGGAGGGCCTTGTATACAACCACGAGCTGGATGCGTGGGAAAAAGTCTGGCCGGAAATTATCTATTTTGTCAAAAACGGCGTACCGCAAGCAGGATATACCTGGGCGGACACCTACAAAGGAAATGACGGGAATGCTGGAAGTTATTCCGCGCGGACAGACGGAGATTATTTTGCCCTGTCTGTTAGCGGGACTGCCACAGCTGGCAAAATGATTGTGTTCCCCGCAATTGAAAAGGCGGGGACATTATGTGCGGAAGATATTGCGGTTACTGCTACGCATGGTAACAACCATGTACATTTTGGCTTTGCGCGCGTTGACAGCGCTGGAAAGACAATTATATACGGCGAGGTAGCGGGTGGGTCCAGCGGGTGGGCGTATTGCCTGCCGCCTAACAGCACCGGAGGCAGCATAGACATATTGCAAAATGAGTTGTCTGCGGGCAGCTGCCCGAAACTTGGGATCTACTGCAACAATTATTATGGATTTTCCGGCACGCTGCAGATCCGGAATCTCTATTTTGTACCTAATTAAGGGAGGGAAATATATGTGTAAAATAAGATCGGGGGGGGTAAACCTCCGCGGGCATCCGCAGGTGCGGTATGCCGTTAATATGGGACAAACAATTACAGGCGTTTAGAGAGTCAGGGACGCCGCTGGCCTACAACCCTGGGCTGGGAGCATGGCAGGAAACCGAAGGATGTGTTTATAACTCGCAGCTGGGTGCATGGGAAAAAGTCTGGCCAGGCGAATTATATCTGTACAAGGACGGTGACGAGTGCACGGATATTACAGGCGGATGGAAATATCAGCCTTACAATTATTATTCATCAGCATTTACCTGCAAAATGCCAACTATCGAAAGGAGGGCCGACAGCCTATATACAAGGCTGGTATTTGGACGATCGTTTAATTGCGCTTTAATCGGCACAGCAAATATCATTGATACATCGCGCTACACAAAGATGTGTTGTGAGGTCTCGGGCACATGCTCATCAACTAACGCGGCATGTTGGGGCGAAATAGCGGCTTTTGCTGGTGGATACAGCTATAATTATAAAAAACAATACGGATGTGAGATCTGTTACGGCGGATATGGAGGACACTATGCATCGTCCAATCACGCGCTGTTGGAACTTGATATAACTGATATCAGCAGTGCGGCATTTGCGATAGAGCATGTCTGTGATTCGATTGCGGCCCCGGATTTTGTGCAATTATTTAAGTTATGGCTTGAGTAGGGATGCGCCGCATCTCTTTAATTTTACAAAAAAATGAAAGGAAGAGAATTAATGGGAAAAATCGTATTTGGCAACAAGGAAATTATCACACAAAGCGTATACCCATACGCGTACAGCAACGGAAAAGTAGTACTAAGGGTGTCAGCACGCGAAGAAGATGTGTCAGAGAATGACCTGAAACAGCTCAAAGACAATATGCTCCCGATTGAATACTATGAGTGCAAAACAGTCATGGACGCAGAGACGGGAGCTCTCACAGAAACGGATGCATGGGAACTGAAGGCAACCTATGATAACTACGACTCCGGCGAGTACGTATCATCCTACAAGGACGGCGTATACTCCTGCGAGATAACGCGTGTGGGAGAAACAGAAAAGGCCGTCCGCAGGAACACGGCAGATATCGCCTATCTTGGTATCATGGCCGGGGTAGAGCTGTAAGGAGGATATATATGTGTAAGATTTTTAAGGGGGGGGGTAAAACCCCGCGCAGCGCCGCAGGTGATCTATGGCGTTGCTGATACCGGATGTCGCGGGTGTCTATATAGATCAAAAGCCGCCGCTTATCTACAACCATCAGCTAGAGGCATGGCAGGACACCGAGGGATACGCGCATGACAATGCATTTGAGGCGTGGCGCAAGATCTGGCCGGAGAAGTTATATTTATATACGGATGGCGATGAGTGCGTAGATGTAACGGAAGGGTACGACGGAATTTATACAGAAACAGGCGCGTTTATCACAAAGGGCCCTGACTCCATAAAAATTTTTGCAGATCGTGGCGATGGTTGGAAACTTGCAAAATTCTGCTCAAGGAATAAGGTGGATTTTACAAAATACAAAAAGCTTCGTGCGGTTATGTCTGGCAGGGCATGGGATGTTGTCAGTCCAACTGGAACTATCTATAATTGCATTTCAGCACATATATCTTTCTTCCACACGTATTCCAATGAATGGGGAGATGGGCAGGATCTTGATGTGCCACAATCCATATTACCGTTTAATCAGACTCATAATTTTGAAATGCCGTACAAAGAGTATGTATTAAATATTCCGGACGAAGCCGCATATATCGGATGGCGGTCACATGTTGGATTAACCGGAGGAAAGTATGAATTCCGCATCAAACAACTATGGCTGGAATAAATCAAACAAAGAAAGCGAGGAAAAGACCATGAACGTAAAAGAATTAGCAAAGAAATATTATCCCACCTATTGGGATATCAACCGCATGCGCAATCTTGTAGCGGCAGGCAAGTTGTCTGAGGCAGACTATCAGGAGATCACAGGCAGTACATACCGCGCCACGGAGTAAGGAGGATTAGATGTGTAAGATTTTTAGGGGGGGGGGTAAAGCACCCTCGCGCAGCGCCGCAGGTGCGGTATGCCGTTAATATGGGACAAACAATTAAAAGCATTTGTAGACACGGCTCCGCCGCTGCTCTACGACCCGGCCATAGAGGCCTACGGAGATACCGAGGGTTATGTGCACGACAATGCACTTGAGGCTTGGCGCAAAGTCTGGCCCGCACGGCTGTATCTCTATCATGAGGGTGGAGAGTGTGCAGGTATTACCGGTGGATGGGATGCGTATCCATACAAACTTACGGGATGGGGGGAGCGAGCTTGCGCCAACTCTGGTTAAAGGGGTATCCGATATGAGCGCATCAATGCAGAGCCCATATGCGGGAGCAGTAGCGACATGTGCCACCATACAGATAGACAGGTTTGGCAAGTTATGTGCTATATGCTCTGGGAGCGCGCAGATACACTCGGGAGTTACGTTGTGTTTGGCACCGGTTATATCGGAAAGCCAACGAGAGGTTGCTGTATATTCCGTTATTGATATGGGAACTACAAAAACAGATGAACAGATTATTGCAGATATATCGCAGATAAGCGGAAGCCAACATGTGATCTTTCGGATGGTTGCTAATTGTAATGTAACAATCAAGCAAGTATGGCTTGAGTAAGGGGATGCGATCGCATCTCTTTCATTTTGTAAAAAGAGGGGAGGGAGATAATCATGACCGTGGATATAAGCACGCTGATACTTGCTATGTCGATTCCGTCCGCTGTGACCGGTTTTTGCTTTTGGCTTATGGAGCGGCGCATCGAAAAGCGGGAAAAAGAAAGGGAACGGAAAGAGGCAATCCGGGAGAAGAGCGAGATACTTACTGTGAAAGGAATCGGCGCAGCGATCGCGCTGGGAGAAGCGACAGCGGAAGCAGTATCCAGAATACCGGATACGCATTGTAACGGCGACATGCATAAAGCGCTGGAATATGCCAGAAGCGTTAAGCATGAGCAAAAGGATTTCTTCGTTGAACAGGGAATCCATGAAATTTATTGAAGGAGGGAAAAATCGTGATCCAGATCACACAAATGAACGGAACATACAACGAATGGAAACCCGAACAGTACACTGATTATATGTATGATGGCAAGTGCTTTATCATTATGCGCGGTGAAAAATGGGTAGGAATCTATAACATGGATGCAATCAGGAGCATCGTAATCGACCAGTAAAGGGGGAAATCACAATGAAAGGAATCAACTGGACAAGGAAACTCACGAGCCGCAAATTCTGGGCGGCAGTCACGTCGTTTGTCTCGATGATGATTATGGCCACAGGCGGCACACAGGGCACCGCGGAGCAGATAACGGCGCTTATTATGGCGGGCGCATCGGTTGTGGCGTATATCGTCGCGGAGGGTCTTACGGATGCGGCAAACACTGCCGCTGCCGGCATCGAGATCGAGGAGGGAACCGATGAAAATTAAAATAAAACTTGCATCCAAACACAACTACGGAGGATGGCGGGATACAAAACAGATCAAATACATCGTCCTGCATTATACCGCGGTTGATGGAGACAGCGACGAGGGTAATGCAAGCTACTTTGCAAGGCCGCACGATCCCAAGACGTCGGCACATTATTTTGTGGATGACGACTCAATTACGCAGTCCGCGCCAGATAATTACATTGCCTATGCAGTCGGCGGCAAGCGCTGGGAGGACTGCAGGCAGACCGGAGGCGGCAAACTCTACGGCAAGGCCACCAATGCCAACACAATCAATATCGAGATGTGCGACAGCAAAAAGGACGGTGTGATCATGGCGCAGCCTGCGACGATCACGCGCACGATCAAGCTGGTACGCCTGCTGATGGACAAGTACAATATCGATATCGATCATGTGATCAGACACTTTGACGTCAACGGCAAGCACTGCCCGGCCTATTACATGGATGCGGGAGCGTGGGCTGCATTTAAGGCGCGCATCCTTGGCTACAGGGCCGGCAACAAGTACAGGACGGCCAAGCCCTGCTATCTGCGCCTCTCACCTGCTGGCAAAAAGCTCACCTATGAGGAGGCACCGGATCACATCAAGGCAAAATCCATAAAAAAGAAGGGGTATATCTCCTTCAAAAAAGGCGCGATCTTCAAGCTTGTCGAAGTTGCCGAAAAGAACGGCGATCTCTGGGGCAGGATGAAAACCGGCTATTGGGTACCGCTGCGCTATAAGAGCGCCCTGCGGGCGATCATCTGCAAATAGGGGCAGTCAATATAACAGGCGGCATTATGCCGCCTGTTATTACTGAATCCATGCCTCCTGCGGCATATTGTCTAAAATACTGTCAAGATCCCGGAACGCGTTGCCTTTCCATGTGAATTGGAATCCGCTCGTTTCTTCATCTGCTTTTTCGTATAATTCTTCGATCTGCCTCACCATCTGCAAATATCCTGTATTCTGGTCGCGTAGGATATCCAGCGCGGACTTGATGCAGTCGTACCGGTACCGCAATCCGATATAGGATTGATAGGTTCCAAAACAATACCGCATGGCTTTGATTAACTCGTCTTTTGTAAGGCGTTTCAGCTTCTTTGCCGCTTCATCATTCGCCCATTCGCTTTCATAATAGCCTAATCCATAATAGTCATGTTCGTATATATCGTATCCAAGCATTTCACCGCCTTTATTCACGGCAGCAAAAAAGATATCAAAATATTCCGGCACATATTCATTCCGGAGGTCGTCCCACATCCGTTCGCATTCACCGGCCAGATCACCAAACATCATCTTAAATTCAAAGGCATCGTCCTCATCCCCATCAAGGGTATTGATGAGTGTGTCCTCATCCCCGTCAATATAATACTGCACTTCGTCGCACGCTTCCCCTATATCCCATAGGGCTTCCTGTATATCATCGAGGTTCAGCCCTTTCGCAAGCGGTTTCTTATAGCGTAAATTCTTCGCTTTCAAGCGCTTTGTTTCCTCTGCATTTATCATCTCTGTCTCACTTTCTCCCTGCATTACCCGGCAGGGACGGGAAAACGGTTAATGCTCAATCAGTTGACTATAAATTTGATCTGCTGCTTCTGGATCAGCGTCAAGCATATCAAACGTATCTTTGATTCTGGCATATACTTCCGAAACGATAGCCTTCTGTGTGATTGCCTTATCTTCTTGATTGATTCTGCCTGCTTCAAAAGCGTATCCGTCAATCAGTTCCTTTAAAGATTTTGTCCTGTAATGCATATCTCTTGCCATATCCTCCTCACTTTCTCCCTGCATTACCCGGCAGGGACGGGGTAGAAGTTACATTGTAGTGTTATTGATAGTCACCATAATTTCACTTAAAGCACTTAAGCAATCCTCCGCTATGCTTACATCAGACAGGAACAATTCATCTTCTCTGGATTCTGGTTCTTGGTCAATTATGTTTCTTGCCTTTTTGATATATGCAAGCACTCTTTCAGAATTTCTTTTATTCATCTGTTTCATATCTTCCCTTCTTTCTCCCGGCGCAACCCCGCCGGGTGGGTGGTTAATATACGCATGCTTCTGCAATGCTGTTTTCGATAATTGAATAAGTGTCAATCTCTAACTTGTACTCTTCTTCGCTTATTACACCGAGTTCATGGTCAAGTTCAGCGTCTTCATATAATTTTCTGTTCATGTCCTTGAAAACTTTCCTGCCGTATTTTGTAAATGATAAGTAGAGTTCAATTCCGCATGATGTTCCATATCTTTTTGCCATTTCTAATGCTTCTTTGCGAGAGTGGTTGTATTCGTTTTTATAATTTCTTTTCATTTCCCATATCTTCCGTTCCTTTGATATTGCCGGTTTAAAGGGTTTCCGGCGTCCTATATGGTTGTTATGCAATCCCGTAGAGTCTGGTAGATTTGCGGAAGGTTTTAAGGACTCCGCCCGGCGTCCCATCCGGCTTAATCGTCCAGTGTGTATGTATACCGGAGAAATCGCTGCACAGACGTACGGTTATGGTCTTAGGGGTCTCCCGGACGATCTCGACCACATCAAACAAAAATCCGTCTGCCTCTGCTAACTGTGTACCAACCTTAATGTTACCTGCTAAAATGATGCTTGCCATAGTTTATACCTCCTGTATGAAAAGTGCTGATTATAGTTTCTTTTATGTTGGATTTTCACCCCGAAGCTATTCAGCCGGTTCCGGTCGCTGTTGCCGAACTCTACGCCCCGGCAACCGGGCGGTTAAAAGTGTTTTGTTCTTGTTTCTGTAATTATAATAACACTAATATTAGTGGTTGTCAACACTGATATTAAAGTTTTTTGAAAAATATTTTTGGAGTTGATTTTATGAAGCCTGTGTATTATAATGATGAAAAGTCAAAGAAAGGGAGTGGAGAAATGTGGCGTTACAAGATTGATATTTTGAAAGAATTATCGAATAGAGGATACACAAGTACTAAAATGAGGAAAGACAAAATAATGTCAGAAGGGACAATGCAGCATATCAGGAAGGGGAAGGGAATATCAGTTGATACACTGAATACGATATGTTTGATATTGCGATTGGAACCATCTGATATAATAGAAATAATACCAACAGATGAAGAAAAGATAAAATATTTTTAAAAACACTAAAATTAGTGTTGACACATACCAAAAAAGGTGTTATTATATAATTGTCCAAAGGGAACGGCGGACAATAACTCGAAAGGGAGAAAGGAGAACAGATGAACGATATGGCAACAAACAAGCAGCTACAATTTATCACATGGTTGATAACAACGGCAACCGACAAATGCCAGACAATCGAGGAAGTAAGGGAGCTGAACAAGGAAATTCGCAAACACTCCGACGGACTGATTGATGAACTGGCAGAACAGAACAAAGGGGCTGAATAAACAGCCCCAACACAACAGAAAGGGCGGCAGGCACACAAGCCGCCCGATTCTCAAAAATTATAGCAAATATAAAATGATAAATCAATGGAGGAAATAAAAATGAAGAGATATGGCAAAGATTTCGAACTGACAGAGGAACTTATGGATACAATAGGCAGTTACATGGACGATGACATACGCGAGGATATCCACGGAGAGATGGCCCCTTGCACGCCGGAAGAATTTTTAAAAAGGTATCTGGAATCAGACCCGGACTTCGCGGAACTTTTGAAATCTGAATTTGATATTGTGATGTGAGGCGCTTTGAGTAATGGGTATATGGGAAAAACTGTTGGAAACGTATGACACATATTGTGAGAGCGGGCGCGTAGCGCCCGTTGCGCATACGCGGATTATTATGCATATTGGGGTAGTATTGGATAAAGAGTCAAACGTGCTCGTTGCGGCAAAGGGGAAACAGTCCATACTCGCTCCGTGCACGATTGACTCCGAGTGCAGGACAAGAAATGTTGCCCCGCACCTGCTCCACGACAACGTATCGTACATTGTGCCGGGCGTGGACGATAAAAGGCACAGGGCATACCTTGAGCAGTTGGGGGCGTATGTGTCACAGGTGAACGATCCGCTAGCACAGATCATATACGATTATGTAAAGCGGGAGACGATTGCAGATGATTTGAAACATCTGGTCGATCTGGCGGATAGGAAAAATAAAGGTCTTGTTATTGGATTTGGGATAAGGGACATACCGGAGACGCTGGATGCGTCGATAGATACGATATGGACGGATTATTATTTGTCCACTCTTCCCATAAATGGGATATGCGGCATCACCGGACAGCCGGATCATATACCGGGCAAATATCCGGGGAATATCAGGCATCCAAGTGACATGGCAAAATTGTTTGTCGGTAAAGATACAGATCCTTTGTGCAGTATGCCAAAGATAAAGGCGGGCTATATTGCCAGCCAGAAAATTATACATATGCTGCAGGCAATGCACGGAGGATGGGTGGAGCAAGACGAATTGCCTTTGACCGATTGTGTATTGAGGGTGGGTGATCTTGCACACGAAGAAAGAGCGGAATTATGAAAAACAGAACACAAAAGGTTTGCCAGGACTGCGGCAAGCCTTTTTATGGAGGTAAAGATTGCTTTTACTGCCCGGGCTGCGCCAAAAAGAAAAAATCTGATACGGTAAAAAGAATCCGTGTCTGCCAGGATTGCGGAGTTGAATTTTTTGGCGGGCCGCGGTCAAAGAGGTGTCCAAACTGCGCGCGTTTGGCAAAGCGGGAGCGGGACAGGAAAAATAAAAAAGAAGGCCCGAAAAGACCGACTGGCAGCATGGACGTATGCGCTGTATGCGGGAAAGAATACATTGTCTCTTCTGGCCGTCAAAAATACTGCTCTGAGGCTTGCCAGCGCAAAGGCGTGTTAGAGTGGCAGCGGAAACATAAAAAAGGATATAGCAAAGAGTCGGGACAGGATGCAAAAAAGCAGGGACGGCGCAAAGAGCAAAAAAAGATATGCGTATATTGCTTGCGGGAATTTAAGAGCAGCACGTCAACAAATACATGCTCCGAATATTGCAGATCGGAGCAGAAAAAGCTTGAACAGTGTGTTGTCGACGTGAAAAGAGGGCGCAAAAGGGATTTGAAAAGATACGAGGATATGCGGAAGGAGTATAGGGAGAGGATGCGGAAAACATAAATTTTGTCTCGGAATGCGGTGGAATGCCCAGAGGAGTGATGAATAAAAGGAAGCTATGTCGGGAAATGAGCCTTAAAAAAGGAAATATTTTAAAGTACGAAGGCATATTATATATTATAATAGGAAGAAACAGGCGTGAGGTTGTAACTGAAATGTCTCATAAATGTCTCAAATATAGCCCTAAATGCGCATAAACAGCGCAATAAGGCATTGACTTTTAATCAAGTTGTCGGGGGTTCGAATCCCCCGTGTCTCAGGAGCGGAAAATCGCCGTAAGCCTTGATTTTTCAGGGGCTGCGGCGATTTTTGTGTAGTGGGATGCGTGCAGTAGTTAAATGCTTTGTCATGTTCTCAGGCAGCATTATGATAATCGATAACAGCGATTTCTGTTAAGATGCCTTTAAATTTTTTTGATGATTGGGGAGTAAGCAGTTGCAATCCATAATATTTCCAAACGGCTGACGATTACGACATGCAGATATTGTTTGTTTACGGGTAGACCAGGAACGCGGCAACTTGGTTATGGGTAATCATTTGGATATTGCTCGATAATTTCTCTGTTTTTTTATGCAGGATAGGTCCCCCCTTGTGAACGGAGGGTATCTTTCATTCAAATACTGCGTTCCATTATCAGAATAGCGCACGACATTTGGAAAACCAATATATATTCCCGGCTTTTTAAAAACATAGTGGTAAATAAACGAGTGACATAGGTCCATGTTCTTTCCTGCAAGTAAGCCAACTGTGTTTTATAACATATAATTGTGAAGAAAACATGATCCATCCGGCATTTTTAATATATTATATCATAAAAAGAATGTATCGGAGAAGGGAACGGGCTATTACGGAAAATCGCGCGTGAAACGAACATAAAAAATACAAAAAATGCACAAAAAGAAGAAAAAGGCTCTTCCATATTTTAGAGGATAGTGCTATAATATTTTCATAGTACGTGCTACCCTTTTGAGCAGCACAGAAAAAAGAAAAAGGAAAGGAAGAAATGAAATGAAGAACAAATTCAAAAAAATTGTTGCTACCGTGGCTGCAATTGCAGTTGCATTGACCACAGTCGTAGTGACAGACGTAACAACTGCGCAGGCGGCGGAGTATGATGATTTATATATGTCGGCAAGCGCAGAGAACGGTGCAGCAGGCGTAGAGAACAAGTACAACTTTACGGTTAATAATGCAGGCAAGGTGTATTTCCAGATTGCAACGACAGAGTACACTGGCATTACCGTAACACTCTACAACAGCACAGGCGGTAAGGTAGAGGATGCGAATAATCCGCTTTATATTTCAAGCACGGATGAAGTGTGGACCATGGATTCCTCAACCGGTTATGCGATCAATGGTGACATGTGGGAGCTGCCGGCAGGCGATTATACATACGGTGTGAAATTTGATACCGATCATCAGTATCTGATCAATATTTATCAGGAGAAGCCTTCCGCAAAGATCAGTGATTCCAAGGCTACCGTTACCACCGGTTTCACAAAGAAGCTCAGCGTAAGCGGCTCTAAGGTTACAAAGTGGTCCAGCAGCAAGAAATCTGTTGCAACCGTAGATTCTAAGGGTAAGGTTACCGCTAAGAAGACCGGTAAGGCAACGATCAGTGCGAAGTGCGAAAACGGCCAGACCGTAAAGTGTGTTGTAACCGTTAAGGCGAATAAGTACACCGCAAGCAAGATCTCCGTTGGCCAGGTTACTTATGGCAAGTGGGGAATGGAAGCTTACAGTGCAAGCTTCGACTCAAAGGGCAATCTGGTAGTTAAGGTAAGAATCGCGAACAACACAACCGGACGCCTGACTCAGATCAGAAGCTTAAAGGTTACCGTTAAGAACGGCAGTGGAAAAACCGTTGCGAAATATTCTACAAGCAAGAAGAATATCTCTGTTCCGGCATACTCCACAAAGGATACCAGCTTCACAATCGCTAAGTCTAAGGTTAAGAAAGTAGACCTGAGAAATGCAACGATTACCTGCAGCGGTAATGGATACGGATATTAATATTTACTGACGGATAACAGACCCCCGGATGGTATTTGCCCTCCGGGGGTTTTACAAATGGAACCGGAAGCTGCTTCAAAGATGTTTTTGGACAGTTCCTCAGAGAGCAATACAGGAGACAAAATGACTGCAACACAATTGCTGAAAACTTATTTTGGCTATGATTCCTTTCGCAAAGGGCAGCAGGAGCTAATCGATTCTATTTTATCGGGAAAGGATGTCATGGCTGTGATGCCAACCGGTGCCGGGAAGTCCATCTGTTATCAGGTGCCTGCGCTGCTTCTCTCAGGCATCACGCTTGTTATTTCGCCCCTCATTTCTTTAATGCAGGATCAGGTTAAATCTTTAAACGAAGCCGGAATTCACGCGGCGTTTATCAATTCCTCACTGACAGAAACACAGATCGCAAAGGCGCTTCATCTGGCAAGGGAAGGCGTTTATAAAATCATCTATGTGGCACCGGAACGGCTGGAGAGCGCAGGCTTTCTGGATTTTGCGATGGGCAGCGATATTTCGATGGTTACGGTTGACGAGGCGCACTGCATTTCTCAGTGGGGACAGGATTTTCGGCCCAACTATTTAAAAATTGTGGATTTTATTGAACGTCTGCCGGCCCGCCCCATCGTGAGCGCGTTTACGGCGACGGCCACGGAGGAGGTCAAGACAGATATTATATGTGTTTTAAAGCTGCATGAGCCGAAGGTCGTTGTGACGGGTTTTGACCGGGAGAATCTCTACTACCGTGTGGAGCAGCTTTCTGCCGGGCAGAAGGTGGCTTTTGTGACGGACTACATCAGCAAGCACCCGAACGAGAGCGGAATCATCTATTGCGCCACGAGGAAAAATGTGGATATGCTCTATGAGAGCTTATTTAAGCAGGGTGTACCGGTGACCAGCTATCACGCAGGAATTGACAATGAGCTGCGAAAGAAAAATCAGGAGGATTTTATTTATGACCGGACACCGGTCATCGTGGCTACAAACGCCTTTGGCATGGGCATCGATAAGTCGAACGTGCGGTTTGTGATTCACTATAATATGCCGCAGAGTATGGAAAATTATTATCAGGAGGCCGGCCGCGCGGGACGGGATGGTGAGAGTGCGCAGTGCATCCTGCTGTTTTCTCCTCAGGATGTCCGCATCAATCAGTTTCTGCTCGACCGAAAAGATTTTGAAGGCTCCGAAAGCGACGAGATCGAATTGATCCGGCAGAGAGATGCACAGAGACTTTGGGTGATGGAGGGATATTGCAAGAGTACCTCCTGTCTCAGAAATTATATTCTCACCTATTTTGGCGAACGGGTTTTGGTGCCCTGTGATAATTGCGGGAACTGCCACGGAGAATATGAAGAGGTCGATATGACCGAGGACGCGAAATGGGTGATTAACTGTATCGCGGAGACGAGGGGCAGATTTGGGCTGAGCATTGTGACAGGTGCACTGCTGGGAGCAAAACGCGCCAGATTAAACGAGGTGGGGGCGACGGAGTATAAGTCTTATGGGGCGCTCTCAGGCAGGAGCGAAGGGGCGCTTCGGCTGCTGATTGACCGGTTGCTGGCGGAGGGATTCATCACCCGAACGGAGGGCGCATACAGTGTCCTGCAAATGGGCGATATCCGAAGACTGAGAGACGAGAATACCCGGATTGTGGTTCGCATGCCGAAGAAGAAGGAGACGGCGGTAAAGAGCAGAGGCATGAGCAAGCGCAGTACGGATTCCCTCACCAGCGCAGGATACCGGCTGTTTGAACAGCTCAAAGGGCTGCGCCTTGCCATCGCAAGGGAGGAAGGCATGCCGCCCTATATCGTTTTCAGCGATAAGACGCTGATCGATATGTGCGCCAGACTTCCCGGAAACAAGCAGGAAATGCTGGCGGTCTCCGGCGTCGGGGAACATAAATTTCAAAAATACGGGGAACGCTTTTTAGATGAAATCGCGAAATTTGCGGCTGATCATCCGGGAGCGGTGGTTGTTTCGGAGGTGGAGGAGTAGAGGGAAAAGAATATGGAGACTGAAACATATATCATGTATGTGTCTTGACAAACAGAGGTTACAGTTGTATCCTATAAACGAGGGTACGATTGTAACCTCTTTTGCGCGCAAGATAAGGAGCTGTTAAAAGTTCTTTTTGAACAAATCCTGAGCACACGAATGCAGACGACGAGGTGCTTTGTCCGCTTGGGAACAAACGGTAAGAAATGGAAGATGCGGAAGCTTCAGGAAAAATGAGAGGAGGACGAATATGTCAAAGCCGGAAGAAAAAATAACGGATGCGGAGCTGGAGGTCATGCAGGCCTTGTGGGAGGCGAAGGGGCCGATGACGCTGGCGCAGGTGAAAGCGGCGCTTGCCGGGCGCAACAAAGATACGACAAAGACGCTGCTTCGCCGTTTGTGTGAAAAGGGAGCGGTAGGGCAGGAAAAGAGGGAGGTTTATTATTATTGTCCATTGGTGGAGCGGGATGAGCTGGGGCTTTACCGCACCGGCCGTCTGATCGAAAAGCTCTATGCGGGGAGTGCAAAGGCGATGGTGGCGTCTCTGGTGGAGCATGAGCAGCTTGGCCCGCAGGACGTGGAGGAGCTGCGGGAGCTGTTCGCCAATTTGACGGGGAAGGCAGAGCGCAAAGCGCCTTTTGAGACAACTTCCGACGACCTGCCCGTGAATGGAGACAGGCGGGCATTACATCATTAAAGGAGGCAGGCATATGGCAGATTTTTTGTTCCGTTTTTTACAGATGAGTGCGGTGGGTTCCCTGATGGCGGGGCTGATCTTTCTGTGGCATCGCTTTCTTCGGAAAGAGGCGATTAACACGATTTTTTATTATATGTGGCTGCTTGTATTGCTGCGGCTGTGTGTGCCCTTTGGCGTTACGGTTTCGCTTCCTGTGGTCGGGGAATGGGCGTTTGAATCGGAGCGGAGGCTGGAAGACGGGGGAGCGGAGAGGCTGGCATCTGCGGAGAAGTCCGATGCGGCAGGGAAAGACCAGCCGGAATTTACAGGGAAGCAGGGTGCGGCAGGGAAAGACCGGCTGGAATTTGCAGGGAAGCAGGGCGCGGCAGGGAAAGACCAGCCGGAATTTGCAGGGAAGCCCGGTGCGGCAGAGAATGCTCCGCGGCTATCGGACGCGGGGAATGTGCTGCGGGAAGCAGGGCGCGGCTTCCAGGATTTTTTAAGCATTCCCTGGCTGTGGGTGCTTCTGTGGAGTGCAGGTGCGGTGGTCTGTCTGGGGCGCTATGTGACAGGATATGTTCGTTTTTACTGTGCGGTGAAAAGGGCTGCATTGGAGGCTTCGCCGAAAGCGCAGGAGGTATTGTGTGAACTTGATCCGGATGGCCGTGTCCGCATTCTGGAGTGTCCCTTTGCGGCGACGCCGATGCTGATGGGGCTTTTGCGGCCGACCATTGTTTTGCCCGTCGGTGTTGAGGACAAACAGCGGTTAAAGGATATTGTGACACATGAGCTGGTCCACGCACGCCGCCATGATCTGCTCTATAAATGGTTTGCAGTGGCAGTGACGAGCCTCCACTGGTTTAACCCGGTTATGATTCTGGTGCGAAGGGAGATCGGCCGTGCCTGTGAGCTGTCCTGCGACGAGGCGGTGATGCGCGGCATGGACGGGGAAGAGCGGCTGCACTACGGAGAGACGCTGCTGAGTCTGGCGGCAGCTCATCCCGGCGGTTTAAGGCTGGTAACGATGACGTTGTGCGAGGAGAAAAAGCAGTTAAAGGAACGGCTGGTGTCCATCGCAGCCTATCGAAAAAAAGGAGCGGCGGCCGTGCTCGTGTCTGTGTATGTGTTAATCTTTTTGTGCAGCTGTGGGACGATTTCCGGTGCAGATTTTGTGAGGGCGGACGCGCCGGGAGAGAAAGCGGGCGGCAGCGCTTCCGGGATGAATCCGGCGGGAGAGAGCGAAGCGGTGGATATGGCAAATGCCGGGGCTGCGGATGTTCCGCAGGACAGCGCAAATGCCGGGAACGGATCAGAGGATGACGGTTCGGACGGGAACCGGAGTAAAACGGCGGTGCTGCTTCGGGAAGCGCTATTGGGAGAAAGACCGATTCTCTGTGCGAACGGTGAGGACGCGCCTGTCTCCATGAACATTGATGATGTGCCGGATATTTTCGACCCGCACAGCGAATATGCGAAGATCTGGCAGTTTACGGTGATTGATCTGGACGGGGACGGCGAGGAGGAGGCAGTTCTGCGCATTTTAGGCTTGTCGGGCGATATGGGCGGCTGCCTGGTGCTCCACTGTGCGGATGACGAGGTGCTCGGTTTTGCCACAAGCTATCAGACGTTTGAAGTGCTCAAGGCAGACGGAACGTACAACGGCAGAGGGGGAGAGATACTGGACGGTGTTTGCAGGATGGGTTTTGAAGGGAATACCTGTACCTTTGACTGGCTGATTTCCTGTACGTTTTCCGATGCCGGGGAACAGACAGAGCAGGAGGAGGGCTATCCGGAGCTTTCTTATTATGTGAAGGGCGCATCCGTCAGTGAGGAGGAATGGAGCGCGGCAGTGAATGAGCAGGGTGAAAAGGAGGATGCTGAGTGGAGCTTTTATTCGAAAGCGGCGGTCGAGAGGCTGCTGACGGAGGATGGCGGCCTTCCGTTTGAATATACCCCGGACGATGCGGAAGCGGAAGACGGAACCGGCAAAGATTCAAAAACGAGTGATCAGAGCCGCGATGCCCGGGAGAAGAAGAATCTGGAGGACATGTATCAATTTCCGGTGCGCGTCTCCGATACGCGGTTGCTGACGGTGGTGCTTGATACGTCAGAGCCGGAAAAGAATTATTTTTCTGTGGAACGGATATACGTTTATGACGGCGATACGCTCATACAGACCATAGAGACGGCGGAGCTGACACTGCCGCAGGATTACCTGTGGGAAGGATTGTTTGTAAACAAAGGCCATGCGGAGGGTGAGCCGGATGTTCGGGACGTGAACTTTGACGGGGCGGAGGACTTCGGGCTTTTGTGTGCAGCTTCTTACCCGAAAAATCTTCCGTTCACGTACTTTTACTGGTTTGAGTCGGAAGGAAAGTTTGTGCAGGGCTTCACCATATTCGGCGGCAGGGCGCTGGAGGTGGATGAGGAGCAGAAATGCCTGATTGAGCACTGGTATGATGTGAACGGGGAGCATACGACCCGCTATGCGTGAGGAACGCGCAGCCATTATGCACGCTTCGTCAGGGGAAATCGTGTGCATTGCAGGGCAGGGAATCATAATATAATTAAAAATCTTATAAAAAAATTTAAAAAAGTAAGGAAATATGCTTCCAAATAGTGTATAATCTCTATACTGTGAATTTTCCAGAATACAGCTTCAGAATGAAGCTGCTGCTGCACGTAAATCCGATTATAGGATTCCCGGAGGGGTTCCTATAATATAATTTATGAAAAGGAATATTTTCTTGAACAGATGGAGGCAAATTAGAATGATTGGCACACCACGTTATAAAGAGCCGGTCCGGGGACAACGGCTGCAACCCTTAGACGTGATTGCCGGTTTTCCGGTGCGCCCTGGATTTTACCGCACCAACGGAGCAACGCCGGGAAATGGCGGCGTGAGCTTTACGATCGGCTCTCACCACGCAACAGGCTGTACACTGCTTTTGTTTCACCCGCACGAGAAGGAGCCTTATGCAAGGCTTCCCTATCCGGATACCTATCGCATCGGAAACATTTATTCGATGTTTGTGTACGGATTAAAAATAGAAGATTTTGAGTATGCATTTCAGTTTGACGGTCCCTATGACGAGCGGGAGGGGCACCGTTTTGACAAGAATGCGATCATTTTGGATCCTTACGCCAAGGCTGTGACAGAGCAGCGCGGATGGGGAGAGAAGTTTGAGGACGGCTATGTCTACAAGGCGCGGGTCGTGGAAAACAATTTTGACTGGGGAAAAAAGAAGCAGCTGGAGAATAACCTGGAGGATATGGTCATCTATGAGATGCATGTCCGCGGATTCACGATGGATCCGTCTTCCGGCGTGACGGCGCGGGGAACCTTTGAGGGAATTCGTGAAAAAATTCCTTATCTCAAGGAGCTGGGCGTTAATGCGGTGGAGCTGATGCCTATTTTCGAGTTTGACGAGATGGGTTCCGCCAGAGAGCACAACGGACAGACGCTGGTGGATTATTGGGGCTATAATACGGTGTGTTATTTTGCACCGAACACAAGTTATTCCTATGTGCAGGAGCACAACCATGAGGGCGACGAGTTAAAAAGGCTCATCCGTGAGCTGCACGACAACGGCATAGAGGTTCTTCTTGACGTTGTGTTCAACCATACGGCGGAGGGAAATGAGCTTGGCCCGGTCTTTTCCTTTAAGGGAATCGATAACAAGACGTTTTATATGCTGACACCGGAGGGCTATTATTACAATTTCAGCGGCTGCGGCAATACGATGAACTGCAATGACCCCATTGTGCGGCGCTATATTATGGATTGCCTGAGCTACTGGGTCATCGAGTATCGTGTGGACGGCTTTCGTTTTGATCTGGCGTCAATTTTGAGCCGCGATAAAAACGGTGTGCCGATGGAAAATCCGCCGTTGCTGGAGAGCTTGGCGTTTGACGAGATTCTTTCCGGCGTGAAGCTCATCGCGGAGGCGTGGGATGCGGGCGGCCTGTATCAGGTAGGTACGTTTCCGAGCTGGAACCGCTGGGCGGAGTGGAACGGCAGATACCGCGACGACATGCGCCGTTTTTTAAAGAGCGACGACGGAATGGCTCCTGCGGCGGTGGCGCGGATCACCGGTTCCCGCGATATTTACGATCCGCTGGTGCGCGGGCAGAGTGCATCGGTGAACTTTTTGACGTGCCACGACGGTTTCACACTGTATGATCTTTATTCCTACAATGTGAAGCACAATGAGTCTAACGGATGGAATAATACGGACGGCGATAATAACGGCAACAGCTGGAACTGCGGCTGTGAGGGTGATACGGACGATCCGGAGGTCGAAAAGCTGCGGCGGCGCATGGTGAAAAACGCTTTTGCTACGCTGCTGTGCAGCAGAGGTCCTGCGATGTTTTTTGCGGGGGATGAGTTTTGCAACACGCAAAAAGGAAATAATAACGCCTACTGCCAGGACAATGAGATTTCGTGGCTGGACTGGAACCGAAAAGAGAAGTACCGGGAGGTCTATGATTTTGCCCGGTTTATGATTCATTTCCGCATGGCGCATCCGGTGCTGCGTAAGCCGACGGCTCCGGCAAGCTGCGGCTTCGCGGATATTTCCTATCATCACGGGCGTGCGTGGAATGCGGACTGCGGGAATAATGCGCGTCTGATCGGACTGATCTACGCGGGAAAAAATGACGCGGGAGAGGATGACCTGGTCTATGTGGGCATCAACACCTATTGGGAGACGCTTGGAACCGGATTCCCGGACCCGCCGGCGGGCTACCGCTGGATGCTGGTAGCGGATACAATGCGGGGAGGCGCGCTGCCGGAGGCGGAACCGCTTCTGGCAGGACGTTACGATATGGGATCGCGCAGCGTGATTATTATGGTTATAGAGAAAATAAAGCCGGGGGATTAATCCCCCGGCTTTGTGCGTAAATCTGCAAATGGAAGCTTGCTGCTATGATATTTCGCTGCGTGCATCGGGGGTCTTTGATTTTCCGCGCGAAATTTTCGGACATGAAGGACTCCTTTCCTGATACAATAATAAGTAGTAAAAAAACCGGGATTGAATTTCAAGAAAAGTTTTTAAACTTTTTGGGATTTTTTGGAGAGTGGGTCTGTCTAATGTATGTAAAACGAAAACGAAGGACGCTTCGTGGAGGTTTTGCATGTACAGTGCGCACGGGAGGTACTGCAGATATGCAGGAAAAACAAAGAAGCGATTTGGTAAAAAGGGCAAAAAGGCGTGAAACGGATGCTTTCACTGAGCTGATGCAGCTTCACATGAAGGATATGTACCGGGTTGCCGTGTCTATCCTCATGAACGATGAGGATGCCGCGGATGCGATTCAGGATGCGATTCTTGCCTGCTGGGAGAAGATCGGCAGCTTGAAAGAGCCGCGTTATTTCAGCACATGGATGACGCGGATCCTGATCAACAAGTGCTATGACATCCGCAAACGAAACCAGCGGTTCACGGATCTTGAAGGCTGGGAAGAGCCGGCGGCGGAGGATCACTACAATCTGGAATGGAAGGAAGCGCTTTGCGTGCTGAACGAACAGCAACGCGTTGTGGTCGAGCTGTTCTACGGTGAGGGATACCGCACCGAGGAGATTGCGCGAATTTTAAAAATTCCGAAGAGTACGGTGCAGACCAGGCTCTGGCGGGCACGGCAAAAGCTGGCAGGCTATTACGCGGACGGATATCGCAGCTGTCAGGGAATCTGAAGCATGTGTGCTGCCGATAGATAGCATCCTGCACGGAAAGCGGGCGAAAGGAGCAAATCATATGGATAAGAATGAGAAAATAATTTTTCAACATGATATCGAGGTGCCGCCGATCGTGATGGAGAAAGCTGAAGCTGCCTTTTTAACGATCGAAAAGGAAGGAAGGAATATCATGAGAGAGAATAAGAGCGTAAAAATGAGAGGGATCGTAAAATCAACAGCGGCGGTTGCGGCTTGTGCAGCACTGCTTGTAGCGGCAGGAGTCGCGGCGGGTGACTTTGTGGGCGGGGATGCCCCGGTCACGGAGGTCGCAGACAGGAGCGGTGTCTCTGCGGCGGACGGCTCTGTGGGAGGAAAGGGAATCCCCACGGCAGAGGGCAGTGCGAAGGACGGGTTCTGTACGGTGGAGCCGACCTTTTCTTTGGCCGCATATGCGCCGGAGGGTGTGAAGACCGGTGTGTCGGGCGACGGCCTTGTGTTCACCGATATCGGGCACGGTGAAGGCGGCTTTACGGGAATGCTCTTTCAGGTGCAGGGCGACGGTATCACGGACGTCGATATGAAAATTGACAAGGGCGCACTGTATACGACGACGATCGAGGAGACGACGGTGGACGCTATCCAAGCTATCATGGAGGGAGGGATGCCGGACGAGGACGGCGACCCGAATACGCACACGGTTTACAGTCTGATAGGCGATTATGATCCGAACGAGAAGACGGAGGATCAGGAACCCCGTGATGTCATTGCCTACCACTGCACAAAGGTCGGAACGGAGGTCTCAGGGGCATACGAGGCGGGATTGTACTACGGCTTTTACATTCCGGACGACGTGACCTCGTCGAAGTACGATCTGGCAGAGGCGTACCGCGAGCAGCTTGGCGTTTTTGAGGGAGCGACACTTAGCGTTTCCGTGACCGGGAAGGACGGCAGCAGGTCGACAAAGGAGTACGCCCTGTCGGTGAAAAAGCTGGCGCTGGACGCAGAGCGTAACGTTACCCAGACCGAGTGGAAGGAAGGTGAAGCCGGAATGGAAGAGGGCTATGTATACGGCGTGATGGCGACGGAAAAAGAATAGGGCAGTATCATACGGTTTTATGACGGATACGGGCGGGAGCATATCAAGGCTTCCGCCCGTTTTTGCGGCGCATGGGGGATGAAAGAAAGCTCCGTGGTTGTAAAATTAAGAAAATCTGCTATAATTGATAAAAGTGATTTGCAGTGGGCTTCGTGTATGCAGTAAGGATGGGAGAGAGCTATGAGTATGAACAGCGTCGTGAGCGCCGAGCGCGTTCACATTGGTTTTTTCGGGTGCCGCAACGCGGGCAAATCGAGTCTTGTCAACGCAGTGACGGCGCAGGAGCTATCGGTCGTAAGCCGGACGGCGGGGACGACGACCGACCCGGTTAAAAAAGCAATGGAGCTGCTTCCGGTGGGCCCGGTGGTGATCGTGGACACACCGGGCTTTGACGATGCGGGGGCGCTGGGAGAAAAGCGCGTGGAACGCACAAGGCAGGTGCTGCGGGACATCGACGTAGCCGTACTCGTCATCGATGCGGCGGCAGGTGTGCGGGAGGCAGACGGTGAGCTGCTCGGACTGATGGAAGAGCGCCGGCTGCCATACCTGATCGCGTGGAACAAATCGGATCTGGACGTGCCGGTTGCACCGGGAGGTACGGATGGCCGTCCCGGCTCTGCGGAGCAGATTTGCATGTCAGGGCAGCAGGCCATCGGCTGTGAGGCAGGAAGCAGGCTGCCTGGCGTGCCCATCGAGCGGCAGTTTTGGGTGAGCGCGAAGAGCGGTCAGGGCATTGAAGAATTAAAGTGCGCCCTCGGCACCCTGGCGAACGTGGAGGAAACGGCGCCCCCGCTTGTTACAGATTTGGTAAAACCCGGCGATCTGCTGGTTTTAGTCGTTCCCATCGATTCGGCAGCGCCGAAGGGCAGGTTAATTTTACCGCAGCAGCAGACGATTCGTGACATATTGGATGCGGACGCGCGTGCGCTTGTGGTGAAGGAGGATGCGGTGGCACAGACGCTCTCGGAGCTTTCCGCGCCGCCGGCGATGGTTATCACCGATTCTCAGGTCTTCGGAAAGGTTGCGGCGGCAGTGCCAAAGGACGTGGCGCTCACGTCGTTTTCGATTTTGATGGCGCGTCATAAGGGATTCCTTGAATTGGCCGTAGCAGGCGCGGCAAAGCTTCCGGCGCTTGGTGACGGAGACCGCGTGCTCATCTGCGAGGGCTGTACGCATCACAGGCAGTGCGGCGATATCGGAACCGAAAAGCTTCCGCGGTTGCTGGAAACATATACAAACAAGGAGCTTCAACTGGAATTTGCCTCGGGGAAGGATTTCCCGGAGGATTTGTCGGGATATGCCCTCGTGCTGCACTGCGGCGGATGCATGCTGACGGAGCGGGAGGTGTGTGCGCGCATGGAAACGGCCCGGGCACAGGGCGTCCCGGTGACGAACTACGGGACGGCGATCGCACAGATGAATGGAATTTTAAGGCGTTCGCTGTCGGTGTTTCCGGGGCTGATTGATAAATATTTTGCATGACGGTCGCGGATGAGGCGGCGGGCCTGTGTTTTTCGGCGGGAATGATTTGACAGGATGCGGAAACTGACAGCGGTCATGGGAAGGTACGGTTGCGATTTCGCGGGCGGAAATGATTTAACAGGGCACCGGAGGAGCAGATGGACAGAAGGAAACAAATTGAAACGCTGGAAAAAAATCACATATTGCCGCAGGAGGAGCTGGCGGCGTTGATTGTGGGGGCAAAGCCGGAGGACGACGCGTACCTTTTTGCCCGCGCCCGCGCGGTGCGTGAGCGGGTCTACGGAAAAGCGGTCTACATGCGGGGGCTGATCGAGTTTACGAACTACTGTAAAAACGACTGCTATTACTGCGGCATTCGAAGAAGTGCGCCGCATGCCGAGCGCTACCGGCTCAGCGAGGAGGAGATTTTGGATTGCTGTGAGGTGGGCTACGGTCTTGGATTTCGCACGTTTGTTTTGCAGGGCGGCGAGGATTTGTATTTCACGGATGAACGGATGGTATCGATTGTTACACAGATCAGAGCGCGCTGGCCGGACTGCGCACTGACCCTTTCCGTTGGGGAGAGAGCGCGGGGGAGCTATGAGGCGCTTTTTGCGGCAGGGGCGAACCGGTATCTCCTGCGTCATGAGACGGCAGACGAGGCGCACTATGCGCGGCTCCACCCAGGGGAGCTGTCCTTAGAGCATCGGAAAAGGTGCTTGTGGGATTTAAAGGAGATTGGCTATCAGGTGGGCTGTGGTTTTATGGTGGGTTCACCGGGGCAGACTGCGGCATGCCTAGCGGAGGACTTGCAGTTTATCCATGAGCTGAAGCCACATATGGTGGGCATCGGTCCCTTTGTGCCGCAATGTGATACGCCTTTTGCGGGGGAGGCGCAGGGTAGTCTGGAGTTAACGCTGCGGCTGCTCGGTATCATCCGTCTCATGGAGCCTTGCGTGCTGCTTCCGGCAACGACGGCGCTGGGGACGATCCATCCGCATGGCAGGGAAAAAGGCATTCTGGCCGGAGCGAACGTGGTTATGCCGAATCTTTCGCCTCAGACGGTGCGGAAGAAATATATGCTTTATGACAACAAAATCTGCACCGGGGATGAGGCGGCGGAGTGCGTGGACTGCCTGCGGCAGCGCATCGCGTCCATTGGATACGAGCTGTCGGGCAGCCGGGGAGATTATGTGAATTGACAAAGGGCAGGACAGTCCGCAGGAATTAGGGACTTGACTCTGATGTTCAAATAAAACCAGAAACAGGAGGAAGAGAGATGTACGATCCAAGATCAAACAAGGCAGAGGAATTCATTGACGACGGAGAGATATTAGAGACGCTGGCATACGCAGAAAAAAATAAGCGCAACGCGGCGCTTATCGACCGGATTATCGAGAAGGCAAAGCTTCGCAAGGGCCTTTCTCACCGGGAGGCGGCGGTCCTTTTAGACTGCGAGCTGGAGGATAAAAACGAGGAGATCTACGAGCTGGCAAAGCAGATTAAGAAGGATTTTTACGGCAACCGCATCGTCATGTTTGCGCCGCTGTATCTGTCCAACTACTGCATCAATAGCTGTGTGTACTGCCCTTACCATATCAAAAACAAGCACATTGCGCGAAAGAAGCTGACCCAGGAGGAGATTCGGCGCGAGGTCATTGCGCTACAGGATATGGGGCACAAACGGCTGGCGCTGGAGACAGGGGAGGACCCGGTCAATAACCCGATCGAGTATGTGCTTGAGAGCATTGAGACGATCTACGGTATCAAGCACAAAAACGGAGCCATTCGCCGGGTCAACGTCAACATCGCAGCGACGACGGTGGAAAACTACAGGCGCTTAAAAGATGCGGGTATCGGCACCTACATTCTCTTTCAGGAGACGTACCACAAAAAGAGCTACGAGACCCTCCACCCGGCAGGGCCAAAGCATGATTACGCTTACCATACCGAGGCGATGGACCGGGCGATGGAGGGCGGTATCGACGACGTGGGGCTGGGGGTGCTCTTCGGGCTAGAGATGTACCGCTATGAGTTTGCCGGACTTTTGATGCACGCGGAGCATTTAGAGGCGGTTCATGGTGTCGGTCCCCACACCATCAGTGTGCCGCGTATCCGACATGCCGACGACATCGACCCGTCGGCGTTCGATAACAGTATCGACGACGATATTTTTGCAAAACTCGTGGCGTGCATCCGTATCGCGGTTCCCTATACGGGTATGATCGTATCGACAAGAGAGAGCAAAAAGACGCGGGAGCGTGTGCTGCAGCTTGGCATTTCCCAGATCAGCGGCGGCTCCCGCACCAGCGTGGGCGGCTACGTGGAGGAGGAGTCGGAGGAGGAAAACTCCGCGCAGTTTGATGTCATCGACAACCGTCCGCTGGATGAGGTCGTAAAGTGGCTTATGCAGCAGGAATACATTCCGAGCTTTTGCACGGCCTGCTACCGCGAAGGGCGCACGGGCGACCGCTTCATGTCGCTGTGCAAGAGCGGCCAGATTCAAAACTGCTGTCATCCCAACGCGCTTATGACGTTAAAGGAATATCTGTGCGATTACGCGAAGCCCGACACCCGCGCAATCGGGGACGCCCTTATCGAAAAAGAGCTTGCGCATATTCCCAGCGAGAAGGTGCGCGGCATCGTTGTGGAAAATCTTGAGAAGATCGGGCAGGGGAGCAGGGATTTTCGGTTTTGAGCATCGTCCGCGGCCGTATCCGGCATCGGGTGTAGCGTGCAGACCGTATCCGGAAAACTCTTTTCCTGGTAGGTCCGAGGCTGGGAGCGCTGGATGTATCGAAGCTTCATTTGCTGGAGGTGACCGGCAGACGGAATATGGAAGCAGGCGGCAGGCCCGTATCCATAATCAAGAGAAGAGATGGCCGAAATTTAGATAAAAATTTAGATAAATTGCCTATTTACGTATAAAATTTTTGTGCTATAATTCCTTGAGGATACCCCTTCCCGATGCGGAAACGGGGTATCCTAACTGTATTCTGAGGAGGAAAGTAAGATGGAGACATATTCTATTTTCAGGGATCTGGCGCTGATTATTATTTTCGCGAAATCCTTCGGTATTTTGGCTCGCAAATGCAAGGCGCCGCAGGTGGTGGGCGAGATTATCGCCGGCCTGATTATTGGGCCGAGCGTGCTCGGGATCGTCCAGCAGTCGGATTTTCTGGTGGATATGGCGGAAGTGGGCGTCGTGCTGCTCATGTTTTCGGCAGGCCTTGAGACGGACTTAAAGGAGCTGTTAAAGACCGGGCCGGTTGCATTTTTGATTGCCTGTGCGGGCGTCATTGTTCCGCTGATTGGAGGAACCCTGTTTTACATGGGCTTTTATGGGGCGGCTCCCTGGGGTTCGGAAAAATTTTACACCGCGGTATTCATGGGCGTGATCATGACGGCGACGAGCGTCAGCATTACCGTGCAGTCATTAAAAGAGCTTGGAAAGCTGAAAGGAAAGGTTGGGACGACGATTTTGAGTGCGGCGATCATCGACGACGTTATCGGCATTATCGTCCTCACGTTTGTAATCGGCTTTAAAAATCCGGGTTCCAGCCCGTCCGGTGTGATTGTATCGACGCTGCTCTTTTTTATTGCGGCGTTTATTGTTGGCATTGTCGCATTCCGAATCTTCAAAAAGCTGGATGAATTGTATCCGCACACGCAGCGCATTCCGATTTTAAGCCTTGCCCTCTGCTTCTTCTTTTCCTATGCGGCGGAGTACTTTTTCGGAATCGCGGATATTACGGGGGCGTATGTGGCGGGCATCGTGCTCTGCTCGATTCAGGATTCCTCTTACATAGACCGAAAGATGGATGTCAGCTCCTATATGATCTTTGGGCCGATCTTTTTTGCGAGTATCGGGTTTAAGACGAGCATCGAGCATTTGAACGGTTCACTTTTGCTGTTTTCTGCCGGTTTTGTTGCGGTGGCGCTGCTGGCGAAAATCATCGGCTGCGGCCTGATGGCAAAAATTTGCCGCTTTCATTTTCTTGACAGCGTAAAAATCGGCGTCGGCATGATGACGAGGGGCGAGGTTGCTCTGATTGTGGCGCAGCGGGGACTGGCTGCCGGAATGCTGACACCGGAATATTTTACGTCCGTCATTCTGCTGATTATTGTTTCGAGCATCATGACGCCGATCTTGCTGAAGGTGCTGTATGCGAGGGATAAAGCGGCGGCTTAAGCGGTGCTTCGGATAACCGCCGATTTTCATAAAGTCGTTCCTGTTTATGCGGGAGCGGTTTTGTCTGAGCAAATGCCGGAAAAATTATAATTTCAAATGTGCGGAAAACGGCGCGAAACCAGAACTGTCTGTGTTCTGTTTCGCGCCGTTTCATATGCTCATCGATACAAGAGCTTTTTTCAAAAATGAGAAGTGCGGAATGTGGGACTTGAACCCACACGCCAAAGGCACAGGAACCTAAATCCTGCTCGTCTGCCAGTTCCGACAATTCCGCATACATTTCTTCTTTATCTATCAAGTATACTCCAATAAATATGAAAAATCAATGAAAAGTTCTTGACAGGGAACTTCGTGTGTGCTATGGTTAATTACACAAGTAATTAACCAAATAACTAATTTTGTGAAGAGGAGAAAGGAGCATACATTTCGACGACATGTCCGTGAGTTTTTCAAACGGGTGTTACTTAATTCAGAAGGAGGTGCAAAATTTGAATGAACTGCTATCGCAGGACAAATCAATTTATTTACAGCTCAGCGAAATGATAGAGACGGATATCATCAGGGGAATCCTGCTGGAGGAGGAGCGTGTGCCCAGCACCAATGAGCTGGCGAAGCTCTACACGATCAATCCGGCGACCGCCGCGAAGGGTGTAAATCTGCTGGTGGATGAGGGCATACTTTATAAGAAAAGAGGGATTGGTATGTTTGTATCAGAGGGGGCGAAGGCTCAGATTATCGAAAAACGAAAAAGTGTTTTTTATGGCAACTATGTGAGAAATCTTTTAGAGGAGGCGAAAAGCCTTGGTATCAGCAGGGGTGAGTTGGTAGCGATGATCGATGGGGAACAGTGAGGCACGGCTGTACAAACCAGGATTATAAGGAAATGAAGGAGGAAGGATATGAGCGAGTTAGTTTGTAAAAATATTTCAAAGGCGTACAAGAAAAAAAAGGTGCTGCACGGCATTGATCTTACCATCGAGCAGGGAAAGATTTACGGCCTGATTGGGAGAAACGGAGCGGGAAAGACGACGCTGCTGTCTGTTATGACAGCCCAGAATCCAGCCACAGGCGGAGAGGTGATCCTTGATGGAATGCCGGTTTGGGAAAATCAGCAGGCTTTAGAGCACCTGTGCTTTTCGCGGGAATTAAATACATTAAGTATTCTCGGGCCAAACAGTGTGAAGGTGAAGGAATATCTGATGATGGCGCGCATGTACTACCCGAACTGGGACCGGGAGATGGAAAAACGGCTTGTGGAGCGGTTTGACCTGAATGTGAAAAAAAGAATATCCAAGCTTTCGAAGGGTATGCTTTCCATGGTGACGATTATCGTTGCGCTGGCGAGCAAAGCGGACATCACGATTCTGGATGAGCCGGTTGCAGGACTTGACGTGGTGGCGCGGACTGATTTTTATCAACTGCTCATGGAGGAGCATGTGAATTCGGGGCGGACGTTTATCATTTCCACCCATATCATTGAGGAGGCGGCTAACGTGTTTGAGGAGGTCATCTTCTTAAAAGACGGGATGATTTTATTAAAGGAGAACACGCAGGAGCTTTTAGAGCGGGCCGTGCATGTGAGCGGGCTTGCCGGGGAGGTGGATGCGGCCTGTGAGGGTCTTACCATTCACCATGTAGAGAACATCGGACGCAGCAAAGGAGTGACGGTTCTTTTGTCTGCGGGTCAACAGCTTCATCCGGGTCATGATGTGACGGTTCAGCCGGTGTCACTGCAAAATTTATTTGTGGCGCTGTGCGGAAGGGAGGCATAGGATGGGCGGATTGATGCGTGCATACAAATGTGCTACGTGGCGTGCGTGCCGCTGTGTCGGCATGACGCTGGTCATGGCAGTTGGCTTTATCTTTTATTTTATGATTTTACAGGGCACAAATTTTACCCTGGTGAATATTGTGGGACGGTTTCCGCAGTCGGTTTTGATGGTGGGAAGTCTTATGTATCTGTTTTATGGCATGGTGGATATTGTCACTTACGTGCAGTATGGCATGAGCTGCGGCTGTACCCGCAGACATACGTTTTTCAGCATAGTTTATATGCATGTGTTTGAGCTGGCGGTGACAGAACTTGTGCTGGTTCTCTACTATCTTGCAGTTCCGGCAGGCTGGCCGCTGCTCTTACAGTCAGATGTGTGTCTGCCAGTGCTGTATCTGTTTGTGTTTGATATGGGGCTGTCGATGACGATGGGGATTCTGGTAAGGCGGTTTGGAAAGATTGCGTATGTACTGATCGTGATGCTCGGCGCGTTTGTGGGCGGAGTTATTGGCGGTCTGGCAGGCATTTTCGGCAACGAGATGATTCCCTGCGCACCGGTATATGTGACGGCTGCTGTTCTTGTGTGGTATGTGGTTATGGCGGTGATTGTTTGGCTGTTTATCAGAAAAATGGAGGTTCGTGTTTAACGGGCGAAACATGATGGGAGGAAGGCAAAAATATGAAGGCATTGATTGATCAGATAAAATTACAGCGGGATATTTATATCATTGGCCTGTGCACGACAGGGGGACTGTTTGTGCTTGGAACGGTTTTGCACGAAATCATCTGGCGGATGCAGGAAGGCATGGAGACAGAGGTTGTGTGTATGGGAAGCATGATGGCATTTGTGGGGATTTTGGTCGCGCTGCTCTTTGGGGTTATGCAGCATATCGTAAACGTGTATAACTATGCGATCTCGCTGGGGCGCACGCGGAAAAATTTTTTCCCGGCCTATACGCTGGCGGTGTTTGTCTCGGCGCTTGTCGTGGAGGCGATGGCGCTGTGTCTGCATGTTCTGGAGCGGTTTCGACTGCGGGTGATGTATCCGGGATTTCGGATAGACGATCCGGCGGCACATGTGTTAGAATGGAATATATTGCTGGTGATGGCATTGCTGGGGACGGCAGTCGGCGTTTTATTCGGGTCGCTGGTCATCAAATTCGGAAAAATTGCGCTGTGGATTTTTTGCCTGCTGTGGGCGGCGGTCTGTATCGGATCACCGCGGGTCAACGAGGTGATGTTTGCCCATCCCGACAGCGGAGTGACGATAGTGTCTCTTCGCGCGGCCGAGTGGTTTTTCAGGCTTGGAAAAATGGGGATGGTTTTGCTTGCACTTGTCCTCTCGGCGGTCATACTGTCTGTGGCGTATCTGCTTCTGCGCAGACAGCAGGTGAACCTGTAATTACAGGCTGATGCCCTGTGTGATATACATGGCGAATGAAATTTGCCATGTATATCACATAGGCCAAAAGGCGGCAAATTTTTCCTGGGATATATACATTTTATAAAAGGAGTCGTATATGAAAACAATTCAAAGCTTTGCGCTGAAGCATACGCTGATTTACTGCATTTTGGCCGAAATTCTTGTGTTGGGCGGCATGATGGTGGCAGGAACCGCAGTTTCGGTGGTGGTTTATGTTGTTCTGGGATGGGATGTAGATTACTATGTTTTAATGGCGGGGCAGGAGGTCTTCGGAGCGCTGATCGCACTTGCGGCGATCTGTCTGAGCGGTTGTTCGTATATTTTTAAGAGGCGCGGCATCGGTTTTTGCAGAGGACTTCTCGTAGGCGGATATTTCCTGTTTATCAGTGTCTACACAGCAGTTGGACTGTTTGTGACTTATGAGGGAGAGCGCGTGTTAAAGCCATGGTATCTCATCGTGACCTTTGCGGTGACCATGGTGCTTATCGGCGTGACGGAAGAATTTCTGTGCAGGGGCGTTCTGGCGGAGCTTTTGCGGCGGCATTACGGCGCGACGCACGGAGGGATCTGGAGGGCAGTCGTGGTTTCCGGTATTTTATTCGGGCTGGCTCACCTGACAAATCTCTTGTCCGCAAAGCCGATGGGTGTGCTGGTACAGTGTGTGAGCGCGGCCGCAATGGGCATGGCGTTCGCGGCGATCTATTTTCGCACGGGCTGTATCTGGGTGACGGTGGCGCTGCATGCCCTTGTGGATTTTGCGGCGTTGATCACAGGCGGACTCTACAGGGGAACGGTGGACGAGGTCATTTCCGAGTATACGCCGGTAAATCTGATCGCTGTGGTTCCTTATATCGTTCTGCTTTTTGTGCTGCTGCGGAAAAAGAAAATGGATGAGATTGTGGAGCGGTTTGCAGAGGAGGCGCGGCAGGAGATACCGAGGTATTCGGCGCGGCCGGATTTGGACTGGATGCGTTAACGGCTCTCATATTTATGTATATAACGGCAGAATTACAGCCAGAAATTTCCTATCATATTTTTATCCGACACGGAAACAATATGGATTAGAGTAACAACTATTTACTCAAAAGCAAACGTATATGGAGGAAATGAACCATGGCAAGTAATAATTCTAGTTCTGGCACAAACCAGATGGCAGTACCTGAGGCAAAGGACGCTATGAAGCGTTTCAAGGAAGAGGTTGCAAGCGAGTTAGGCGTACAGTTGAAGGAAGGCTATAACGGCGACCTCTCATCCCGCGAAGCCGGTTCTATCGGCGGCGAGATGGTAAGAAAGATGATCAAGAGGCAGGAGGAGCAGATGAAATAAGCTTGCGGCATATGCCAAAAAGCGGTTTCATCTGATGATGCTCCGATAGCACCTGGGCGATGGGTTCAGGTGCTATTTTTGTGTGCGCTGCGGCTCTGCTGAACAAAAAACTTGCACAACCCCTTAAATTATAGTAGTATACTCTAGTGTGCTGACACGTTCATTTGGCGAAATATGAACATTTCAGTACACTAGCCTTACATTTTGCTGGTCTGCTTTCCCGATAGCACAAAGGAAAAA
>CASCGD010000004.1 GCA_949132985.1 uncultured Lachnospiraceae bacterium
CGCTGCTCTCAAGAGGGCGCGGGATGTTGAGAGAAAGGCTGGGAGGTGAGGAGATTGGCGAACCATATACATGACGCATTTGACAGTATCAGGGCAGATGAGGAGCTGAAAGGCTCAACCAGACAGTTCCTGTTGGAGCAGCGGGGCGGAGGGGGCGTTTATTCCCACCGTCCGGGGATCTCAAAAATACTCGTGACAGTGTGCATCCTGTTGCTTTTTGTGGTTGTAGCAGGCGGTTATTCATGGATGCAGGCGCCGGTTTCCTATGTGAGTATCGACGTAAATCCATCCGTTGAGCTTGCGTTAAACCGCCTTGACCGGGTTGTAGGTATCACGGCATTTAATGCGGATGGGGCCGCGCTTGTAGAAGGCCTGTCCCTAAAAGGGAAAAAATATACGGATGCGGTCAATCTGATTGTGGATGGAACCGTGATGAGAGCATATCTCTCAGATGATGCGGAGCTTGTTTTTACGGTGGCAGCGCCCGGCATGCGAAGTGGTAAGCTGCAGGCCGGCATTGCGCAATGCCACAGCTCTGGCGGGCACAACTGCTACAGCGTCAGCGCGGATATCGGGCTGGTTTCCGTGGCGCACGAATACGGGTTTTCGCTTGGGAAATATCATGCGTATCTGCAGCTTTCGGCATATGACAGTACGATCACGGTGGAAGACTGCCGTGAGATGAGTATGGCCGAGATTCACCAGTGCATCCGGGAACACAACGGTTATGGAGGCGGACAGCACAGAGGGGAAAATTACACGGGCCATGCAAATGAGGAGTATAATGCTTCTGATACAGTGGATTCCGAATATGATGTTTTGGATGGTGAAAATTCAGATAATCATACAGATGACGACGGGGCAGGAAATACCGGTTCCTCATCCCATCATGGCGGGCACGGGCATCATGGAAGCGGTCATAAGTGAACCGGCGCGGCAGGCGGCAGGTGAATCGCCTTTGTAACAGTTCCGACAGGCTGTGCGTTCACTGCGCCGGCTATATGAAAACGTAGAGTTTACGAGCATTTGTGCCAACTGAAAAGAGCTGCCGCCAAAAACGGGAGATCACATTTTGAAAATTGTGTGTGGTCATTCTTCGTTTTTGGCGGCAGCTTTGTCTGTGGATCAGTGATGATGGTTTGCGTGATGCTTTTTACCGTTTTCATGGATTGTTTTGTGTTTGGGACAGTAATTTTTGCAGTTCGTTTTTTTGGTATGATACGTATCATGGTAAGGGCAGTAAACGCCTTTCTGTGTGCTGCAATGGCTGCCGCCGCTGTGGCAGTGTGCCATCACGGGAACAGCAAAGCTGCAGGTTAAGGTGAGTGCGGTCATCGCCATGATGGCCGACTTTTTCCAGTGTTTTAACAGATTCATTTCAGGGTGCCTCCTTTTGGATAAAATATTGTTTTTTAAGTGTTTTCTATTTATAATACGATCCGGGAAGCGGAATCCTTGCATAAATTTAGAAAAATTTATATATTTCAGTCGGAAATGACAGTGCAAGAGCCTTCAGGCAGAGCGCTTGTTCCCATGGTCCCATTATCCTCCAACATAACGGGTGAACTTTTGCTCTTCAGCAATCCGTTTGATCCTTTGCGAACAAGGCAATTAACTTCCATTTTCATAACATCTTCATGTATTGTTTTAAGGTACAAAGGTGGAAAATATGTTCTGAAAAAGCATTTATATTACTGCACATTGCGTGCAGCTATTGCTTTTGTCTGAGATTGAGATTAAAATGAAAAATAAACATGATAAAACATGAGATAAGATATAATGCGCAAATAATGCGCCTGCACAGGAGAGAAAGCCATGGCAAAAATAAAAATAGTAAGCAATCCATACGAAAGACAGATCCATTTTTCTTATTTTGATAAAGGAAATGGACGATGGGAAGACATCAGGGAACACAATGCAAACAGCCGTTTACGGGAGATTGTGTCTGAGAAAGCGTTTTTCCCTTTCAAGATAAAGGAAATGATAGATATTATTATTGCCGAATATGATAACGGAACGGAGAAAACAGAATTATTGTTTGAGGGTACGGCAGATGACTATATGGAGCTGGAGAACGCGTGTCGACAGGAACATGTGAGGGAAAAGCTTTTTCTTTCCAGAACGGAACATGTGCTGGAAAATGCGAGGGATATATTTGACGATATTAAAGAAATATTTGAGAGAGTTCACCCGGTAATCAGAAATGTTGTCTCTGACGATGCGAATGTCATAAAGGATTTAAACAAAGTTTCTGACACATTAAATGATATCATTCCAATTTGTGTTTTTGGAAACTACAGCGCAGGAAAATCAACGTTTATCAATGCGCTGATCGGAGGAGAGATTTTGCCGAGCGGAGGGGATCCGATCACAGCGCGGGTTTATAAAATTGTACGGTCGTCGCAGGCAGATCGGGCTAAGGTGCGGTTTGAGTATAAAGAGGAAAATACGGAAATTTCCTTTGAGGGTTTGGAATGCAGGGTTACGGCTGGAGACACGCAGAGCGAGCTGGCGCAGCAGGTCATGTGTGCGCTCGAAGAGTGCAAAAAACCAGATATATTTTTTTACATCAAATGCGCGCTGGAGACGATCAACAATATCGGAAAGAAGGATAAAGACAGTAAGACGCTGGGAAGTGTCATCGAGTTGGAGATACCGTTTGCAAAAAATGGAGTTTTGGGCCAATCGCACAATCACTTTGTTATTTTTGATACGCCGGGCTCCAATTCCGCAACAAATGCCGAGCATGCAAAGGTACTTTTTGAAGCACTGGAAGGATTTTCAAATGGGATTCCGGTTTGGGTATCCCAGTATGATGCCATCGACAGCGAGGATAATGCAAGCCTTTGCGATAAAATTTTTGAGATAAAGGCGTTAGACAATCGTTTTACAATGATTGTGCTCAACAAGGCAGACAGCTCGGATTTGCCGGAGGATGGATTTTCGGAGGAGCATATAAAAGAGATTTTGGAATATGCTGCGGTTGAAAAAATGTATGCAGCCGGAATTTATTTTGTTTCATCGATTATGGGACTTGGAGCAAAGAAAAATGGCGAATTGACAGACAAGCATTACAGGAAAACATATCGCTTGCAGGAAGACATGTTTGCAGATCCCGAGGATGAAGACTATATGGTTTTATATGATTATAACATCATGCCGAAGCAGTTGAAAAATAACGCCGCCTCTTATTCTGAAAAATGTCATGATCGGGTCTATGCAAACAGTGGGCTGTATTGTGTGGAATCGGAAATGGAAAATTTTGCGAGTAAGCACGCCGCATATAATAAATGTCAGATGGTATATATGTTTTTGAACAGTGTGATAGAAGAATCAAACAAAAGAATTTCGGGAAGGGTGGAGAAGCTGGATCGCAGGCGAGGGATAAGAACGAAAGAACTGGAGAGCTCCAGTACACAGCTGATCGACAGCATTTTAGAGGAATCGCAGGGATTAGAAAAGGACTATGAAAAAGATGCAAAAATACAGATAAAGGGATTTTTGGGAGAAGCGATACGCGAGGATTATAGCTCAGAAAAATTAGATCAGATCGCCGCAGAGCTTCAAAAGCAGAATGAAGAGGAGAATCAATTTTCTGAGCAGGAAGAAAATTTTGAAAAAGCAAAGGACAGTATACTGGATCATTTGAAGTCGAATACGCAGGAAATGTTAAAAGGAAATCTTTTAGAGACAGTCCGGACGACAAAAGATGATCTGGTGAGGGATTTTCAAAAAATTTTAGAGCATAAAAGAAAGATGGATTTAACTGAGGATAAAATTGACGAGGCGACCTCCGACAGCCTGATTGAGATTGTCACACAGGACTATAAGGAAAATATGATGAAGGCAAAGGATTTCTTAAATGAGAAGATAAAAGAAATCTGGGTTGCAAATGCACAGATGATGCGCAGGCGATTCGTAGAGATCGTTACCGGTTCCGAGGCGCTTTCTACGGCGCAAAGCAGCGAGCTTTCGGATGTCATTATCAATTATCAGGGGTTAGAGTTTGACGATCATGCAGAAGATATTTTTATCAAGGATAAATTTCTACAGGGTATGTTTTTTGGCTTTAAGCTGATGGATAATGAAAAGCTGAATACGAAAAAGCTTTCTGATGCCTACAACGATAAGATCAGGAAAAATATTCAGCTTATTGCGGAGGAAGTAAATGACAATTGCTTTGCAAGCTTTCGAAGCTGGGAGCAGACGCTTACGTCAAATATAGAGGCAAATATTACAAAATATAATCCGGAGCTTCGCGATATGGCGGAATTGATACAGGAGGAGTCGGAAAAAATAACCGAGCTGGAGAATTACCGGCAGCTGCTTCTCGAATCGTTTGCGGCAATTAAAAGCCGGATGGACTGGAAGGTTTTACAATAAGAGGAGAATCGATCGATGGGGGTAAGAAATGTTTTAAAGCGGGTCGGGGAAGCCGCAGGGAACCGGATTGCAAAGCTGGCGACGCTTAGCCCTGATCAGGTAGAGAGTGTGCAGCTACAGCGGGAGGCGTACCTTTTAGAAAAGCCCGACCCGGGCGACGCGGCGGCGTGCGCCTGTACGGAGCGGATGCTGGCGGCAAGTAGTATCGAAATATTCAGCGCATATCTGTCGCAGATCAAAGCGTTATATCTGCCAGTAAAAAACGGGGCTGAGTATGATATGCCGTTTGGCGCAGAGCATAATATCCGTTACTTTAATATTACAAAATGGATAACGGATAAGAAAGAAAATAATCTGGAAAAGCTTGTCAATGTGTATGCAGTTTTGTCCAATGAGGATTGTAATATTGCGCTTGTATTTAACCGGACACAAAAGAAAACAAGTGTATATCTGGCAGTCGTCAATACAGATAATGCGGAAAATAATGTTGATGTGGACATTTTTAAATGCCGTTTAATGGAAGCAATTCGGGGGAATTTTCCCGGTGCGCAGATGGGGGAAGAGGGCAGAGGCATCCTTCCGTGCCTGAAAAATGAAAAGGCATATTCCGTTGCGAGCGCATCCAATATCCCGACGGAGAAGTCGGAAAAATTTATCAGCCAGACCATTGAAAAGCTTTTGGATGGCATTATACCTGATACAAAGAAGAAAGAGTATACGATTGTTTTGCTGGCAACGCCGATACAGGATGTAGAGGAGCGCAAGTTAAAGCTTGGAGAATTTTATTCCGGTATGGCTCCATATGCTTCCTGGCAGACAAGCTTTTACCTTTCAGAAAATCAGGCGACAGGCTCGGCGGCAACGGCGGGCATCAATATTGGAGCGAGTGCCGGCATACAAAACGGGCAGAATTTTTCCCAAATAAGATCGGACGGAGAGTCAGAGAACCGATCTGTCACAAATACGGAGTCGGAAAGCGCTTCAGCGACGGAATCAGAGTCAAATGCAGAGTCGAGCAGCGGTGCACATACGGATGGGACGAGTAGTTCGGAGACGGAGACGGCGGGAGTTAATTCAGGAAGGACCGAGGGAACCACCGATACGTTAGGCGTGGGTGTGGGTCTTGAACATAGTACATCTGTTTCTGCTGGTGTAAGGACACCTGTAGCACATGCGGGGATAAGTGAAAGCACAGGGATTAATATTAACAGTCATTATGACCACGGATGGAATCAGAGTTCCAGTCTGGGATGGAGTACCAGCACCGCCAAGGCACTTGGCAAAACAGCCTCCGACACGATCACAAGAGGGCTTACCAATACGATTTCAAGCAGCGTAGCACAGACGACGGGCACCGCGGTTGCAAACACCTTGGGTAAGGCTGTGACCACGGCGATGGCGAGGACAGCCGGAACTGCAAAAAGCGTAAATTTCGGCGGTAACTTCGGCGCGAATTTTGCCAGATCGTCGACGATCACGGCAACAATCGGAAAAAATGAAGGGATCACGCAATCCTTTACTAATTTTAACATTAAGCACGCGCTTGAATTGCTGGAAAATCAGATGAAGCGGCTGGAGCAGAGCACGGCGCTCGGGATGTGGGATTTTGCGGCGTATGTACTGAGCGAGGATCAAAATGTGGCGAACAATGTGGCGCATACCTACCTTGCGCTTACGCTGGGCGAGGAGTCGTACATGTCGAAGTCTGCGATTAACCTCTGGCGCGGGAATGTGGAGGAGGAGCGGGCACAGGCGAAAGAGATCTGTGAATATTTGCGGGAGCTTCGGCATCCCATCTTCGGGTTAAATCCCGAAATACTGGAAGCAAGTCCCGATTTTAACGAGTATCCGTCGATTACGACAGCGACGACAAGTCTTTCCGGAAAGGAACTTGCATATTCCCTGAACTTTCCACAAAAGTCGATTGCGGGACTTCCAATTATGGAATGCGCTGAATTTGGCAGGAATGCAGCAACTTATGACCCGATAGAAGCGGATGAAGAAGAGCTTGCGCTGGGCAATATTTTCCATATGAACCATGTGGAAAAAAGTAGGGTTGCCCTGTCAAAAAAATCACTTGCGTCACATGTATTTGTTACAGGAAGCACCGGCTCCGGAAAGAGTAATACGGTCTATCAGATTTTGGCGAAGGCGCGAAAACAGGCGGTTCATTTTCTTGTTGTTGAACCGGCGAAGGGAGAATATAAAAATATATTTGGAAACCGGAAGGATGTGTCTGTATACGGGACGAACCCCATGCTAACGCCGCTGCTTCGCATGAACCCTTTCAGTTTTCCAAATAAAATACATATTTTAGAGCATCTTGACCGATTGATTGAGATCTTTAACGTATGCTGGCCGATGTATGCGGCAATGCCTGCCGTGCTAAAAAGCGCAGTGGAAAAATCGTATATGGATTGCGGGTGGGATCTGCTTTACTCTGTAAATAAGTATGGGGATAAGCTTTATCCCACGTTTAAAGATGTTGCAAAAAATATAAAACAAATTATTGAGACAAGCGAATATGATACAGAAAATAAAGGCGCGTATAAGGGTTCGCTGCTTACGCGATTGCAGTCGCTTAAGAATGGAATGAACGGATTAATTTTTACAACAAATGAGATTTCAAATGAGGATTTGTTTGATAAAAATGTGATTGTGGATCTGAGCAGAGTCGGATCGTCCGAGACAAAAGCTCTGATTATGGGAATGCTTGTATTGAAATTGCAGGAATATCGTATGACAGGCGAGGATGGAATGAACGTCGAACTAAAGCATCTTACCGTGCTTGAAGAGGCGCATAATCTTTTGAAGAGAACTTCCACAGAGCACACATCAGAGAGTGCGAATCTTCTTGGAAAGAGTGTGGAGATGCTTGCCAATGCGATAGCGGAAATGCGTACTTACGGCGAGGGCTTTATCATCGCAGATCAGGCGCCCGGACTCATGGATATGTCCGTCATTAGAAATACAAATACAAAAATTATCATGCGTCTGCCTGACCGCACAGACCGTGAGCTGGTGGGAAGGGCGGCAAATCTGAATGACGATCAGATTGCGGAATTGGCAAAGCTTCCGTGTGGTGTGGCGGCAATGTATCAGAATGAGTGGGTTCAGCCGGTGCTTTGTAAGGTTGATAAATATCAGGAAGAAGCATGTTACAGCTATGAGCCGCAAAGTAAATGCGATCTGGATGCCGGGAGGAACGAGTTGCCGGAATCTTTGCTGGCGTGCATCATGAATCAGGAAATTTTCCGGACAGGCAAAAAGCAGGATATTTTGATGCTAAAGGAGCAGGTTTTGAGGTCGGAGCTTGATACGTCCGTGAAAAGAGAATTTATGGAATACATTTTGAGCGAAGGAGAGGAAGGGATTGACGCTCTTCGAGCACTGGTTTATGATTTTTTGGCGGCGGAGGATGCAATCAAGGCGTCTAAAACATGCAGTGATATTTTCGATTGGGTGGATTCTGTTGTAAATAAACTGAATCCTTCTGTCAAAGGCTACTCAAAAGAACAAATTGACCTGGCATTACTGCTGATTTTGTATGAGCAGGCTGAAAGAGATATAGAGTATAATAATATATTTTGCCGGTTTGTTGAAATTTGCAAGGATGGAGGACGGATATTTTGATGAATGAATTTAAAAATACGGATGTGCTGGAAATGCAGCGGCCAATTATGGAAAATTATAAAAATATAAGGCCGGAAAACGGAACGACGGTTAAGGATGCGAGGGGGTTTGTTGATCGAATATTTAAGAAACCCGAAGGAGAAAAACACGAAGGTTATTATACTACCGAAAAAGAGCGAATGGATCAGGTGCCTAAGAATGGAGGCGAGTGGACAGGGGAGCCCGGTAATTCGAAATTTAAAGCATATGATGAAAGTGTAAATAAAGTATTGGCAGAATATGGGCTCGATGGGATTGAATATAAAAATGGCGTACCGGATTTTTCAAAATGTGCGGTAGAGACAGTGAAAATTGATAATATGACATCTATTAGAGAAAAGAATTTTGACCAATTCTATAAGATATGTGCAGAGAAATGGAATGCGCAAAATAAAAATGTTAAACCGAGGGATGTCAAAGAATTTATCAAAGAAAATGGATTAACAATTCATGAATGTAGCGATATGAAAACATGCCAATTAGTACCTACAAGAATACATGAGACTTTTAGACATGCGGGTGGTGTAATGGAATGTAAAAAACGTGATGGAGAAAATATGGGAGGTAAATTAGATGAATAAAGTTATAATAAATATTTGGAATCGGGAATTTGAACTTGAGGTTAGCTATGATTGTTTTGACGATGAAGAATTATTACAAACGCAAAAGGATGCAGTGGCGGAGCTTGTCAAACACAGAAATTGTATCGTCGAATCGGAATCCAAAGTGAAAGAATATTGTTTATGCAAAAATGCACATGAAATAGGGACAGGAACAATCAATAATATTTTTAAATATGTCATGCCTCAAAGTTTATTTGTCGTGAGAAACGAAACAAAACGAATTGTAGCAATTATGTGTGATTATAAATTTGATATGGAGCATGGATTGGCAGTTGTTTTTGAAAACGAGCAGTTTAAAATAATTGGAGAACAGGACATTATTTTGTAGTAGAACTTCCGCAGATAGAAAGATCGCGTATAGATTCTTGAAGATATTGTCTGATAACAGGAAGAAAATACATTGGAATTGCGCTTGGCAATGAGTATGACGTAGATCCGTTAAGTGATACGACCGCGTATCATCTGGTATCTTCTGCGGAGGAATGTGTCGTCATCGTGCTGCATAGTCATCCGTCACTGTTGGATTTCTCATTGACAGATGTGCAATTTTTGTTGAGATTCTGGAAAAAGCAATCACCCTTTTTAATGAGTCTGTCGATAAAAATAATGCGGCAGAGAAATTAAAGGATTTTCAAAATGCCGCTGACTATTTTTTGAGGAACAGTTACCATGCTGGCATAGGCTATGACAATCGTTCGGAGGTGCAATTATGAACAAGGAACGCGTGATCCTAAGTGAACGACCGGAAAATTTAAAAAAAGCAGTTGAATGGGGCAGAGAACAGCAAAGGAAGATTATGAATGAAAAAAGTGAACGGCTTGCCGATGCGCTGATGGAAAAAATGACGCCATTGATCCTGCATAGAAAAGCCTGACCGCCAGCCCAGCCAACACATCTGCAATATCCATACAGGAGAACACCTATGGGAACATACACAGACTTTCTGACAGATAAAAGCGTTCGCATCCTCGATGCGGAGGATTATTTAGAGGAGCTAAAGGAGGCGGTTGCGCTTTTTTGCACGTTTGACAAGGCTCTGGATACGTTTCTCGCGGCGCACGGCTTTGCGGGCGATCCAGAAAGCGCAGAGGAAAAGACGGCATTTCTTGAGGAAAAATTCAAGTCAGCGGACATTCCGGTTCCGCGGGACATTGGAAAATGGTATTCAAAGCACAAACAGATCGCACGAAAAACCGCGTTCCAGCTCTGCTTCGCGTTTCGGCTGACGGTTGAGGCGACGGCAGACTTCCTTCGCAGGATTTGTCTGTCGCGGGGGTTCGACTGTCATTTGCAGAAGGAGGCCGTCTGCTTTTTCGCCTTAAAAAATGGACTGAGCTATCCGCAGGCACAGGCGATTCTCGCGCAGATCTCTCCCGTGAAGCCCGCGCGGATGGAAACAGGGGATATCGTTTACACGAGTCTGATCGCCAAAGAGCTCGACGAACTCGACACGGCGGAGGCGCTTGTCGGATATCTAAACGGGAATGCCGACCGGTTCGGCTACAACAACGCGACAGCCTGTGAGCTGATACGGACGATCTGGGAAAGCATCGCAAAGGAGGACGGCATCGCGGCGAGAGAGAAAAAGAAGCTGTATCTGGAGATTGAGAGTGACGTGGAAGCGCTGCCGAAGCATGGTGGGGAGAAAAGGCAAAGGGACAGAAGCCGGGCAGATCACTCTGCGTGGGAAATTTTTTTACAGATATTGGGGCTTTCGGGCAACGGCACGGCCAAGCTGAACAGGGATAGAAGCATTCAGCCGCTCTTAAAGAACTGTGCGTGGCTCCACCCGTTTGTGAGCGACGCGTTTCCCGACCGGGACGGCTTAAACAAGATTCTGCGCGGAGAGCACATGTCGCATGAGCGCGTGCGCAAGCTGCTGATTTTACTTGCTTTTTACCGGTTCTGGGCGGGCAGGGCGCTTGGACAGGGCAGTTACGAGGCCGCTGAGGCGGATCGTGACCGGTGCGTCTGCGAGATCAACGATTGTCTGCTGGACGCGGGCTATCCGCTGCTCTACCCGGGCAACCCCTACGATTTTCTTTTTCTTGGTTCCATTCATGCCGGATATCCGCTGATGGCATTCCGGGACTACATGAGAGAACTGTATTATGAAGTGAAGACAATATGAAAAGACGAGAACCATTAAAGCAAAACACAGAGCTTCGTGTCACCAATTATGAGGGTGGAAGCCTGCGCTTTGTCATCGGCGAGGTCGTTGGACTTGGCGGCTCGTGCATCGTGTACGACGGCAGCTGCCGGGACAACACGGGCGCGTCGCATACAGTCAGAATCAAGGAATGCTATCCGTACAATCTGGACATCGCGCGGAGCGAAACGGGCGTGCTGGTCGCGGACGGGCATGCGAGGGCAGCGTTTGAGGCCTGTAAGGAGCGGGCGCGGGCATCGTTTGCTCTCGCAGGCGGGCTGCACAAGGCGGCTGGTCTGACAAACCGCACGGCTCATCTGTTCGACTGCTATGAGGCGAATCAGACGGTTTATACCGTTTCGGCCTACGTGGAGGGAAGAACGCTGGCGGACATTTGCTTCGACAGCCTGCAGGATGCGGTGCGGGCAGTTGCTGCAACGGCGAAAAGCATTGAATGCATTCATCGGCAGGGCTATCTGTATCTGGATGCGAAGCCGGAAAATATTCTGGTGTACGAGGAGACACCGGAGCTCGTTCTTCTGTTTGATTTTGATTCGGTCATTCCGATTGGGGCGGATGAGCATATGATGACATTCCGTCTGGGATTTACGGATGGTTTTGCCCCGTATGAGCAAAAACTGGGCGACCTGTCACGAATCGGGAAATATTCGGATGTCTACGGCGTCGGGGCGCTTTTATTTTTTCTGCTGTTCGGGCGTGCGCCGCGGGCAGCGGACTGCGGTCGGGAGGCCGTTTATGAGTACCACATATGGAAATGGAAGGCGCGCTTTCAGGACCGTCTTTATCATGAGCTGACCATATTTTTTCACAATACATTGCAGGCGTATGGGGCCGACCGCTATCAGGATATGGAGGAGGCGGTCAGACAGCTTGAACTCATCGGGAAATATGCCGGTCTGGATGCGCCGTTTCTCTGCGACAGCCGTGTTTTTTCCTGCGGGGATATCGTTGGACGGGAGTCGGAGTGCAGCACGCTCCTGGATTGGTGCCACAGCGGCGAAAGGCTGATCTTTGTTACGGGGATGGGCGGAATCGGAAAAAGCACGGTTGTCCGCAAATTTGTGAGCGATCACCGGGAGGAGTTTGCGCACGTTGTCTATGTGCAGTACCACGACTCTGTCTGCAGCACGATGACGGACGATGTGCAGTTTTGCATCAACGGCTGTGCGCGTGAAGCGGACGAGACGGCGGGGGATTATTTTGCCCGCAAGATGAAAACGGCAAGGGCGCTTACCGAGGACGGCAATACGCTGCTTGTGATCGATAATTTTGAGGGCGCATGGGACGCGGATTTTGCGGAGCTTTTGCGTGCGGCGTGGAAGATCATCGTGGTAACGCGCGCCGACAGGAAGGGCACTGGGTCTGCGTGCCTGCGGATCGGGGAGATGGAAAGTAAAACGGAGCTGCGGCAGCTGTTTGAATGCCATATGGGGCGCGGCCTGCGGGCGGAGGAGCATCAAAGGTTTGCGCGTATCGCAGAATTGGCATCGGGGCACACACTTCTGCTGGTGCTGCTCGCAAGGCAGATCGCAAAGAGCCGTCTTAATCTGGACGAGGCACTCGCGCTTGTCGAACAAAACGGATTTTCAGGGATGTCGCCGGAAAAAATCGATTATATGCAGGACGGAAAGCTCTGTTACGACCGCATGTCCGCGATTTTGAAAGCGGTGATGGACGTTTCCGCATTGTCGGAGGAAAAGAAGACATGCTTAAAGCTCCTGTCGCTGTTTGATGCGCCGGGCATCGATGTGAGGGATGCACAGGCGCTGTTGAAGCTGCCGTCTCTGGATGAGATCAACGAGCTGGGCGCGCTCGGATGGCTTGAAATCCCGGAGCGCACGGTACAGATGCATCCGCTCATACGGGAGACTGCGCTCTCCCTCGACTGGACAAAGGCGTGCAGAGAGCTGGTATCGGAGGGGATGCGCGTGCTGTGCGGGGAGATTACAGGCAGCGGCAGAACGGGGAAAAACAGAGGTGGTGCGGCTGACTCCGGACGGCTGTTTGGTGCGTTCGCCACGGCAAAATCACTACTGCGCCGCTGCGGAAGAGACGAGTGTTTGCGCGCAGAGGCGAGTTATCGGGAGCTTTTGCTCGTAGCACTTTTGAACCTGCCGGGGGATGAGGAGGCTTATATTCTCGCCCATGCGCGGGAGGCGTTTGATGATTCCGAATGCGAAAATTTGTATGCGGTGATGGAGCTGTACGACTACGTCGTCTATTTGCTTTGCCAGCAAAAAAATTTTGCAGAGGCAGAGGAATATATAAATGAGGCCGCTTCCTTTGCCGGGAAACGTCGTGACCACTACATGCTTGGACTGTATGACGCGATGCAGAACGACTTCTGCGACGCGTTGTTAGACGGTGCATATGCTTCCCGGGAAAGGGGTGCGCGCGCTCTCGTAAAAAAGATGCTGCGCACATCCGACCGGGCGATTTGGCATATGAGAAGATCCAGTCATAAAAACGCGAAAAAGCTCTGCGCGGGCTATGTGCTCGGGAAAGCGCTGCTTTTGATCCGAAGCGCGCCGGAGAAGAAACGTGCGATCCGGGCGTTGATTTTGCAGGCGGAGCGGATGCCCGCACATGCCGCGCCGGAGGATGGGCAGATGCTTCCCTGCCCGGTTGAGATGGCGTGGGCGTGGTATGATACGCTGTGCGTGCCGGATAAAGCTGCGGTTTTGCGCGACCTCGCGCGGGCCGGGGAGGCTTTTTCAAAGCGGACGGCATCGGAGCTGGAATGGATTGACGAGCTTGCGATTCCGGCGGCAAATATGATGTGCGAGCTTGCGGACGACGCGCGAGCCTTTTTTTGGCTGGAACAGGCAATCCGTGTGTGCGATGCGCACACGGATGTGGTTCCCTACGTCCGGAAAAAGCTGGATCTTTTGACTTTTAAGCTGGAAATCTGCTATTACGACGGCTATGAGGAGGAATACGAGCGCGTGCGCTCACGCATTGATGCGGCGAACCGGGAGGCCGCAGAGTACCATATTATTAAGGAGATACCGGACACTCTTTCAAATGTCCGCGTTTGATTTCCAGAACCATATCCGCCTGATTTGCCACTTCGCGATCGTGTGCCACGACCACCGCGCACTTTCGTATAGGAAGCGGCATTCGGGTGGATATTAGATACCACCTTTCCAAACGAGTCAACGGGCAACACAGAGAGAAGATGTTCTGGCTGGTCAGGAGAAAACGTAATTTGATGTGCCAGTGCAATCAGTTGACAGGGTTCGCACAGATTTGCCGGCAGTTTGGATACATCAGTCTGCTTTGGTGGTTCGGCAGTTAAATTCAGCCTGGAGGTTTCCAGAATTTCATGTATCATCCCGGAAAGCTGCTCAGCCATTTCTTTACACTCCGGGGGCATGCCGAGTAGTCCAGATATTTTCTTATACCTAAAATCATATTTTCTAAAGTAGCGTTTCGTGCAGTCACGGGAGCTTTCAATTCATGGGATGCCGCCCGTGGAAAATCAACCCTGACGCGCTTTATGTCATGCCCGGATTTCTTTTCCGGCTCTAAAAGTTCAATAGTAGAAAGAAGTTTAGAATACAGGTCGCTGACGTTTTGTGCCAGCGTACCAATTTTGTTCTTTGTATGAATCAGGCAATTCATGACAAAGGCTGCCCGTATCAAATTGGTTTCTCTATATCCTGACATTTAGTCGGGATACAGAATTAGTTTAAAAGAAACATGTTAATACACTGGTATGATAGCACGGGAATGTGGAACGGGTATGAAATTTTAAACTTTTTCAAAATTATAAAGCTCCGTCGAAAGTAAGCAGGCGGAGTTTTGTGCGTCTGCATCCGCAAATCCGGATAAGGGAAATCGTGTGTATACTTTAAATGTAATTTACTGTTGACTGCACGTTACGTGCAATTTTTAAATAATAGTAGCTGGCGACCTGTATAGTACGGGGAAAGAGGTGAGAGGGACACAGAACCGGCTGCTACGAATGATAAGGGGTAAACAAAATGGAGTATTTAACATTGCGGGAAATATGCGACGCGACTGGTGTCTCAAGGCGTGCGATACAGGGATACGAAAAAGCGGAGCTGGTTTCACCCGCCGGTCGGAATGAGCGCAGACATCTGCTTTATGATGCAAAGTCGAAGGAGCGGATTGAGCTTATTAAGCTGTTTCAGCAGCTCGGCTTTACGATCAAGGAGATACGAACGCTTATCTATTTACCGAAGGATGAGCAAAAGGAAGCGATCAGGATGCGCGTGGACAAGCTGAGCGAAAAAAAGGCGGAGATCGATGTTCTGATCAAGAAAGCGTATCAGTTGATTGAGAGTATGAAGTGAAAATTTGGAGGAGGAATCACAAATGAAACAAACAAAAAAGCCTTTTTATAAAAGAGCATGGTTTTTTATTCTTGTAGTAATTATCGTCATTGCGGCAAACGGCATGGTAAAATTAGGAAGAAAAGCAGCTGAAAAATCAGCAGAGCAGAATGCAGAATACATATGGCCGGACAGTACTTTGGCAGGTATGATCCCGCAGCCTGATTCAAAATATGGGAAGGTGAACATGGAAGATGAAAGTCTGCTTCATATCGACATTTATAAAATATCAAAGGATCAATTTGAGGCTTATATTAATAGCTGTAAGGACAGCGGATTTACCGTTGATTATACGAGAATGGATGAAAACTATTCTGCCCAAAATGAGGATGGATACTCGCTCGGACTCTCTTATAACAGTAAAGAAAAGATTCTAAATATTTCTTTGAGTGCCCCTGATGACGAATCAGAAATACCTGTCGAAGATGATCAGAAATCCAAGGATTTATCGGATAAAGGCAATGAGGAATCTTCGGAAGCATCAGAAGAATCGGATGATTCGGAAGAAGAGAAAAATGAGGAGTCAAAAAATAAGGATTCCGATGATATCCGGCCTGAATTTAAAGAGGTTTTGGATGATTATGAGGATTTTATGGACAAGTATTGCGACTTCCTGGAAGAATACAATGAGTCGGATGGCGATATATCCATGTTTGAAAAATACAATGAATTGATGCAGGAATATCTTGAATTTGCAGAAAAGATAGATGCACTCGGGGAAGAGACAATGAATGATGCAGAAGCAAAATACTATGTGGATGTAACCTTGAGGGTAGCCGAACGGTATCAGAAGCTGCTGTAATCATACAAATAGAGGTAAGCACTTGGAATCAGAAGCTTGCCATTAGTTAAATAGTGGAGGATTTCAATTATGAACAAAACAAAAACCATGTTATATCCATTTCTGATTACATGGATCGGAGCAGTTCTGATGATGGCGATGCTTTTGCTGCCGTTTGCGTCAGCAAATAAAGAGTATCAATCATATCTTCTGGACAATAAGGACGAATTATATGCAGAAGAGTTAGGTATGTCAAATGCGGAGGCTGTCAATATATCTCTGGCTGAATATGCCAAAATGTACATAGAGGCTGTAAAGCAGGGCTTCCATATGGAGGCCGGCATTGTATGTATAGTTATTATTATAGTATTCGCCATATTGACTGTATTTACGGTACTTTTGTCGTTGTTGAAAAAGCCGATTGGAATCCTGGTTTTTGACATATTGGCATTGGCTTCCTTTTGGGCAATTCGCTTTGATTTTGAAGATCGGGGAGTAGTACCAAGTGATTTCTATGATTGGGGAATTGCCAGCTGGCTGACGTATGTGATTGGGGTGGTAGTTGCAACAGGAGCAATATGGATGTTTTTTGAGAAAAGGAAGGCTGAAAAATAAGCTTGACAGAAAACGGCAATTGATGCATGATACCCTCAGTGGACAAGGGTACCATCTTTTATGATATATGTGATATTTTGGAACATTGACGTACCGCCATAAGACAATTATAATAGTGCTCATACAGTAAGAACACGTAGAAAAGTAAAAATTTTAGGCGGCAATATTTCAGGAAAAGAAGAATGCTATTACCCAAAATATTTTGACTAAATAAGGTAAAAGAGGGTCTGTTTGTGATGCCGGACGAGAAAATCAAAAATGCCGGAGAGCAGGAAATGGCCGGATAAGCCGCCGCAGGTGCGAAACGTTTGTGCCGCGGATGACATAGATACAGTTGTAACAGAAATCATGAAGGAGGAAACCGACATGGAGCGGGAAGACCAGACAGGGAAAAAGCAGAAAAGAACTGCAATACGGAAAAGATTCGCTTTGCGGCCGATTCGGCTGCTGCTTTTGGCAGCGGTCGTCGCGGCGGCGGCGTGTTTTATCCGGTGCAGCTTTTTCGGCGGGGAGGAGGAGCAGACGACGGTTCTGACATCGTCTCAGCTTGCGGAGGTATTAAAGATCAGCGAGCTGTCCGTTTACAAGGTGACATTTAACGGTGTGGCGGCGGTGAACGATGAGGAAGGAGATCTGCTCTACAATGTGGCGTATGAGGCAAAGGTGAACGTCGGCTTTGACACGGAGGAGCTTTTCGTGTCCGTCGATGAGACGGATGCGGCGGATAAAAAGATTGTCGTCACGCTTCCGGATATGGAGGTGATGGACGCGGTCGTTGACCCGGGCAGCCTGGACTACATATTTGCGAAGAAGCGCACGAACACAGACGACGTGTCCGCAACGGCATTTCCGGCGTGCAAGGCGGATGCGGAGGAGGAATGCCGCGCGAATCCGCTGATCTTTGAGCAGGCCATGGAAAACGCCGTCCATACGATCCGGGGACTGACACAGCCCCTTTTGGAGCAGTATGAGGACTATTCCCTGAAGATCGTGGATAAAGGAGGCGTGACCTATGAATAGAAGGACATTTCTTTTCGTGCTGCCGGCGCTGCTGCTTTTGCTCTGCGGCTGCGGTGCGAAGGAGGAAGAGCAGACGGAGAAAAAGCCGGAAATCAGCATCAGCGACATGCGCGCGGTGTGTGAGCTGGCGACGATGGAGTGCTATTACCACAACACGGCGAAGCTGGATTCGGAAAAGAAGGTGCTGTTCTGGAACACGAGCAAAAAGCTCTGGATCGAGTATTCCGGGATTGTGAAGCTCGGCATCGACGTGAGCAGGGTGGATATGAAGGTGGACGGAAACGTGGTCACGATCGCCATGCCGGAGGCGGAGGTCTTAAGCTGTGACGTGGACGAGACATCCCTCACAAAGGACAGCTTTTACTCGGAGACGAAGGGTCTTGGCAGCGGAAAGGTAGGAGCCGAGGAGCAGAGTCAGGCGTTTGAGGCAGCGCAAAAGGAAATGCGCGCAGTCGTAGAGCAGGACGAGGCGCTTTTGCTTCAGGCAGGGGACCGGGCAAAAATTCTGCTCGAAAACTATGTGAAGCAGATCGCAGACGCGGCGGGCGTTACATACGAAGTGCGGTGGGAAGCAGTGGCGGAGAGTGATTAAAACCCGGTTGATCAGGAAAATGCAAATGACGGGTTTCGGTGTATAATCTTAAGAAAGCTTTCAAAGGCTGAACGAACTGACAGTTGACAGCCATCATGAGAAAGGTCTAAAATGGGACACGGAGATTGAGCTGTTTTGGCAAAGCAGGCGGGGACGAATCCATGTATGCATGGCTGTTTTTCTCACTGCCGGCCGAAACAAAAAATCGCAAAAACAAAATGAGAGGTAGAAGAGAATGAAAAAGAGAATTTTTTGCGCAGTTCTTGCAGCTGTCATTGCGTGTTCCATGATAGGCTGCGGAAGCGGCAAAACGGACGGGAAAGGCCCAGAGGACCAGAGCGGTACGACCGCAGATGATGAGGCAGATGCTGCGGATGAAGAGGCAGACGAGACAGACGAAGCAACCGGCGATGAGGGCGATGCGGCTTCAGTCAGCGACACGGTTCTCTGGTTTAACGGCACATGGGCGATTTTGAGCAGCCTAAACGGGTTTGACTATAAAACCTATCCCGGCCTTGAGATCAATGAGACAAATACGGCGCTGCAAAAGGCATCCTTAGAGCAGTCATGGGATGTGACCGATAAAAAGAGCGCGGAAGAGACGCTTGCGTGGGTTATGGACGAAGGCGGACATCGGGAGCAGTTTTTGGAGGAAATGAAACAATTTGAGGATAATGGAATCAGTGATGCAGCCGACGGAAATTATAAAGACTGGATACTGGAAAATTATGATCTGAGCAGCAACGACCCGGAAGGGCTGGCACAGTCTTATGCAGATGCATACGCATTTTACATCGAGCATTCGGAAACCGGTATCGCGGCGTGGGACTACAGCCGAGCCATGTCCCTGTGCGCTTTCTATTGTCTTGCGGAGTATTATACCGAGGAGGAGGCTCTCAAACAGTCCATGAAGATTGCAAAGAAGGCGCAGAAGGAGTTTTCCTCATGGGATGAGTTTTACGAGAGCTATTTTGCAGGATATGAGTACTGGGCCGGGGAGAGCAGCGACGAACGCCGCGCCGTTTACGAGGAAATCAAGGAGGATGAGAATTCACCGTTTCTGCTGGACTGGAATCTGACGCTTGAAAAAACCTGGTAGAGCACGAACTGACTATAAAGAAACAACATATTGTGTCCGATATAAATTGAAATCATAAATGTGTGAACGGAATCACACAAATACAAATATGTCAAGGAGGATACAATTATGGGTGCGACAATAGGAACAGCTGATGTGGCAAATGCCGCGGCGGCCAGTTATGCGGAGGCAGCGCAGAAAACACAGAAGAAAGGCCGTGTGAATGGAAAGACGATTGGAGAGCCGCAGCTTTCTGAAAAAGGTGCGAAGTATTATGAGCAGCTGAAGGCGAAATACGGCAATTACGATTTTATTCTTGTCAGCAAGGATCAGAAGGCAAACGCGGAGGCAAATGCAGCGCAGTACGCGAACAAGAATAAGACCGTTGTTCTCATTGACGAAGAGAAGATCGAGAGGATGGCCGCTGATTCGGAGTACCGCAAGAAATATGAGAATATTTTAAGCGGTGCCCAGGCAAAGATCAAGGAGCTCGCAAAGAGCCTGCGCAACACCGCAGGTGTGAAGGGTTTCGGTATCAAGGTCAATGACAATGGCGCGTCTTCGTTTTTCGCCGCTGTGGACAAGAATGCAAAGGCAAATTACAAGGCGCAGCAAAAGCGCATGGAAAAGAAGGCTTCTGAAAAGAAAGAGGCAGCAAAGAAAGCGTCTAAAAAAGAGCAGGAGGAGCGGCTTGAGCGGATTCGTGGTAAAAACCGCGGCGATCGGACTGATTGGGATGACTACGAGATTTCCGAGGATGAGGATATTGAAATCGTTTCCGCAAATTCCATCGAGGAGCTGATTAAAAAGATTCAGAATGTGAATTATGCATCTATGAGTGATAATGTGATGACAGAGGCTGAGCGTGCGGTTGGAGGAAACTTTGATTACCGGTGGTAACAGTTGAAAAGCCTTCGCTGTGAATGGTTGATTGTCAAAATTGAAACAGATCGGATGGCCGGTATAGCTGTCCGATCTGTTGGGATTTAATCTTAATGTTCTGTGTGCGGTCAAATTTTCTGACAATTTCAAAAATATTTCCTAAAATTCTAACGGATTATTTTCTTAAAGTATGGTAGAATGGTAGCATCACATACGATCATATACTTTGGAGTAGAAGCACATATGAGTAATCAGGAACAAAAAACACCACAGGGTTTAAAAGAACAGCGTGCACGCCGCCAGAGAGTCAACCGGATCAAGACGGGGATCTTGCTTTTTGTTGTCATCTGGATGGTTGTCTGCATGTCGCTCAATATTTTTTTGCTGGTTCGCATGGATTCGCTGGAAGATCAGGTTTCGATTTTAACGGATAAGATGATCCAGGGCACACAGATTCCGGCGGAGGACAAAAAAACACCGCCAAGCGGGACAGACGGCGATTTTTTTCCTATAAATAAAGAAGAAACGACCGGACAAGATTCGGATGAAACGTCGTCGGCTTCCGATGAAGAAACGAATGATCAGGCGGGAGGGGAGAATCCGGGACGTAAGGATGTCCGCGCCTGCGTTGCGGTTGAGGATAATCTGCGCGAAGAGGGTGAGCCGATGAACGTCTATCTGACATTTGATGACGGCCCGAGTGAGAATACATCGGATATTTTGGAAATATTGAGAAAACATAATGTAAAGGCCACCTTTTTTGTGACAGGCAAGGAAGGTGAGGAGGCCGGGGCGTGGTATCGCGCCATTGTGGCGGACGGGCACACGCTTGGCATGCATTCCTATTCCCATCGGTACAGTACGATCTATGAGTCAGTGGACGCGTTCAAGTCGGACTTCACAAAGCTCCATGACTATCTGATGGATGTGACCGGGGTGGACAGTAAGTTTTATCGTTTTCCGGGAGGTAGTTCCAATCAGGTCAGCAACACGGACGTCGGTGAGTTCATAGATTTTCTTGGCGAGGAAGGGATGACCTATTATGACTGGAATGTTGTGTGTGGAGATGCAACCTCTCAGATTTATACTGCGGACGAGTTGGTAGAGAATGTTATGACGGATGTGGTGAAATACAGAAATTCTGTCGTGCTGATGCATGACGCAGCTGAGAAAGATACGACTGTGGAAGCATTGGAAATATTACTGCGAAAGCTGGAGGAGCTTGGAGCGCAGATTTTGCCGATCACGGAGGATGCCCCGGTGATCCATCACAGCATCAGCTGAAAGAAAAATAAACGGAGGACAAATATGGGATTTTTCAAGGATTTTAAAGATGATTTTTCTCAGGCAGTGGGCGAGCTGTTTCCCGGTAACGATTTTGAGGATGAGGAAACAATTCAGGTAAATACCCTGGATAACGAGCTTGATGTCGAGCAGGAATTGTCAAAGCTGGACGGCCTGCTTGAACAGGTTGAGAAAAGGGTTGTTGCCCGCAGCGGGGCGATGACGAAGCCTTTGCCCGAGGTTGAGGAAAATCCGAAGCCCGTGCCTGAAAGTAAGCCGGAGCCTGCGCCGGAATCCGAAATCAAGGCAGATCGGGATGCAAAATCCGGGATTCAGGCAGAGCCGGAGCTTAAGCCGGAGGAGAAACAGAAGCCGGAGCCGAAGGAAGAACAAAAGCCTGAGCCGGCGAAGGAGGAGGTAGCGGCGGATGAGCCGGAGCTTGCTCCGCTGGTTTTCGATGAACCGGAACTGAAAGAAATAGCGGCTGTATCGAAAACGGAACCGAAACAAAGTCCGACGGAATCCGAAACGGTTCTTGAGGAGGCAAAATCGCCTAAGCCGGCTGATGAGAAGCCAGAGCCGACGATGTCGGAGCCGGCCGTCAAGAAGCCGGAGCCAACGACACAAAAGCCTGCCGAGAAGATGCCGGAGTCGGCGACGCCTAAGCCGGACAACCCGATACCAAAGCCGACGATTCCAAAAGAGCCGGTTGTTAAGAAGTCTAAGCCGGAACCAGCGTCTGGTGTATCGGCAGAAAAGCCTGTGGAGCCCGCAGTAAAACCGGATGAGAAGCCGGTTATGCCGGAGACGCTTGCAGAGCAGCTTAAACCGGCGCCAAAGCCTGCGGCGGTATCACCGAAGCCGGTGCAAAGACCTGTGACAGTGTCGCCAAAGCCGCTGCAAAAACCTGTGGCACCATTAAAGCCGGTGCAAAGGCCTGTGACAGCCACGCGAAAGCCGGATGAAAGGCCCGCGGCGCAAAATGCAGCAGGTTCATCCGTTCGGATGCCGGAATCACTTGAACCTTTGCCGGAACTTCCGAGGAGACCGGAGAGACCGGCGGCATGGGGAAATTCCCTGAATCAGATGAAAGCAAACAGAAGTGTAAACATAAAGGAGGAAAAATCAATGGATACAACAGTAACAGCAACAGAGACACCCGTAGTAGAGATAGCTGCAGAGACGGCAGCAATTTCCAGTGAGCCGATGGTAGCGTCGATGGAGGTGACCGATGAGGTTTCCCTAATTACCGCAGGCACAAACATTAAAGGTAATATGGAGACCACCGGTTCCTTCGAGATTGAGGGAAAAATTGAGGGTGACATTAAGTGTAACGGCAAGCTGACCGTGATAGGAACCGTTGTCGGAAACAGTGCGTCATCTGAGTTTTTTGCGGATGCGGCACATATTGAGGGAGAGGTTGTCAGCTCAGGTACCGTAAAGATCGGTCTCGGCTCCGTGATCATCGGCAACATCAGCGCGACATCAGCGGTTATCGCCGGTGCGGTAAAGGGCGATATTGACGTTCAGGGTCCGGTTGTTGTAGATACTTCCGCAGTCATCATGGGCAATATCAAATCCCGTTCCGTACAGATCAACAACGGTGCGGTGATCGAGGGCTTCTGCTCACAGTGCTACTCTGATGTGGATGTTGAGAGCCTCTTTAACAAAAACTAAAATTATATAATGGGGGGAGACCAGATGAAGCGAATCGTTTTAAAGTTGAGCGGGGAGGCAATTTCCGGCGGTAAGGGCTTTGGATTTGACGAGGCAACGGTTGTCGGTGTTGCAAAGCAGGTCAAACAGATTGTGGAGAAGGGCGTTGAGGTAGGCATTGTGATCGGCGGCGGAAATTTCTGGCGCGGGCGCACTAGTTCAACGATTGACCGGCCAAAGGCAGACCAGATCGGAATGCTGGCGACTGTGATGAACTGTATCTATGTTTCAGAAATATTCCGCTCACAGGGCATGATGACAAACGTGCTCACCCCCTTTGAATGCGGCAGCTTTACCAAGCTTTTTTCGAAAGACCGCGCCAACAAATACTTTGAGAAGGGTATGGTTGTGTTTTTCGCAGGCGGCACTGGACATCCGTATTTTTCTACGGATACAGGAACGACCCTGCGTGCGGTTGAGATCGAGGCGGACGGCATCTATCTCGCAAAAGCGATCGACGGCGTATACGACAGCGATCCAAAGACCAACCCGGATGCGAAGAAGTATGATACTGTCTCTATTGAGGAGGTCATTGAGAAAAAGCTTGCTGTAGTGGATATGACAGCGTCCGTCATGTGTATGGAGAACCATATGCCGATGTATGTTTTCTCGCTGAATGAGGAGAACAGCATCGTGAATGCGGTGGAAGGTAAATTTAACGGGACGATTGTGACGGTTTCATAGCAAGGGGACTGTTGCGGCGGTAAAAAATACAGGCAGGAGGTAGATACTATGGATGACAGATTAAATGTTTACGAGGATAAGATGCAAAAAACAATGAATAACCTGAACGATGAATATAACGGCATCCGTGCAGGACGTGCGAATCCCCATTTACTTGACAAACTGCGCGTGGATTACTACGGTACGCCGACGCCGATTCAGCAGGTTGCAAACGTAAATGTTCCGGAACCCCGTATGATTCAGATTCAGCCGTGGGAGCCATCCATGGTAAAGGCAATCGAGAAGGCGATTAATACGTCGGATTTGGGAATTAACCCGACGAACGACGGAAAGCTCATCCGCCTTGTTTTCCCGGAGCTCACAGAGGAGCGCCGTAAGGAACTGGCGAAAGACGTGAAGAAAAAGGGAGAGAATGCAAAGGTGGCCATCCGCAATATTCGCCGTGACGGTAATGATATGCTTAAAAAGCTTTCAAAAAGTGATGATATCTCTGAGGATGAGGTTCATGATCTGGAGGATGAGCTTCAGAAGCTTACAGACAAATACATTGTCAAAGTGGACAAGGCGGTTGATGAGAAGAGCAAGGAGATTCTTACCGTATAAAAGAATCATAAATGGGGCACATATTTGGTGCCTCATTTTTATAGGAGGAAAGCAAAATGCGAAGCATTTTCTAAAAAGGCTTTCCGACGACTTGCCCGAGAGCAGTGCGAACGGGCGTTACCTTTTAGTAGGAGGAAAGCATAATTATGAGTGTACCGGAGCATATTGCAATTATTATGGACGGAAACGGCAGATGGGCGAAGAAAAGGGGATTGCCCCGCAACGCCGGCCACACGGCAGGAGCGAAAAACGTGGAGAATATTTGCGTTGCTGCGAAGAAGCTCGGCGTTAAATATTTGACGCTATACGCGCTTTCCACGGAAAATTGGTCACGTCCGGAGGCGGAGGTGCGGGCGCTGATGCGGCTTCTGTCCGGTTATCTGGATAAGGCAATCAAAACGGCTCACGAGAACCAGATGCATATCCGTGTCATCGGAGATATCAGCCGTCTGGATCAGAAATTCCAGCGTCAGATTAGCGAAGCGGAACGGGTATCGTCTGTGTACAGTGATTTGAATCTGACGATCGCCATCAATTACGGGAGTCGTGACGAGATTGTGCGTGCCATGCGCCATGTCGCTGAGGACATCAAAGCGGGTACGCTTTTGCCGGAAGCGATTACCGAGGAGCTGTTTGACAGCTATCTGGATACAAAGGAGCTTCCGGCTCCCGACTTGCTCGTCCGCACGAGCGGCGAGCAGCGCCTTTCGAATTATCTGCTCTGGCAGGTTGCTTACAGTGAATTTTATTTTACGCCGGTTCCTTGGCCGGACTTTGACGAGAAGGAGCTTGCAAAGGCGGTTGATGCTTATGAGAATCGCGACAGGCGTTATGGAGGCATCAGGGAGGAATAATTATGTTTCGTACAAGATTGATCAGCGGGATTGTGCTTGTCGTTCTTGCACTCGTGTTTATTATAAGCGGCGGCTATGTGCTGTGGGCAGTTTCTCTTGCGCTGTCACTGATCGGTTTGATGGAGCTTTATCGGGTGTTTGGATTTCACAAAGCAGTGATCGGACTGAGCGGCTACGGGTTTATCATCCTTTATTATCTTCTGCTGCTTCTGTCTGATCACCGAATATTTGAGGTCAACTGGCTGATGTATCTCATTGTTATGATGATGGTTTATCTGTTTATCATGGTGTGTAAGTATCCGAAGTATCACAGCAATGAGATGATGCAGGCAATTTTTGGAATTTTTTATGTGGGAGTTATGTTTTCGTTCCTGTACCAGACCCGCGGGCTGCCCCGCGGTATGTATACGGTGTGGCTGATCTTTATTTCCTCGTGGGGGTGCGACACGTTCGCCTACTGTGTGGGAAAGCTCATCGGTAAGCATAAAATGTCTCCGGTGCTCTCGCCAAAGAAGTCCGTGGAGGGAGCTGTTGGAGGTGTGCTTGGAACGATGCTTCTCACCTATATGTATGCCGCATATTTTGCGGTGCAGATGGGGATTACGCAAATCGAGGTGTGGATTCTCACCTTTATCAGCGCGGCGGGTGCGCTGCTCTCAATGGTGGGGGATTTGACGGCTTCCGCGATCAAGCGGAATTATGACGTGAAGGATTACGGGAAGCTCATTCCGGGACATGGCGGCGTGCTCGACCGTTTTGATTCGGTCATTTTTACCGCTCCGGTGATCTATTTTCTGGCATATTATTTTGTTTGAACAGTGGAGAAAGGGAAAGCAGGTACTATATCGAGAGGATAAAACTATGAGAAAGATAGCAATACTCGGAGCGACCGGCTCGATTGGCACACAGACGCTGGATATCGTGCGCGCCCAGGGAGATTTGCAGGTGACGGCGATGGCGGCGGGACATAACATTGATCTGTTCGAAACGCAGATCCGTGAGTTTTTACCGCATCTCGTTTCTGTCTGGGAGGAAGGGGATGCCCTTGATTTAAAGACACGGATTGCAGATTTGAATGTAAAAGTGGTCTCAGGCATGGACGGACTGCTGGCGGTGGCTTGTGACCCCGACAGTGAAATCCTCGTGACGGCAGTAGTAGGTATGATCGGTTTGCAGCCGACGGTAGCGGCTATCCAGTCCGGTAAAAATATCGCGCTTGCCAACAAGGAAACGCTGGTTACTGCCGGTCATCTGATTATGCCGATGGCGAAGGAGTACAATGTGCAGATCCTTCCGGTGGACAGTGAACACTCTGCAATTTTTCAGGCATTAAACGGTGAAAACTCCAATAAAATAGATAAGATACTATTGACGGCCTCCGGCGGGCCATTTCGCGGAAAGACAAGAGAGGAGCTTTCTAAGGTCACGCTTGCCGATGCACTCAAGCATCCGAACTGGTCGATGGGGAAAAAGATTACGGTGGATTCCGCCACGCTTGTAAACAAGGGTCTTGAGGTCATGGAGGCAAAATGGCTTTTTGGTGTAGACCTTCCTCAGATTCAGGTTGTGGTCCAGCCTCAGAGCGTGATACACTCCATGGTGCAGTTTGTGGACGGCAGTATCATCGCGCAGCTGGGCACGCCGGATATGCGTTTGCCGATCCAGTATGCGCTCTATTATCCGAAGCGGAAGTCTCTTGCGGGTGACCGCCTGGATTTTGCCGCGCTTACTTCAATTACATTTGAGGCACCGGACACGCAAACCTTTCGCGGATTGGCGCTCGCCTATGAGGCGATGAAATCCGGCGGCAGCATGCCAACCATTTACAATGCGGCGAATGAGGCGGCGGTGGCATTGTTTTTGGAGGAAAAAATTTCGTATTTACAAATTACGGAGATTATTGAAGCGTGCATGAAAAGCTGTACATGGATTCCTGCTCCAAAGCTTACGGAGATTCTTTCCACTGAGGCGGAAGTGCGGGAATGGGTAGCAATGAAGACAGATTTACACGGCAGCAATTATATTTGAGCTGTTGTGAGAAATAGAGAGCAGGTGGTAACTTGAATATTGTAATTGCAGTCATATTATTTAGTTTGATTATTTTGTTTCATGAGCTGGGACACTTTTTGCTGGCAAAGTTCAACGGTGTGCAGGTCAACGAGTTTTGTCTGGGCCTTGGTCCTTCGATTATAGGCTTTCACAAGGGGGAGACGTACTATTCTTTGAAGCTCTTTCCTTTTGGCGGAGCCTGTATGATGGAGGGAGAGGACGAGGAGAGCAGCTCGAACCGGGCTTTTGGACAAAAGAGTGTCTGGCAGCGCTTTTCCATCGTGTTTGCCGGCCCGTTCTTTAACTTTATTCTCGCATGGCTCTTATCCCTTGTGATTCTCGGTGCTGCGGGCATCGATTATCCGACGATTTATCAGGTTCAGCCCGCATCCCCGGCGGCTGAGGCCGGCATCCAGGATGGTGATACCATCGTAAAACTGAATAACAAACGGATTCATTTCTACCGTGAGATCAGCGTGTATACTTATTTCCACGCAGGCGAGGAGATCACGGTGACCTGGGAGCACGACGGAAAAATCAGCAGTGCGGTTGTCACGCCGCGTCTGGATGAGGAGAGCGGACGGTATCTGTTTGGTTTTCAGGGCAGCTACGGCAGGCAGAAGGCAGGCGTGTCTGAGGTGATAAAAAACAGCTTCTTTGAGATTAAATACTGGATCAGCACAACGCTGCAAAGCCTTGGAAATCTCGTGACCGGACAGCTCAACATGAATGACCTTTCCGGGCCGGTGGGTATTGTCAAGACGATTGGGGATACGTACACCGAGAGTAAGACGGACGGCATATTTTATGTATTCTTAAACATGCTGAATATGGCAATTCTGTTATCGGCGAACCTTGGCGTTATGAATTTGCTTCCGCTTCCGGCGCTGGACGGCGGGCGGCTGGTGTTTTTTATTATCGAGGCGATCCGGGGCAAACGGATGGACCCGCAGAAAGAGGGCATGGTTCACTATGTGGGGCTGATTTTGCTGATGGTGCTGATGGTTGTCATTATGGGCAATGATATTCGGAAGTTGTTTATGTGATGGCTGGTTGTTGGCTGGCCCTGACAGAAACGCACTTTCGCGTGGTCGGTTATTGGCTGTCTGGCAGCTGGTTTCCGGCTGTGAGAAGAATTTGATTTATTTTTATATTTGTGTTGTAGTGAAATATGAGCTGCTGAAAAATTTGGGTTTCGGATAATGTGAGTAGACGATTGACGTGTGGTATTTGCGGATCGGAAGTTTGCTGCCTGGGGTCAGCAGCAGGAGGTGTCGCATGGAGAGAAAAAAGACAAATACGGTTCAAATCGGCGGCCGCCTGATCGGCGGAAATCATCCGATCTTGATCCAGTCGATGACGAATACGAGGACGGAAGACGTAGCGGCGACGGTGGCGCAGATTCGGGAGCTGACCCGGGCGGGGTGCGAAATCATCCGCTGTGCGGTGCCGACTATGGAGGCGGCGCGGGCATTGAAGGAGATTAAAAGACAGATTTCGATTCCGCTGGTGGCGGACATCCATTTTGATTACAGGCTGGCGATTGCCGCGATGGAATACGGTGCGGACAAGATTCGGATTAATCCGGGAAATATCGGAGATGAAAAGCGGGTGCGCGCAGTGGTGGACTGTGCAAGGGAACGGGAGATTCCGATCCGTGTGGGGGTCAACAGCGGTTCGCTGGAAAAGCCGCTGTTGGAAAAGTATGGCGGTGTCACAGCAAAGGGGCTTGTGGAAAGTGCGCTGGAAAAAGTAAAGCTCATTGAGGATATGGGCTATGCAAACCTTGTCATCAGTATCAAATCCTCCGACGTTATGATGTGCGTGCGTGCGCATGAGCTGATTGCGCAGGAGACGAAGCACCCTCTGCATGTAGGCATCACTGAGGCAGGGACGATTCTCAGAGGCAACATTAAATCTGCTGTGGGGCTTGGATTGATTCTGGGACAGGGCATCGGCGATACAATCCGTGTTTCTTTAACCGGGACGCCTGTCGAGGAAATCAAGTCCGCAAAGCTTATTTTAAAAACTCTGGGTCTTAGAAGCGGCGGTGTGGAGGTGGTTTCCTGTCCGACCTGCGGACGGACACAGATTGATTTGATTTCTCTTGCATCCCAGGTGGAAACTCTCGTGGAGGAATATCCTCTTGATATCAAGGTTGCAGTTATGGGCTGTGTTGTGAACGGGCCGGGCGAAGCAAGAGAGGCGGATCTCGGCGTGGCGGGAGGAGTTGGCGAAGGGCTTCTCATCAGACGCGGCGAGATCATAAAAAAGGTTCCTGAAAACGAGCTGGTCGACGCGTTGCGGGAAGAGCTGGAGCGCCTGCGGGGTTGAGGGGCACGACAGGAACCGCCTGACTGTGGGGTGCCAGACAGATGTACTCGCGAGTGAAATAATTGCCATTCAAGATAAAAATGTTCGTGAGTCGGCGTTATTTGGAAAAATTTAGTGGTTGTAAGTATATATGGAGTGAGTTCGATGTCAAAGTCTTTTTTTGAGGTTTTTCCGACGCTGGAGCTGCCGGGAGAGTTAAGGCAGATGCTCTCAGAGGTGCAGGTGGAAAAGGTCAGCACGAACCGGACAAAGGATTTTTACCGTATTGACCTCTTCAGCGTCCGGTTGATTCCGAAAAAATATATTTTTCAACTTGAGCGGGATATTCATCACCAGATTTTTCACGGAAAAAATTTGAAGGTGAAGATTCGGGAGCGCTATCAGCTTTCGGCCCAGTACACTGCAGAAAAACTTCTTGCGGTATATGAAGACAGCATACGCATGGAATTGCGGGAGTATTCTGCGCTTTTGTACAATCTTTATCGCGGGACGACGCTGGATTTTCGGGATGAGGAGCATTTGCTTTTGCATATGCCGGAGAGCGTCTTAGCCCGTGAGCGGGGCGGGGAGCTGATCGACATTCTGGAAAAAATCTTCTGTGACCGCTGCGGTCTGACATTGCTGGTGGACATGCGCTACGAGTTAAAAGACACCGACCGGCATAAGGAGGATTCGGACAAGCGTCTGGAATTTGAAATCCGGCATATTATCGAGCAGTCATCCTTTGGTGCAAAAAAGGAGCGCGAGGATGGAAGTCTCATGGTGATGGATGAGCCGGAAAAAAAGATGCGCGATGCGGCGGACATCGATGGGAAGCAGCAAAAAAAGACCGCGCAGGAGCAGCGGGCAAAACGCCCCCTGCCGCCCTCAAAAAAGAACTTTTCCGCAGAAAAAAGAAGTTTTGGCGGTGGATTTTCCCGACGGAAAAGCGACAACCCGGATGTCCTCTACGGCAGGGATTTCGATGAGGAGGCGATGCCCATCGAACAGATTCAGGGCGAGATCGGCGATGTGGTTATCCGCGGTCAGATTGTTGCCACCGACGAGCGGGAAATCCGCGGTGAAAAAGCGATTCTTTTTCTGACCGTAACTGATTACACAGATTCCATGGTCATCAAGCTTTTTACGCGTCTGGAGGATCTTGGAGAATTAAAGGATGCTCTGAAAAAGGGGACATTCATCAAAATCAAGGGGATTGCGGTGCTGGACCGCTTTGACCATGAGCTGACGGTTGGCTCGGTCATGGGCATCAAAAAGATTGCTGATTTTACGACAAAGCGCGCGGATAACTCCGTAAAAAAGCGGGTGGAACTGCATTGTCACACGAAAATGAGCGATATGGACGGTGTCTCCGATGTGGGGGATATCATCGCTCAGGCGGTTGCTTTCGGACATAAAAGCATTGCCATCACCGACCATGGAGCGGTACAGGCCTTTCCGGTAGCCAATCACGCCATCCCCAAGGGTGCGGATTTTAAGGTAATTTACGGCGTGGAGGCATATTTAGTTGACGACACGAAGGACATCGTAAGGCATCCGCAGGGGCAGGATTTTCAGTCAGATTTTGTCGTATTTGATTTGGAGACAACGGGTTTTAGCCCGAAAAAAAATAAAATTATCGAGATCGGCGCAGTGAAAATTTCACAGGGAAAAATTACGGAGCGCTTTTCAACGTTTGTGAATCCGAACGTGCCGATTCCCTTTGCCATCGAGGAGCTGACAGGTATCCGTGATGACATGGTGCTGGAGGCACCGGCAATCGAAGCGATCCTTCCGAAATTCATGGATTTTTGCGAGGGGTGTGTGATGGTGGCGCACAACGCGGATTTCGACATGAGTTTTATCAGGAAAAACTGCGACGATCTCGAACTGGCCTGTGATTTTACCGTGGCGGATACGGTGGCGCTCGCGCGCTTTCTGCTGCCGCAGCTTGGGCGTTATAAGCTGGATACGGTGGCAAAGGCGGTGGGCGTTTTGCTGGAAAACCATCACCGGGCAGTAGATGATGCGGCGTGCACGGCGGAGATTTTTCTGAAATTTATTGAAATGCTGGAGAGCCGCCGGATACATACATTGAATGAATTAAATGAATGGGGCAGACCCACGCCGGAGATGATCGGGAAAATGTCAACCTATCATGCCATCATTCTTGCGAAAAACGATATCGGGCGGGTGAATCTGTACCGCCTAGTGTCCATGTCCCATCTGACCTATTTCCACAAGCGGCCGCGGATTCCGAAAAGCGAGCTGATGAAATACCGCGAGGGCTTAATTCTCGGTTCCGCCTGTGAGGCGGGGGAGCTGTATCAGGCGCTGCTAAACGGCAGACCGGCGGAGGAGGTTTCCCGTCTTGTAGAGTTTTATGACTACCTTGAAATTCAGCCCATCGGAAACAATGCATTTATGCTGCGGGATGAGAAATACCCGGTGGCTTCCGTGGAGGATCTTCAGGATATCAACCGACAGATCGTGCAGCTGGGCGAGGACTTTAAAAAACCGGTGGTAGCGACCTGCGACGTTCATTTTTTAAATCCTGAGGATGAGGTGTACCGCCGTATTATTATGTCCTATAAAGGTTTTGCAGATGCGGACAAGCAGGCACCGTTGTTTCTGCACACAACGGAGGAGATGCTTGCGGAATTTGAGTATCTGGGAAGTGATAAGGCACAGGAGGTCGTCATTACCAATACGAATAAGATCGCGGACATGTGCGAGGCAATTGAGCCGGTGCGTCCCGACAAATGCCCGCCTGTCATAGAAAACTCCGATCAGATGCTCCGGGATATCTGCTACGCTAAGGCGCGCGATATGTACGGGCCTGATCTTCCAAAGATCGTTCAGGACCGGTTGGAGCGGGAGCTGACTTCCATTATCGGAAACGGCTACGCGGTGATGTATATCATTGCACAGAAGCTTGTGTGGAAGTCCAATGAGGACGGCTACCTTGTAGGTTCCCGGGGCTCGGTAGGTTCCTCCTTCGTGGCGACCATGTCCGGTATCACGGAGGTCAACCCCTTAAGCCCGCACTATTATTGTAAAAACTGCCATTTTGTAGATTTTGATTCCCCGGAGGTGAAAAAGTATGCGGGGCGCGGCGGCTGTGACATGCCTGACCGGTATTGTCCAGACTGCGGTGAGCCCCTTTGCAAGGATGGCTTTGACATTCCCTTCGAGACGTTCCTGGGCTTCAAGGGAGACAAGGAACCGGATATCGACCTGAACTTTTCGGGGGATTATCAGAGTAAAGCACACAAATATACGGAGGTTATTTTCGGGGCCGGACAGACCTTTCGGGCGGGGACCATCGGCACCCTGGCGGATAAAACGGCTTACGGCTATGTGAAGTGGTATTTTGAGGAGCACGGCATGCACAAACGGGCCTGTGAGATTGACAGGCTGTTAACCGGCTGTGTGGGGGTGCGCCGTACGACAGGGCAGCATCCCGGCGGAATCGTTGTACTACCGGTGGGAGATGAGATATTTTCCTTCACGCCGATTCAGCATCCGGCAAATGATATGACAACGGATATTATTACGACGCACTTTGAGTATCACTCCATCGACCACAACCTGCTCAAGCTTGATATTCTCGGGCACGATGATCCGACGATGATACGGATGCTGGAGGATCTAACTGGCATCAATGCGCAGAAAATTCCTCTTGACGATACGAGCGTTATGTCGCTGTTCCAGAATACCAATGCCCTACAGATCACGCCGGAGGATATCGGCGGCTGTAAGCTGGGCGCCCTTGGCATCCCGGAGTTTGGAACGGATTTTGCGATGGGGATGCTCATAGACACACAGCCGCAGGAGTTTTCCGACCTTGTCCGCATCGCCGGGCTTTCCCACGGCACCGATGTGTGGCTCGGCAACGCACAGACGCTCATTCAGGAGGGGCGCGCCACGATATCAACCTGTATCTGTACCCGCGACGATATTATGACGTATCTCATAGGCATGGGGCTGGAGTCCGAGGAGTCCTTCAAGATTATGGAGGCGGTGCGAAAGGGTATGGTGGCCAAGGGCAAATGCGATAAATGGGGCGAATGGAAAAAGGATATGGAGGACCACAATGTACCGGACTGGTATATCTGGTCCTGTGAGAAGATTAAATATATGTTTCCGAAGGCGCATGCCGCCGCTTATGTAATGATGGCATGGCGCATCGCCTACTGTAAAGTATTTTATCCGCTGGCTTACTATGCGGCATTTTTCTCTATTCGCGCGAAAGCCTTTAACTATGAGGTAATGTGCATGGGCAGGGAACGCCTCAGCCACTACATGGAGGATTATGAGCGGCGCAGTGCCGAGGCGGCCAGGGAGAACAAAAAGCTGCCGCCGGTGGAGCAGGACATGTACCGGGACATGCGTATCGTGCAGGAGATGTACGCGAGGGGCTATGAATTTCTTCCCATCGATATCTATCAGGCGAAGGCGCGCTATTTCCAGATTATTGACGGAAAGCTGATGGCCTCCTTAAACAGTATCGACGGCATGGGAGATACGGCGGCGGATATGGTTGTGGAAGCGGCAAAGAATGGTCCGTTTTTGTCGAGGGACGATTTTCGCCAGCGGACAAAGGTGTCTCAGAAAATCATTGACAATATGGCTGATCTGGGGATGTTTGGGGATTTGCCGGCAACGAACCAGATCAGTTTGTTTGATTTGATTTGAGGTGCGGTGTTGAAGTGAGGACGCTGTCATGGAACTGGCTATCAACTGGCTATCGTTTCTTTGGCCTGTTGTATGAACTGGAAAATTATATATTAAAAGGAGATTTTATAAATAGTATGAAGGATTTACAGGAAATCCGAAAGGAAATTGACGCGATCGACAGACAGATTGTGGAGCTGTACAAGTCGCGGATGAAGCTGACCACGGAGGTGGCTGCTGACAAGATTGCCACCGGAAAACAGGTGCTGGATAAAAAGCGGGAGAAGAGCAAGCTTGATGTTCTGGAAACGTTTGCGGATTCCAACGCGACAAAGCACGGAATCCGGGAGTTATTTGAGCAGATCATGTCGGCGAGCCGGAAAAGGCAGTATCAGCTCATGATAGAAAAGGGACGCGTGGAGGACTTTGGCTTTACGGAGGTGGCTGCACTGCAGACGGCAGGGGCGCGGGTCGTCTATCAGGGTGTGGAGGGCGCCTATGCGCATCTGGCGCTGGAAGCATACTTTGGAAAGGATATGACCCGTTTTCATGTAGGCACCTGGCGCGGCGCAATGGAGGCGCTAAAAAGCGGCGCGGCGGATTATGCGGTTCTTCCCTTTGAAAATTCCTCCGCCGGGATCGTCTCCGAAAATTATGATCTTTTGAAGGAATACGGATATTATATTGTCGGTGAGCAGAAAATAGAGGTGAATCACTGTATTTTAGGAATGAACGGAGCAAGCCTTGAAGGTATTCAAAAGATCTACTCTCACCCGCAGGCCCTGGCGCAGTGCTCGCGGCTGTTAGAAGCACATCCGCAATGGGAGCAGATACCAATACAGAATACAGCGTTGGCCGCAAAAAAGGTGCAAAGCGACGCGGATATCACACAGGCAGCGATCGCCAGCAGCCTGACGAGCGAGCTTTACGGGCTTCATATTCTTTCCGAGGGGGTTCAGAATAACCGCTCCAACGAGACACGTTTCATTATCGTGTCAAAACGGAGTGAATATGTGGCAGGCGCCGGAAAAATCAGCATCTGTGTCCAGCTCATGCATGAGGCGGGATCACTCTATCATGCGCTCGGGCATTTCATCTACAATGGGTTAAACATGACGCGCATTGAGTCGCGCCCGATTCCCGGACGGAACTGGCAGCATCAGTTTTTCATTGATTTCGACGGAAATCTTGAGGATGGAGCGGTGCAAAATGCACTGTTTGGTCTGAGAGAAGAAGCTTTGGATTTGAAGATTTTTGGAAACTATTAAACAAAGATATAATTTCTGTAAAGGAGATGTGACACATATGGGAGTGACTACGTTTGCTGCAATCTATATCGGCTCCTATGAGGTGAGCTTAAAGGTGTTCGAGATTTCGGGGAAGAAGCGTATCCATACGGTGGATTTTGTGCGGAGCCGGGTGGAGCTTGGAAAGGATGCGCTCTACGGCCAGCCCATCGGCTATGAACTGGTGGACAGCATCTGCGACATGCTTCATGAGTTTCTGCGTATCATGGAGGGCTACAAGGTGGACGATTATAAGGCGTTTACCGGCCCGGTGATGCGCAGCGCCTCGAACTGCCTGTTTGTCCTGGACCAGATCGAACGCCGCACCGGCATCCGGTTGAATCTTCTGGACAATTCGGAGCACCGCTTTTTGTCCTACAAATGCGTTTCCTCGAAGCAGGAGTTCGGCCGCATGATTCAGGAGAGCGCCGCAGTCGTAAACGTGGGCGGCGGTGAGTTGCAGATCACGCTTTTTGTTCACGGAGAGGTGCTCACGACACAGCATCTGGTGCTTGGAACGATGCGTCTGGCGCAGCTTGTGGGGGCGAGCGTCCGGCTGGACCACGCGAAACGGCAGATGAAGGAGCTGGTGGATAAGGAGATGGAGGTCTTTAAGGCGCAGTATTACCAGAACCGTACGATTAAGTACCTCATCTTAACCGGAGATTACAGCCTTGAGGTTATGCGCCGTATGGATAAAAATCTGGATAATACGACGGTTGACGCGCAAAAATTTTCCGGGTACTTAAAGCGGCTCGAAAAGAAGGAGAGCGCACAGATTGCGGAGGATTTGAATATTTCCAACGAGACCGATGTGCTGATCATTCCCTCACTCATTCTGTATCGCCGTATTGTAGAGACACTGGCGGCGGACGCCATATGGGTGCCGGGTATTGATATCAGCGACGGCATTGCCTATGACTATGCGCTGTCACACCGTTACGTAAAGCCGGTGCACGATTTTGACAAGGATATTATCTCGGCGGCCCGTTCTCTCTCCCAGCGTTATATGAGCTATTCCCAGCATATAGACGCTCTTGTGGAGATGAGCAGCCTCATCTATGAGGCGATGAAAAAGGTGCACGGCATGGGGAAGCGGGAAAAACTGCTGCTGCAGACGGCTGCCATTCTGCACGACTGCGGGAAATATGTGAGCTTTGCCAATGCACCGGAATGCGCCTATGATATTATTTTATCCTCGGAGATTATGGGACTTTCCTACAGGGACCGCGTGATTGTGGCATGTATCGTCAAGTACAACACCTATCTGCTGGACGATTATGACGAGGTCAGCGACGTGCTGGATCAGGAGGGATATCTGATCGTTGCAAAATGTGCGTCAATCCTGCGGGTGGCTAACGCCATGGACCGAAGCCATAAACAGAAATTTAAAAATGTCCGGGCGTCGTTAAAAGGGAAGCAGCTGATTATTTCCATTGAGGCAGAGGATGCTCTGATGCTGGAGAAGACGATGTTTGATGCAAAGGCAGGTATGTTTGAGGATGTGTTCAGCATAAAGCCTGTCATAAGGGAAAAGAAAATTTATTTATAAACGGGGTGGTGTGCATATGGAAAAAACAAATATCATCGATTATACAAATGCAAAATATTACGAGAACCGGGAGCTGAGCTGGATCAAGTTCAATCACCGCGTGCTGAGTGAGGCGAGGGACAAATCCATCCCGCTTTTGGAGCGCACGAAGTTTGTCAGCATTACATCCTCGAATCTGGATGAATTTTTCATGGTGCGCGTGGCGTCCTTAAAGGATATGGTACACGCAAAATATAAAAAGCCGGACATTGCAGGTCTGACCGCAACCCAGCAATTAGAGAAGATTAACCTTGCTACCAGGGAACTGGTGGACATACAGTATTCAACGTACAATCGCTCGCTGCTGCCGGCACTGCGCGCTCAGGGCATCTTTGTGTTTGACCGTATGGAGGACTTAAGTGAGGCACAGATAAAATCTGCGGAGCACTATTTTGAAGAGGTCGTCTATCCGGTACTGACCCCCATGGCTGTAGATGCATCAAGACCCTTCCCGCTGATTCGGAACAAGACATTAAATATTGCCGCGCTGATTCGGAATAAGGAGAAGGAGAATGTGTTTGCAACAGTTCAGGTGCCCTCCGTTCTGCCGCGGCTGATCCCGCTTCCCGTGGAGGAAGAAGGCCATTATGCGTTTGTGCTGTTGGAGCAGCTCATCATGCACCAGATCGGCAGCCTCTTTTCCAACTATGAGGTGCTCTGCACGTCCCCTTACCGGATTATGAGGAATGCGGATCTGCCCATCGATGAGGATGAGGCGAACGATCTGCTCAAGGAAATCGAAAAGCAGTTAAAGAAGCGTCAGTGGGGCGAAGTCATCCGTCTGGAGGTGGATGACGGCGTTGACAAGGAGCTGCTTGGAATTTTGAAAAAAGAGCTTGAGACTGCGGGAGAGGATGTGTTCAAGATCAACGGGCCTTTGGACTTAACCTTCCTCATGAAGCTTAGCGGGCTTGAGGGCAGGGATGAGTTACGCTTGCCGCCCTACCATCCGGTCAAGGTACCGGAGCTTCTTGACGAGCCGAACATTTTTGATGCAATAAAAAAGGGCGATATTCTGCTGCATCATCCGTACCAGAGCTTCCAGCCTGTGGTTGATTTTATCCGGCAGGCGGCCAACGACCCCGACGTGCTGGCCATCAAGCAGACACTTTACCGTGTCAGCGGCAACTCACCGATTATCGCGTCCCTGGCTCACGCGGCGGAGAACGGCAAGCAGGTCACGGTTCTGGTGGAGTTAAAGGCGCGCTTTGACGAGGAGCACAACATCGTATGGGCGAAGAAGCTTGAAAAGGCGGGCTGCCATGTTATCTATGGCCTGGTGGGGTTAAAGACACACAGCAAAATTGCGCTTGTGGTGCGCAAGGAAGAGGACGGCATTTGCCGTTATGTACATCTGGGCACCGGAAACTACAATGATTCCACGGCAAAGCTGTATACGGACTGCGGAATTTTCACCTGCTCCGAGGCCATCGGAGAGGATGCGACCGCCGTGTTTAATATGCTTTCCGGCTATTCGGAGCCTTTGAGCTGGAATCACCTGGTGGTGGCGCCGATCTGGCTTAGAAAACGGTTTTTAAAGCTGATCCGGCGGGAAACGCGCCATGCCCTGGACGGCAAAGAGGCACGTATTCAGGCGAAAATGAATTCGCTGTGTGATCCCGATATCATAGCCGCGCTCTATGAGGCCAGCGCTGCGGGTGTGCAGATCGATCTCATTGTGCGTGGAATCTGCTGCCTGAAAGCCGGACTTCCTGACGTCAGCGGAAATATACATGTGCGCTCCATCGTCGGAAATTTCCTGGAGCACAGCCGCATTTTCTACTTTTACAACAACGGCAGCGAGGAGTATTACATGGGCAGCGCGGACTGGATGCCCCGCAATCTGGATCGCCGGGTGGAGATCATCTTCCCGGTATTGGATCGGGGATTGCAGAAGAAGGTACGGCGCATTTTAGATGTGGAGCTGGAAGATAACACAAAGGCGCATATTCTCATGCCGGACGGCACGTATGTCAAGCCGGATAAACGCGGCAAGGTGCTGGTTAATTCACAGCATCAGTTTTGTGACGATGCGGCGCTTGCACTGCCGGCGGAGGAGAAAATTTTTAAAGACCGCGTGTTTATTCCTGCGGAACCTGTGAAAGATGAGGACTGACATGGAAAAAATAATTTTTTCTGATTTGGACGGAACGCTGCTCACGGATGATAAACGGATCTCGCCCGGAAACCGGGCAGCCATCCGGTCTATGACCGGGGCGGGGAATTCTTTTGTGATCGCCACGGGCAGGCCTTTTGAGAGCGCTTACAAGATCAGTGAGGAGCTTGGCTTAAACGGTGAGGGCTGCTATATCGTTTCCTACAACGGCAGCCACGTCTACGATTGTTACCAAAAAAGGGCGCTTTTGGACAAAAGGCTGTCTCTGGAGACTGTGCGGGAGCTGTTTCGCTTTGCATGGTCTGCGGGTCTTTATGCACAGACCTATCAGGATGGGGAGATTTTGGCGCGGGAGCGCACAAAGGAGATGGATTTTTACGAGAGAAACACAAATCTGCCGGGCCATCCGAGAGCAGATGTGCTGGATTATCTGACGAAAGCGCCAAGCAAGGTGATTATCATTCACCTGAGCGACCACGAGCGGCTTGCGCGTTTTCAGAAAGAGCACGAGGCGTGGGCGAAGGGAAAATGCCGGCTGACCTTTTCCAATGCAAAATATCTGGAAGTGATCGCTGAGGGCGTTTCCAAACAGACCGGCATCGAATTTCTGATGAACCACCTGGGCGTGGACCGGGCAAATACTATAGCGGTGGGAGATGAGGCGAACGATATCGAGATGATAAAAGCTGCGGGCGTTGGCATTGCGGTACAAAACGCCAGCGCTGCCGCAAAGGAAGCAGCCGATTACGTGACGCGTGTCTCCAACAACGAGGATGCCATCGCCGAGGTGGTGGAAAAATTTTGCGTATGATATTTTATGTGTGATACATAGACGAAAAAAAGGCGGGAGATACCGCCTTTTTTGTCGGCTGTCCGGCAAAGGGGACGATTGCGGCAGGCCGGGAAGATGCAGTTATACGGATACCCGATTCCCGAAGACAGAAAGCAGGACAAAAAGCGGGTGCATGTTATCCCCTTGCCAGCCTGACTGCCTCCAGGCAGGCATAGGGCACGTACAATCTGCCCCGGCCCTTGCCGAGCCTGATGTCGGGCTTGTTTTCCCCGTGGAAATCGGAGCCGCCGGTGATGAGTAAATCTTCGGCCCTCGCAAGGGATTTGAAGTCTCCTTCGTCGGCGGCTGTGTTCTCGGAATAGATCGCCTCCATGCCCACGAGGCCGTGGGCCTTCATCTCCGCGATCATTTTTTTCAACTGCGGGCGATCCATGTGATACACGACGGGATGCGCCAGCACGGGTGTTCCGCCTGCTTCTATAATATAGTCCACCGCATCCATCGGCGTGACCTTGGGGCGGCCGACGTAGCAGCGGCAGCCCTCGCCGATGTACTCCGAAAACGCGGTTTTAATGTCAGGGATATAACCCTTGTCCAGCAGATAGCGCGCAACGTGGGCGCGGGTGATGACCGCGTCGGGGAACATGGCCTCCAGTGCTTCTAGCGTAATGTCGAACCCCTCGCTGCGCAGCTTTTCCAGCATGTAGACATTGCGGTTGTCCCGGGAATCGCGGAAATTTGCCATGTGCTTTTGAAGCGCTTCATTTGTGATATCAATGTAAAGTCCGAGAACATGAATCTCTTTTCCTTCATATTCGGTGGACAATTCCACGCCGGGAACCAGCTCGATGCCGGCTTTCTCCGCAGCCATTGCCGCCTCCGCAACGCCGTCTGTCGTGTCGTGGTCGGTGAGGGCGAAGGCGCTAAGCCCGGCCTTTTTCGCCTCCGCCACAAGCTGGGTCGGCGTGAATGTGCCGTCGGATGCGTTTGAGTGTACGTGCAGGTCGATGATACGGGTATCCATGTGTGAGAGCCTCCTGATTCTGTAAGCAATATTCAAACGAAAACGTTGATTTAGGAAAATTCTTTTTTGCCGGCAATCCATTTCCATCTCATTTTTTGCCGTATAATTTAGCCATATCCCATTATAGCCGTCCCGGTGTCGTTTGTAAATCTTTTATCGGTAAAATCCGGGAGATACCCAAACTTTGCAATTTAGATCTGACGTTTTGCAATTTAGATTTGACGAATGGAAATATTTGACTTATAATAATAACGCTTATGCATGCCCATACAGGGATCGGATGCCTGGGCAATATACGCGCTGCAAAATGTGCAGCCATTGGAGGATTCTATGATAAAGAGCATGACCGGCTTTGGCAGGTGCGAGGTGACGGAGGGGCAGTGGAAAATGGCCGCGGAGATCAAGGCCGTAAATCACCGCTACATGGACGTCAGTGTGAAGATGCCGAAAAAACTGAGTATTTTTGAAAGCTCTATCCGAACCGTGCTGAAGGAATACATCGGCCGCGGCAAGGTGGATGTATTCGTATCCTGTGAGGATCTGTCTCAGACGGGCTGTGCCCTCAAATACAACGGGCAGCTGGCTGGCGCATACCTTGGATATCTGCGCAAAATGGCAGATGACTTCGGCCTGGAATATGATATCCGTGTCAGCACATTGTCCCGCTATCCGGAAGTGTTTACGATGGAGGAGGAGGACACGGACGAGAAGGAGCTGTGGATTGCACTGGAAAAAACGGTTCGCGGCGCTTGCGAAAAGTTTGTGGAATCACGGCTTTTGGAGGGTGCTCATTTAAAGGAGGATCTTCTGGCGAAGCTGGATCAGATGAGTGGATATGTGGATTATATAGAGGAGCGGTCGCCCCTGATCATCGCCGAGTACCGCGGCAAGATTCAGACAAAGATACAGGACCTTCTGGGAGACGCACAGATCGACGAGAACCGCATTGCCACGGAGGTGACGCTGTTTGCGGATAAAATTTGTGTGGATGAGGAAATCGTACGGCTTCGCAGCCATATCGGCGGTATGAAGAATGTACTGCTGGCAGGCGGAAGCGTCGGCCGCAAGCTCGATTTTATCGCACAGGAGATGAACCGTGAGGCGAACACGATTCTGTCAAAGTCCAGCGATCTGTCCGTATCCGACATGGGTATCAACTTAAAGACAGAAATCGAGAAGGTAAGGGAGCAGATACAAAACATTGAGTAATTTCATGAACATTGGATTCGGCAATCTGGTCAATGCCGATAAAATTATAGCCATGATTACACCGGATTCTGCCCCGGCAAAGCGAATGGTCCAGAGAGCAAAAGAGGAATCACGTCTGATTGACGCTACCCAGGGACGGCGCACGCGAGCCGTCATCTTCACGGAAAATGACCGCGTTATCCTCTCGTCGCTGCTTCCGGACACCCTTTCCGGCAGATTGAAAAATTCGGTCACCTCGGAGGAATAGCATATGCAGACACAGACAGGTATTTTGACCGTTGTATCAGGTTTTTCCGGCTCCGGCAAGGGCACCATCATGAATCGTTTGATGGAGAAGTATCCCCAAAATTACGCGCTTTCCATCTCGGCTACCACACGAAGCCCCCGCCCGGGGGAGATGGACGCAAGAGAGTATTTCTTCTGTACAAAGGAGCGCTTCGAGGAGATGATTGCGAAAGAGGAACTTCTGGAGTATGCCTGTTATGTGGAAAACTATTACGGAACTCCAAGCGCTTATGTGCAGGAACAGCTTCAAGCGGGAAAAGATGTCATTTTGGAGATCGAGATGCAGGGTGCGCTCAAAATTAAGCGAAAATACCCGGATTCGGTACTGCTGTTTGTGACACCGCCGTCATTCGAAGAACTAAAGCGGCGCCTGACAAACCGTGGGACAGAGTCGCCGGAGGCTGTGCGGGCGAGACTAAAGCGTGCCGGAGAAGAGTGTGAGGGCGTGGAACATTACGATTATCTGATTATCAACGATGAACTGGAGGCGTGTGTTTCGCAGGTGCATTCCATCCTGCAAAACGAGCACACGCGTCTTTCCAGAAGAGAAGCATTTATAAATCAAATGAAGCAGTCATTTATGGAGTATGCGAAAGGAGAATAACTATGATTCATCCGTCTTATGTAGAGCTTATGAAGGTTGTAAACAATACCACTGAGGTCGGCGAGGAGCCGGTTGTCAACAGCCGCTATTCCATCGTCATCGCCGCCTCCAAGCGTGCGCGTCAGCTCATTGCGGGCGACGAGCCAATGGTGGCCCGGGCCAGCGGCAAAAAGCCTTTATCGGCTGCCGTACAGGAGCTTTACGAGGGAAAGGTCAAAATTCTCGGCGAGGACGAGGAGCTTGGGCTGGTCATGGAAGGTGACGACCAGATTTTGACAGAGGAACAGACGATTGACTGATATGGAAGTGAGCCGGAGCACCTTCGTTCCGGCTTTTCGTCATATTTTCCGGCATGACTGTCCGGACACACAGGAGTATAAATGAACATTTTACTGGTATCACTTGGCTGTGATAAAAATCTGGTAGATTCCGAATATATGATCGGAGAGCTTTTAGAGAAGGGATACACCGTCACGGACGATGAAAACGAGGCGGATGTCATAGTTGTCAATTCCTGCTGCTTCATCGGCGATGCCAAGGAGGAGAGCATAGATACGATCCTGTCCATGGCAAAGCTGAAGGAGAACGGGCGACTGAAGGCACTTGTTGTTGCAGGCTGTCTTGCACAGCGCTATCAGGATGAAGTGCTGCGTGAACTGCCGGAGGTGGATGCGCTGGTTGGCACCGGCGCGTGTGCATCGATTGCGGAAGCGGTGGAGCATGCCTTAGCAGGCCGCGCCTACAAAAATTTCGGATCGGCCGGTCGATCGCAGCTCATACAGGAAAAAACAGGTCCGGTGGCCACCGGCGGGCATTACGCCTACCTGAAAATCGCGGAGGGATGCGACAAGCACTGCACTTACTGCGTCATCCCGTCCATCCGCGGCCCTTACCGAAGCGTCCCCATCGAGGCGCTGACGGCGCAGGCGCGAAAGCTGGCAGCCCAGGGGGTAAAGGAGTTGATTCTGGTAGCCCAGGAAACCACCCTTTACGGCGAAGACCTCTATGGTGAAAAGTCTCTGGGGCGCCTTCTGGATGAATTAAACAGCATTGACGGTATTTACTGGATACGGCTTCTCTACTGTTATCCGGAGGAGATTGATGCGGCGCTCATCGATGCCATCCGGCGCAATGAGAAGGTTGTCCACTATCTGGATATGCCGATTCAGCACATCAACGATGAGATTTTAAGGCGCATGGGAAGACGCACGAGCGGTGAAAAGCTCGCGGATCAAATCGAGCTTTTGCGCAGGGAGATTCCCGATATCTGCCTGCGGACAACACTGATCAGCGGTTTTCCGGGAGAGACGCCGGAAATGCACGAAGAGCTTTTGGAGTTTTTAAACTGGGCGGAATTTGACCGGTTGGGCGTCTTCCCTTACTCCCCGGAGGAGGGAACGCCGGCAGCGGAGTTTGAAGGTCAGATGGACGAGGAGACAAAGCTCACGCGGCGTGACGAGATCATGGAGCTGCAGCAGGAGATTGCCTTTGATCGGAACGAGAAGATGATCGGCCGCAAGCTGTGGGCATTTATTGAGGGGAAGGTGGCGGACGAGGACGCCTATGTGGCGCGTACTTACCGCGATGCCCCCGGCGTGGACGGATATCTGTTTATCCACACCGACCGGGAACTTTTGTCCGGTGATTTTGTGAAGGTGCGGGTGAAGGGTGCTCTGGATTATGATCTGATAGGAGAGATAATATGAAGATGAATTTACCAAACAAACTGACGATACTGCGTGTGATACTGATTCCGTTTTTTGTATTTTTCATGCTTGTGCCGGTGACGGACTATGACAACTATATTGCGGTGGCGATCTTTATCGTCGCAAGCCTGACGGATCTTGCGGACGGAAAAATTGCAAGAAAATACAATTTAGTGACAAATTTCGGCAAATTTATGGACCCGCTTGCTGATAAACTGCTTGTATGTGCCGCGCTGGTCTGCCTGGTGGAGACGGGGCAGCTGGCTGCCTGGATGGTTATCGTGATCATCAGCAGAGAGTTCATCATCAGCGGTTTTCGCCTGGTGGCATCCGACAGCGGTGTCGTCATTGCAGCCAGCTACTGGGGCAAATTTAAGACGACGTTTCAGATGCTCATGATCATTGTGCTCTCGCTCAATCTTCCGGGTGAGGTTTTTGATATGCTGGGGCTTGTTCTCACATGGATTGCGCTTATTTTGACGGTCGTTTCGCTGTGTGATTACCTCATCAAAAACAAGGGCGTGTTAAAGGAGCAGAAATAATGAATCATCAGGTAAGGACAGAGGAAATGGGGTGGGCGCCGGTAACGGAAACTGAGCGGGCGCCGGAATATGAAATAGCGGCGCTCCTTGCGCGAAAGAAGCTGCGCGTCACGACTGCCGAGTCCTGTACCGGAGGCCTGATCGCAGGTACGCTTGTGAATGTGCCCGGCATTTCCGCCTGGTTTGAGGAGGGTTATGTGACTTACTCCAACGGGGCGAAGGAGCGGCTCTTGGGGGTACCCCATAAGGTTTTGGAGGCACACGGTGCGGTGAGTGAGGAGACTGCGGCAGCAATGGCAGAGGGTGCAGCGCGTGCGGCGCACGCGGATGCAGCGGTCATCTCCACAGGCATCGCCGGGCCGGACGGAGGCACAGAAGAAAAGCCTGTGGGACTCGTCTATATCGGCTGCTTTTGCAGGGGAAAGACGCGTGTGGAAAAGCATCTGTTTCAGGGGGACCGCGGAAATGTCCGCGGGCAGTCCGTACAGGCGGCGCTCCTCCTGTTAAAAGCGATGCTTTGCGAAGCAGAATCAGGAGAGTGACATATGAGAATTATTGCAGGAAAGGCGAGGCGGCTGCCGCTTCGCACCCTTGCCGGAAAAGATACGAGGCCGACTACCGACCGCATCAAGGAAACTCTTTTTAATATACTCGCTCCCAGGCTTGAGGGTGCGTATTTTCTGGATCTGTTTGCGGGAAGCGGACAGATCGGGCTGGAAGCCGTCAGCCGCGGCTGCGCCCGGTGCGTGTTTGTGGACAACAGTAAAAAGGCCTGTGCCGTCATCGCGGACAACATGAATTTTGCGAAGCTGGCGGATTTTTGCGAGCTGATGCAGACGGATGCGGTCAGCGCGCTGCACCGCCTGGAGGGGAAATACCGCTTTGACCTGATCTTTCTGGATCCGCCCTACCAGTCCGGCGCCGAGGGTACCGTTTTACAGACTTTGGCAGGTACGACGCTCTTAAAGGAGGACACCTTGATTGTCGTGGAGGCGGACATCCATACGGATTTTTCCTATGTGTCCGCTCTTGGGTTTGAGATTGCCAGAGAAAAAATTTACAAGACGAATAAACATGTATTTCTGCAGTTTGGCAAAAATAATGCTGACTGAACTGATGAGAAGAAGAACACAAAGAGGGAAAGCTTATGAAAAGAGCAATTTATCCGGGAAGCTTTGATCCGGTAACAAACGGGCACATGGATATCATACGAAGATCAGCGAACATTGTGGATGAGCTGTATGTGGGAGTGCTCAACAACCGGGCAAAAAACTCATTGTTTTCTGTGGAGGAACGTGTTAGTATGTTAAAGGAGATGACAACTGACTTATCAAATGTCAAAGTTGTTTCCTTTGACGGACTGCTGGTGAATTTTGCGAGGGAAATTCAGGCCAACATCATTGTCCGCGGCCTTCGTGCGGTGACGGATTTTGAGTATGAGCTTCAGATTGCGCAGACGAACCATGTGCAGTACGATGGGATCGAAACGATTTTTCTGACGGCAAGCCTGCAGTATTCGTATCTCAGCTCCACGATTGTCAAGGAGTTTGCAGCTTACGGGGGAGATCTCTCACAGTTTGTTCCCGTGCAGTTTATAGGCCGTATTTATGAAAAGTACGGCATAAAAGGAGAGCAGCATGAGCAGTAAAATTGAGCAGACGATAGAAGAATTAGAGCAGTACATAGACAGCTGCAAGCCTCAGGCTTTTTCATCCAATAAAATTATTGTCAACAAGGATCAGATCGAGGAGCTTTTAACGGAGCTGCGCCTGCGCACACCCGAAGAGATCAAGCGTTATCAGAAGATGATCAGCAATAAGGAAGCGATTTTAGCAGATGCGCAGGCAAAGGCAGATTCGATCATCGCCCGGGCGGAAGTGACCCATTCCGAGCTGGTGAGTGAGCACCAGATCATGCAGCAGGCATATGCGCAGGCTAATGAGGTCGTCATGATCGCGACAAAGCAGGCGCAGGAGATTTTGGACAAGGCGACTGTGGAGGCGAACAGTATCCGCATGGGTTCCATCACCTACACGGATGAACGGCTTGCCGGACTGGAGGCGATTTTGACCAACGCCATTGAGACTACGAAGGCGCGTCACGAAAATCTGATCGGTGCGTTGGCGGAATCCTTACAGATTGTGCTTGCAAACCGTGCGGAGCTGATGCCGCAGACCGAGCTTGCACAGGAGGAGCCGCCTGCGGGAGACGGCAAGACCCGTGAGTAGAAGCTCAGGGAGACGCAATGTTTGGTTTCTGCGGAGCGGCAGCGTCATTTTTGTGCCCGTTCGTCTTATGCGGCCACAGGATAGAGCAGTGCGGCGAGAAGCGCCGTAATCCCTGCAAGTATGAATTTTCCGCAGGTGTAGCGGGCGATCGAAAGTCCGATGGACTTTCCCTGAGGCCGAAGGAGAGAAGCGGTCTGGGCGATGCCGGAACAGCCTCCGAAGGCGGTGGCAGTGAGGATCGCAACATATTTTGGATATGCATCGACAAAGAATCCGTCGATGGCGCTGACGGCCCCGGTGATCTCCAAAAGTCCCGCAGCCAGTGTGCAAAGAGCCGGGAATGCGGAGAGAAAATGCCCGCACATACGGGCGAGGATGGAGAAAAGCATCACGTAGCCACCGAGCTTCAACATTGTCTCAAAGCTGTTCATAATAGCGGCATCGAGGATTGCAAAATTCAGGCGCAGTCCGGGTGTCGATTTTTTTACGGCAATGCCAGTGTGCTTTTCTGTGCGGGAGGCTTGTTTTCGGGTGGGGCGCAGCATAAAAAGCCCGCAGCAGATGGATGGCAGGTAGAGAACGAGATAAGTTACAGGTATCATTTTCTGGACACCGAGCGTTTCCGACAAAATATAACCGCCTACAAATGCCGGACTCATATGGTTTGCAATGATACATAACAAAGAGGCCTCCTTTGCGGAGAGCCTGCCCTGTGCGCACAGGTCGGCAGAGAGCTTTGCGCCCATCGGAAATCCAAACAAGGTGCCCGCAAGCAGCACAAAGTACGGATAGGGCAGGCCGAGTTTATCTGTGATGGCATCCAGATAGCCGCTGATTACCAGGATCTGTGTAAGGATTAAAAAGGGCAGAAGGCTTGGAAGCAGACGGTTTGCCCACAGAATCAGCCCAAAGCGCGCGCCTTCGATGGCAACGGACGGCTCGCTCAACAGGAATAACAGAAGCATAGCAAGCATATAACAGAATACATATTTTTTTGTGACATATTGATAAATAATTTTTTTTCTCATATTACTAAAACCTATGACAGGCAGGTGGTATTTATGAAAAAAAAGATATGGCTCATGTATTTGCTGCTGGTGCTCGCGGCACTGGATGTCATCGGCATGGATACGGTGCGCCTGCGGGCAGATGCGAATGCTTTTATGACGGAAGCGAAGGAAGATGTGGAACATACACAGGATGTGAAGGCAGGCGGATCGTCTGCGGACGGGTCGGCACCGGAAGCGATTGAGGCGGCGATCCGAAGCGAGCTTAAGGTTTTTCCGATTCCTCTTTCCGTCACACATCCCGACTACCGCGCGGTTTTTGAAAATTCATGGATGTCCCCGCGCAGCTTCGGCGGTGAGCGCGGCCACGAGGGAGTGGATATTATGCTCTACCCGGCGCAGCGCGGGCTTTTTCCGGTATTGTCCATGACGGACGGCGTGGTGGAGAAAAAAGGCTGGCTTCCGAAAGGCGGCTATCGGCTCGGCGTGCGCAGCGCAGGCGGAATTTACTACTACTATGCGCACCTTTACGACTATGCGCCGGATATAGAGGAGGGGACAGTCGTAAAGGCCGGGACGTTTTTGGGCTTTGCCGGGGACAGCGGCTACAGCAATATTGAGGGAACGGTGGGAAATTTTGCGGTTCATCTGCATGTAGGCATGTACTACGATGATGATGAGGGAACAGAAACCAGTATCAATCCTTACGATTTTCTGGTATCATTAGAAAACAATCAAAAAGAAATGGAGTATTAGCAAATGGGCCTGATAAGGCTTGATAAATTTCTGGCGGATATGTGCGTTGGCACCCGCAGCGAAGTCAAAAAGCTGATCCGTGCCGGGCAAATTCGTGTTGACGGAGCGGTCTGCCGGCTGCCTGAGAAAAAGATCGACCCGAAGCTGGCAAAGGTACTGCACGGCTCAGAGGAGATCGGTTATGCGGACTATGAATATTTTATGCTGAACAAGCCGAAGGGCTGTGTGTCTGCCACGGAGGATGGGCGTTATCCGACGGTGATGGATTTTGTCACAGAGCACAAGCGGAAGGATCTGTTTCCGGTAGGCCGTCTGGATCTGGATACGGAAGGCCTTCTTCTGATTACCAACGACGGCGCGCTGGCTCATCGCCTGACGAGTCCGGCGCACCATATTCCAAAAACTTACGAGGCAGGCGTGGATGGCATTGCAGGGGAGGCGGATGTGCGGGCGTTTGCAGCGGGCCTGGATATCGGTGAAAATCGTCTCACGCTTCCCGCCGAGCTTGTGGTTTTGAAGGCGAATGTGATTTCCCTGGTCAGGGTGACCGTGTACGAGGGAAAGTTCCATCAAATAAAGCGGATGTTCGAGGCGGTGGGAAAGCCGGTACTCTCCTTAAAGCGCATTTCCATGGGGAGCCTGATTCTGGACGAAGGGCTTGATCCCGGAGCGTACCGGTCACTCACAAAGGATGAGCTGGAAGGGCTGAACTGTTACGCGCAAAACAAATGACGAAAACTGCGAGAGGACAAAGGAATGCTGACAGGAGTCAAAGGGATTATTTTTGATCTGGATGGAACGATGGTGGATTCCATGTGGATGTGGAAGGACATCGACATGGAGTTTCTGCAGGCGCATCATTTACCTTATACAAAAAATCTGGAGCGTGAAATCGAGGGTATGAGCTTTCGGGAGACCGCACAATATTTTGCGGACACCTATTCACTGACCGAAACGGTGGGGGAGCTGATGGATATATGGGTGGACATGGCGATGGACAAGTATATGCATGAGGTGCCCGTCAAGCCCGGGCTGCCCGCCTTTTTGGAGGAGATGAAGCGGAGGGGTATGCGCATGGGAATCGCAACCAGCAACGACCGTGGTCTGCTGGATGCGGCGGCGAATGCCCACGGTTTTTATGATTATATCGATGAAGTGCTGACGGCAGACGAGGTGGCGCGCGGGAAGCCCGCGCCGGATGTCTTTCTGGCAGTGGCAAAGAAGCTTGGGGTTTTGCCGCAGGAGTGCCTGGTGTTTGAGGATATTCCCCAGGGCATCCGGGCGGGTCTGGCGGCCGGCATGAAGGTATGTGCAGTGTCGGACAGGTACTCACAGCCACAGCAGGAGGAAAAGCGCGCGCTGGCCCATTATTATATTGATTCCTATGAACAGGTACTTGTGGGGACGTATGAACGATTGCAGGCGGACAAAAATGCGTAATCAGGAACAGGACAGGAAAAGGAGAACAGATATGAACAGAGAGATTCGATGGGGCTTTATGGGAACCGGGAGAATTGCGGGATGTTTTGCAAAGGCACTCACTGTCGCAGAGGGGGCGGTGTGCTACGCTGCCGCTTCCCGCACGCTGGAAAAGGGCAAAAGCTTTGCGGCGGAATATGGGTTTGCGAAGGCCTACGGCTCCTACGAAGAGATGTTAAGGGACGATGCGGTGGATGTGGTGTATATCGCAACGCCGGTTCGGGAGCACTACAACAATATTAAAATGTGCCTTGAGGCCGGAAAACATTTGCTGTGCGAGAAAGCGCTTACGGTTAACGCCGCGCAGGCCCGCCAGGTCGTCGCGCTGGCGCGGGAAAAGCATCTGTTTTTAATGGAAGCAATGTGGACAAAGTGCCAGCCGGTATTCCGCCGGATGCGGCAATGGGTGGAGGATGGCGTTATTGGTGAGGTGCAGGCCGTGGACATCAACTTTTACACGGCGGCCGGAAAGGGGCATCGGCTGTACCGGCATGAGCTGGCCGGCGGTGCGCTGCTGGACCTGGGCTATTATCCGGTGATATGTGCGGGTTCGTTTCTGGGCAGCCGGCCGAAGGCAGTTTTGAGTCATTCGGTCATCGGAAAAGGGAATGTGGATTACCTGGATTCGATTATCTTAGAGTATGAGGGCGGAAAATTTGCCCACCTTTTGTGCGGCCTTGGGACAAAAAAGACAGCCAGCATGTATATTTTGGGAACAAAGGGAAGAATCTCACTTCAGGACGGACTGTTTTTCATGGCGGAGCGTGCGCAGGCGGTGGATTTTGAGGACAATGTGCTGGCATCCTGCGAGGAACCGTTTCTGATGAACGGGTACGAGTATGAGGCGATGGAGGTCATGGACTGCATCCGTGAGGGAAAAACGGAAAGTGCGCTCGTCACATTGGACGATACGGTTGCGGGCATGGAGATCCTTGATCGGTGCAGGGCGGATGCGGGGTTTTACTATGAGTTTGAGTAAGAGGTAGGTTGTAAATGCGTGATTTTTTGCCCGTGACGCGGGCGGACTGCGAAAAGAGAGGCTGGAAGCAGCCGGATTTTGTCTATGTGATCGGGGATGCCTACGTGGATCATCCGTCCTTTGGGCCGGCGATCATCAGCAGGCTGTTGGAGTCACACGGTTTCTCGGTGGGTATCATCCCGCAGCCGGACTGGAGAGATGAGAAGAGCATCCAGGTATTCGGCGAGCCGCGCCTTGGATTTCTTGTCAGCAGCGGCAACATGGACTCTATGGTCAACCATTATTCTGTCTCAAAAAAGCGTCGCGAAACAGACCTGTATTCGCCGGGTGGTGAGATGGGACGGCGGCCGGATTACGCGGTGGTCGTCTACGGGAATCTCATCCGGCGCACCTACAAGCACACGCCGATGATTATCGGCGGTATTGAGGCGAGCCTGCGAAGGCTCTCACACTACGATTACTGGTCAAATAAGGTGCGCCGCTCGATTTTACTGGATTCCGGTGCAGATCTGATCTCCTACGGCATGGGGGAGCGCAGCATCGTTGCCATTGCCCAGGCGCTGGAAAGCGGGCTTGCGGTGGAGGACATCACCTTTCTTGACGGTACGGTGTACAAGACAAGGGACCGGGAGCTGCTGGAGCGAAACCATGCGCGTGCGCTGCCGGATTTTGAGTCTGTGCGCGCATCGAAGCAGGCGTATGCAGAAAGCTTTTACATCCAGTATCAGAATACGGACCATTTCACGGCGGATACGCTGTATGAGACTTACGATAAAAAGCTTTTTGTCGTACAGAACCGACCCGCAAAGCCGCTTTTGCAGGAGGAGATGGATCGTGTTTACGGGCTTTTCTACATGCGCACTTATCATCCGATGTATGAGGCGGCGGGTGGCGTTCCGGCTATCAGCGAGGTGAAATTTTCGCTCATCAGTAACCGCGGGTGCTTCGGCGGCTGCAATTTCTGTGCGCTGACCTTCCATCAGGGACGAACGGTCCAGACGAGGAGCCATGCGTCGATTGTGGCGGAGGCTAGGCTTTTGACCTATGAGCCGGATTTCAAGGGCTACATTCACGACGTGGGCGGTCCGACCGCGAATTTCCGTCATCCCTCCTGTGAGAAACAACTGGAAAAGGGTGTCTGCACGGGGCGTCAGTGCCTGTTTCCTTCACCCTGCAAAAATTTGAGGGCAGATCACAGGGATTATATCGCGCTCCTGAAAAAGCTGCGGGAGCTGCCCGGTGTAAAAAAAGTGTTTATCCGCTCGGGCATCCGGTTTGATTACGTACTGGCGGATGACGACGAAACATTTTTGCGGGAGCTGTGCGCGCACCATGTGAGCGGGCAGCTGAAGGTGGCGCCTGAGCATATTTCAAGGGCTGTCCTGGAGAGGCTCGGGAAGCCTGCACCGGAGGTTTACAAGGAGTTTGTGAAACGTTATACGCGTATGAACGAACGTCTTGGCAAAGAGCAGTATCTTGTGCCGTATCTCATGTCATCCCATCCGGGTGCCACGCTGAAGGAAGCCGTTGAGCTGGCGGAATATTTGAGGGATATCCACTATACGCCAAAGCAGGTGCAGGATTTTTATCCGACGCCCTCGACAATCTCCACCTGCATGTATTATACGGGTCTTGATCCGCGGGACATGTCCGCGGTGTACACCGCGGTAAACCCGCACGAAAAAGCGATGCAGCGGGCGCTGATGCAGTTTAACAATCCGAAAAATTATGATCTGGTCTATGAGGCCCTCACAAAGGCCGGGCGCACGGATCTGATCGGATTTGATAAAAAGTGTCTGATCCGCCCGCGGGCGGGGAGGGGCAAATCCGGTGGAAATAAGGGCATAGCATTTGGGGGAAACGCAACATCCGGCACATATCTGCGGGGGAGTGCCGGTCAAAAGATGCAGCGGCGTGAAACCGGACCGAAACGAAAAAAGAAAACCATTCGAAATATTCACAAAAAGAAGTAGGGCAGAGACATGAAAGCATTTACGATCAGGGAAAATGAAGCCGACCAGCGGCTTGACAAATACTTGCGAAAGCTTCTCTCGGAAGCGCCGGGCAGCTTTATCTACAAGATGCTTCGCAAAAAGAATATTGTTTTAAACGCGGAAAAAGCTACGGGGGCGGAGCACTTGAAGACGGGCGATACAGTGACGCTGTTTCTGTCCGACGAGACCTTTGAAAAGTTTGCAAAAAATACGGAGGATCAGATCGAGGAACTGCAGCGCGTACAGGCGCCTGCCTTTTCGGTCGTTTACGAGGATGACGACGTGCTGGTGATCAATAAGCCGGCAGGAATGCTGTCACAGAAAGCGCGGGAATCGGATATCTCGGCAAACGAGCATATCGTCGCTTATCTTCTGGAGACAAAGGCCATCACGGAAGCGGATCTGCACACCTTCCGCCCTTCGATTTGCAACCGGCTCGACCGCAATACTTCCGGCGTACTTCTGGCCGGGAAAACGCTGCGCGGTCTGCAGCGTCTCTCCAGAGAATTAAAAAGCCGTACACTGGCAAAATATTACCGGTGTCTTGTGAAGGGAGATATTGCCGAGAAAAAGGTATTGAAGGGCTATCTTTTGAAGGATGAGCGTGAAAATGCGGTGTCTGTCTTTAAAAACGGCACACCGAACCGCAAATATATTGAAACGGTATACACTCCGGTGGAGCGCTTTGGGGATTATACGCTTTTGGAGGTACATCTGATCACCGGGCGCTCTCATCAGATCCGTGCGCATCTCGCCTCCGTCTCCCATCCGGTAATTGGAGACCCGAAATACGGCGATGAGCGCCAGAATCTGATCTTTGAGAATGAGGCGGGTATTAATCGTCAGCTTTTACATGCCTACCGGGTGCGTTTCACCGACGGCACCGAGGTGATTGCGGACCTGCCCGGTGATTTTGAGGCGGCGCTTGTATGGCTGCGGGGACGTGGCGGGAAGGAAGAGGGTTAAGAGGCACCATGGCAACATGGAATTCAAGGGGGTTGCGCGGCTCTGCCTTGGAGGAGCTTGTAAACCGCACAAACGAGGCTTATGCAGCCAACGCACTGGCGCTTATCCAGAAGGTGCCAACGCCCATTACCCCGATCAACATCGATAAACAGACACGGCATATCACGCTGGCCTATTTCGACCAGAAGAGTACCGTGGACTACATCGGTGCGGTTCAGGGCATCCCGGTATGCTTTGACGCGAAGGAGTGCCATACAGACACGTTTCCGCTGCAGAACATCCACGCCCATCAGGTAGCGTTCATGCAGCGGTTCGAGGCGCAGCAGGGCATCGCCTTCTTTCTTATCCACTACACAAAGCGCGACACCTTCTACTACCTGACCTTCCGCCAGCTTATCATATTCTGGAACCGTATGAACAGCGGCGGCCGCAAAAGCTTCCGCATCGAGGAGCTCCCGGAACAGTACTTTTTTTCCCTGGGAACAGGCGGCGCCCTCGTACCATACCTGCAGCCCCTGCAGCTGGATCTTGACGAACGAAACCGTGGCTGAATGCGGTTGACTTTTAACGTACAATCGCGTATAATCATGTAGATTTATTGTGTTATCAAAGCATCGCATTAGCGCAGTAAAGCATAAAGGAGGTTTTATGAGACAAAGCTTACACACACCGGAAGGAGTCCGTGATATTTACGGTGGAGAATGCGCCCGCAAACATTACGTGGAACAGAAGTTATTTTCCGTTCTGACGGGTTATGGCTATCACCCCATCGAGACGCCGTCCTTCGAGTTTTTTGATATATTCGGCAAGGAGGTAGGCACCACGCCCTCCAGAGACCTGTACAAATTTTTTGACCGCGAAGGAAATACGCTGGTGCTTCGCCCGGATATCACGCCGTCTATCGCGCGGTCGGCGGCGAAGTATTATATGGAGGAGGAGCTTCCGCTGCGCTTCTGTTACAAGGGAAACACGTTTATCAATCATCACAGCCTGCGCGGCCGCTTAAAGGAGTGTACGCAGCTTGGCGCGGAGCTGATGGGGGATGCCGCAATGGATGCGGACGCAGAAATGCTCTCTATGATCGTTGACTGCCTGCAGGCAGCGGGATTAAAGGAGTTTCAGATCAGTGTCGGTCATGCGGATATTTTTAACGGACTGGCGGAGGCTGCGGGTTTTACGGATGAGGAAATCGAGGAATTGCGCGGGCTTTTGTCCAACAAAAATTTTTACGGTGTGGAGGAGTTCGTGAGTGGGCGGAACCTGCCGGAGGATTTAAAGCGCTGCTTTGGCGTGCTGCGCTGCATGTATACCTCCGGGGAGGAGTTAGAGCAGTTTAAGCAGGATGCGGAGGTTTACGAAAAGGTTTACGAAGCGCTGAAATGGATGCAGGGCTTACAGGAGCTTTTGCTTCTCTACGGCATCGACGGTTACGTGTCTTTTGAGCCTGGCATGGTGAGCGAATACCATTATTATACGGGCATTCTTCTGGCAGGCTACACCTATGGAACCGGGGAACCCATTGTCAAGGGCGGACGCTATGACCGGCTGCTGCCGATGTTCGGGAAAAATACGCCTGCCATCGGCTTTGCCATTGTGGTAAACCAGCTGCTTGAAGCACTGGCGAGACAGAACATTGACGTGCCTGTCACCCACCGCACACAGCTCATCGTCTACACGAAGGAACATCAGGAGGATGCGGTGGTCACGGCGCGCAAGGCGCGGGGGAGCGGTGCACAGGTGGAGCTGATGCGCTTTGATGCGGCACAGGGAAAAGATGCCTATGAGATGTATGCGGCGAAAAATCACATTGCCCGCATCACATATCTGATATAAAGCAGGTGAAGCGGTTACATTCTAAAATAGATTTGGAGGAAACATGGCAGACAGGACAAACGAACGCTACCTGACCTTTGCCCTCGGCAAGGGCAGACTGGCAAACCAGACCCTGAAACTGTTTGAACAGATCGGGATTACATGCGAGGAGATGAAGGATAAGGAGACGCGCAGGCTTATTTTTGTAAACGAGGAATTGAAGCTTCGCTTTTTTCTGGCGAAGGGACCGGATGTCCCAACCTATGTGGAATACGGCGCGGCGGATATCGGCGTCGTCGGGGAGGATACCATATTAGAGGAAGGACGCAATATTTATGAGGTGCTGGATCTGGGTTTTGGCAAATGCCGGATGTGCGTCTGCGGGCCGGAGTCTGCAAAGGAATTGCTGCGCCACCATGAGCAGATCCGTGTCGCATCAAAATATCCCCGCATTGCAAAGCACCATTTTTACGATAAGAAGCAGCAGACGGTGGAGATCATCAAGCTGAACGGGTCGATTGAGCTTGCGCCCATTGTGGGCCTCTCCGAGGTCATTGTGGATATTGTGGAGACCGGTTCAACGCTGCGGGAAAACGGCCTGGAGGTGTTGGAGGAGGTGTGTCCGCTCTCCGCGCGCATGGTCGTCAATCAGGTGAGCATGAAGATGGAGAATGAGCGCATCACAAAGCTGATTACGGATTTAAAGCAGGTGATTCATAAGGAGAAGACATGCGTATATTAGAGTTGGATAAAGAGACAAAGAACAATATTTTAGAAAATTTGTTAAAGCGCAGCCCGAACAGCTACGGCGCGTTTGAGGAGCGTGTGGCAAATATCATCGGCGCAGTGCGTGAAAAGAAGGATGCGGCGCTGTTTGGCTATACGAAGCAGTTTGACGGTGCCGATATCGATGCGTTAAGCGTGCTCGTGACAAAGGAGGAGATCGAGGAAGCGTATGCAAACGTTGACCCCGCACTGCTTGAAGTGATCCGCAAGGCGCTTGTCAACATCAAAAGCTATCACGAAAAGCAGCGCCAGTGCAGCTGGTTTGACTCACAGGACAACGGCATTATTCTAGGTCAGAAGGTGACGCCTCTCAAGCGCGTGGGCGTGTATGTGCCAGGCGGAAAGGCAGTCTATCCATCCTCCGTGCTGATGAATGTTCTCCCGGCAAAGGTGGCGGGAGTGGACGAGATCATTATGTCGACTCCTCCGGACAAGGACGGGAAGGTGTATGCCTCCACGCTGGTGGCAGCAACCGAGGCAGGCGTAGATAAAATTTATAAGGCGGGCGGTGCACAGGCCATCGCGGCGCTGGCCTTCGGGACGGAGAGTATCCCCAAGGTTGATAAGATCGTCGGACCCGGGAACATTTATGTTGCTCTGGCAAAGAAGGCGGTATTCGGGCATGTGAGCATTGATTCCATCGCAGGACCAAGCGAGATACTTGTGCTTGCGGACGAGAGCGCCAATGCACGGTTTGTGGCGGCGGATCTGCTCTCCCAGGCGGAGCACGATGAGATGGCCTCCGCGATTCTCGTGACAACAAGCCTTTCGCTGGCAGAGCAGGTGTCCGCGGAGGTTGACAAATTTGCAGCCCGGCTGGAGCGCAGGGAGATCATCCAAAAATCATTGGACAGCTACGGTTATATTCTCGTGGCAAAAAGCGAGGATGAGGCGATTGCAGCAGCCAATGATATCGCCTCCGAGCATTTGGAGATCGTTACGAAGGACCCCTTTACGGTCATGACAAAAATTCGCAACGCAGGCGCGATCTTCCTCGGGACGTACAGCAGCGAGCCGCTGGGAGATTACTTTGCGGGACCTAATCACGTGCTTCCTACGAACGGAACCGCAAAATTTTTCTCACCGCTTTCCGTGGACGATTTTGTAAAAAAATCCAGCATTATATCCTATTCCAGAGAGGCACTTGAACCGATCTATAAAGATATTGTTCAGTTTGCAGAGTGTGAAAAGCTGACTGCACACGCGAACTCGATTCGGGTACGGTTTGAGGACTTCTGATTTGCTTGCGGTGCAGTTGTACGCACGAGTATGCTTATCTGCCAAATGATCTGATGAAATCATTTGGCTCGCGGGTATTTGATTCAGAAAGGTAATTGAGAAATTATGGACAAGAAAATTTTAGTTGCAACCCTTTATCTCAAGGATGGCAGGCCGGTAAGAAGCAGACAGGATACAACACCCCTGGGGGAGCTTCGGACATTTGCAAAAATGTACAACGACAGCGGCATTGACAAAATCTTCGTGTTCGATCTCTCAGATGATGACGACGAGCACGAGAAAAATATCCTGGCGATCCGTGAGTTAAACCGCATGATCGACATTCCCACGTGCGGCGGGGGCAATATCCGAAGGCTTGAGGATGTAAAAAATCTGATCTATGCGGGATGTAAGCAGATCATGTTAAATGCCGCGAGAAACAGCTGTATCGACCTGGCCCGCAAAGCGGCGGACCGCTACGGAAACGACCGGATTTTAGTTTCTGCCAACAATGTGGATTTTATTTTCAAGCATCAGTCAGAAATGAGTGAACTCTTCCACGAGGTGATGGTGATGGAGGACTCGGTGCTTGATGCAGTGGACAATCTGTCCAATATACCGTACGTTGTACTCTACGACGGGTCGGATTTCCCGGAGATCTATGCGCTTTTAGAGAGGGAGAATGCCCGCGGTATCTGTGGCCCGTATTTTGATGACCCGGAAACGGACATTATGATGCTAAAGACCGCGCTGGGGGAAGCCGGGCTTTGGATGGATAATTTCAAGCCGCAGATCCAGTGGTCGCAGTTAAAGAAAAATTCCGACGGAATGGTTCCGTGTATTGCGCAGGACTACCGGACCGGCGAGGTGCTTATGCTCGCATATATGAACGAGGAGGCTTACAACAAAACCCTCTCCTCAGGAAAGATGACCTATTTCAGCAGAAGCCGCGGTAAGCTGTGGACAAAGGGAGAGACGTCGGGACATTTGCAGTATGTGAAATCACTGACCGCAGACTGCGATTACGATACGATTCTCGCGAAGGTATCGCAGGTCGGTGTGGCATGCCATACCGGAAATCCCACCTGTTTTTTCAATGAGATTGTGAAGAAGGAGTATGTGGAGAAAAACCCGTTAAAGGTGTTTGAGGACGGTTACCACTCCATTACGGACCGCAGAGCAAACCCTAAGAAAGGCGCCTATGTCAATGAGCTGTTTGACAAGGGGCTGGATGAGATGCTCAAAAAGCTCGGTGAGGAGACTGCGGAGATTATCATTGCCGCGAAAAACCCGGACAGCGATCACATTAAATATGAGATCACTGATTTTCTCTATTATCTGATGGTTATGATGGTTGAGACGGGCGTGACGTGGGAGGACATTACAAACGAGCTGGCCCAGCGGTAGCGCAGATCAACGGTTCTTGATATAATAGACAATATTCTCTTCAATTATTTATCAAAATATGTGCATTATGACGAATGATGCACATATTTTTTTGTCTTATCTGCCAGTTGAATTCTGTTCGAAGGATGTGTATAATAGCAGACAATTCGTAACAGTTTCTATTTTTTTACTGTCACGACCATTCATCTTTTTTGGTTCTTTGTTTCTGTTTGATTCGGCTGTATCGGCCTGTGTTTTCGCTTTGTATTCATGCTATATGGGAGATCCTATACTTTTTCGGCCAGGCATGAAAGGAGTACGATGAAAAAAATAATAAAAAGGAAAAACAGGCGGAGTGCCTGGATGCTGGCTGTCACGCTGATTTTGGGTATGCTTTCGACGGTGCGGTTTCCTTCCGCTTTTGCACAGGAGCTTTCTGTGCAGGAGACGCTTCCGCAAGAAAGCCAGGAGGAATCATCCCCGCAGGAAACGCCTCCTCAGGAAGCGGTTACGGAGGATGCCGCAGTCTCTCTCGCCTACGTGTCCAGTGTTACGGCGGACCAGGAGGGCAGCGTACTGCGCATCTACGGCAGTCCGCAGGAAACCTACCGCAACCAGATTTCTGTCACGGCAAGCTGTACCCTGATTCTCGATCATATAAAGAATGAAGCAGACCTGACCGTTGCGGAGGGCAGGGAGGTTCGCATTATTCTGCGCGGCAATAATCAGCTTGCAAATATTCAGGCGACGGGCGGGGATTCCACATTTGTCCGCATCATGGGAGAAGCGTCCGACGCAATGCTAAACGTTGGCGATATCGCGTGCAGCGCCGGCGGCAGTGCACAGACCGGGGCAAATATAAGTATTGAAAACTGTAGCGTATTCTGCCGTAACTTAGGCTGCGGTGCGGACGGCGCGGATACCTCAAAATGGGAGGGCAGCGCAAGCGTAGCGTATGCGACGCCCGGCAGCAGCGCTTCCCCGAAGATCTCCGTCTGCGGTTCCAACCTGTCTGTGAGCGGAAATATGGCGTGCGGCGGCAATGGGGTGCGCGCAACAGGAACCTGGTCGGCAACCACTTCCCCCGGCGGGTACTCCGGCGCCGTGGAAATCAGCAGCAGCTATGTGACCGTCGGAGGTAATCTCTCTATCGGCGGCAAGGGCGGCATGGGTGCCCTGGGATCCACCTACTACAACAGCAAGGCGGGAGACACAAGGAGTTCATCGCCGGTTACGATCACGGATAACAGCAGCGTGAATGTGGCCGGGAACGTGGCAACCCAGCCGGATCTCCCGGGGTACAGCAACGCAGGCACTCAGAACGGGCTGCACGGCGTCACGGTAACGGTTACGGATTCAACCCTGTCTGCGAAGGATATCGCAAGCGGCGGAGCGGGGCATGCCCAGGTGCGTTATTCCGTCTATTCCGGCTCTGGGACAAGCTACGATATTTGCGGAACCGCCGGCGGAAACGGAGGCGTGCTCATCGCAGATCATGCCGTGATAAACTGTGAGCGCGCAGTGTGCGGTGCAAACGCAGGAGATTACCAGAATTATGAGGTCAGTCAGTATGGGACGGAAAGCGGGGATGTAGAGTCCGCCAGGCATCCGCAGGATGGCAGGGGCGGAAGCATCCGTGCCGTGGATTCCATATTCACGATTAAAAGCTGCGCGGCGGCAAAGGGAAGCCGCTGGGACCGTTATCCAAACCCTTCGGTCTATGGAGACAGCACGTTTATCGGCGGAACATTAAACGGTACGGTATATGGAAATGTGATCACAACAGATATGACGTCTATCCTTGGCGGCGGCTTTGCGGCTTCTGATATCCGCAATTCCGAGGAAGCGTCCTGTGCGAAGTGTATGTTAAAAACAGATGAGGCCATTGCGGGAGCGACCGTTCACATAGCTGCAAACTCTCTGGGTGGTACGGTTATACTCGGCAGTGACGGAAGTATGACGACTTATCTCGGTATCGGAAAGGAGACGGTGAAGATCACAGGCGCAGGTGTCTACTCCGGCACATTTATGGTAAAACGCTCGGAGACGCTCAACGTATTTCAGCTGGATCCCTATGGCATTATCAACGTCAGCTACGACGGTGCCGTAATCAAAAATAATTCCTACACATACACAAATGAGACGTACGACTATGATGGCGATTTTACCGTCCGCGGTGATTCTGAGGACGCAGCTGTGACAGTTGAGGAGGGCATCAAGCGTGTGGTTTTGGACGGCACGTCCTTCGACACGCTGAACGTCAGAGGTTCGTCGGTCGTGACACTTGTTCTGACGGGAGAATCCCATATTCGCGCCATTCACGTGGAAGAAAACGCCTCTTTGATCATTGAGGGTGACGGAAGTCTCTTTACGGATTATCTCGGCAACGGACAGGGCGCCAGCGGAAACATTGAAATCAATTCCGGGAATGTGCACGTAGGCGAGCTTGGCGGCGGTGAGGGAAGCAAGGAGGTTTTTATCAAGGATCCGCCAAAGGTAGAAGTGGAGGATAGCCATGTGCCCCTTCGGGATGGGAACGGCAATTTACTATATCCGCTGGAGCTTGTTTTGGGGAGTCCGGGAACCTATACGCTGCGCTTCAATGATGCTGCAAAAACAGTCGTTCTGGAAGACGATGAGACTTGTGTGAGGAAGCTGCTGGCTGCGGGAACCTATGCCATCGAGGTGGAGCGGGAACCCTTCTGCTTTCGCGGAAACGTGACGATCCGGGGCGCGCAGCGCATCTATCTGGATGACCTGACTTTGTATGTAGACACCTCAAAGGGCGATATTTACATCCGGAACGGAGAGGTCTCCTGCGGTGAGGAGGCGATAAAGACAGACGCAGAGGTTCGAATCATCCAAAGCGGCGGGAACACGCATCCGGTGCATGTAGAGAAAAAGACGGCGTCGATCATTCTGGACGGAGTCAGCCCGGATATACAGATCTATCTGCCGGAGGATTTTGAGGGTATGATTCGCGATGCCGACAAACGGCCGATTCAGGTAGTGACGGTTCAGACAGGATTTGCCAAAAAAGAACTGACGCTTCATCTGGATGATAAAGCCTATGTGCTCACGACAAATGAGAAGGGCAACCTCTCCATTCTCACGGGCCGCGGCATGCATCGCTTCGGATTGACCATCGACGGCCTGACTTATCGCTGTCCGGATGCGGTTTCCATTTCAGTCACGGAGCATCTGGTGCGGCTTTCCGATATGGTTCTTGTGTGGGATGTGAGCCTTGGAGATATTTTCATCGCGGATGAAAGCTTTACGGCAAACGGCCAGTCGGGCGATTATGCAGGTGCATATCTGATCGTGCAGAGCGCCACAGACAAAGCGGTAGGAATGGTGACGGCAGACAAAAAGGACGCATCCCTGTTTTTGTCGAAGGAGGTGGATGAACTGCTTCAGGTGAAGACAGCGGATGAATTTACCGGAAGCATCTCGAAAAACGATACGCCCCTTTATCCGCTTGTCGTGGCAACAAACTGCACAAAGAGCGCTGTAAAGGTCAGTCTTGACGGACACGAGGGCATGCTGCAGACGGATGAGGACGGAAAGCTTTATCTCGTTGCCGCCCAGGGAACGCATGCGCTTGCGGTTATGACCGAGAAGGCGACGGCGATTCTTTCAGTTTTTGTTGGAAAGGGCGGTGCGTCTGTCTCCTTTGACGAGCTGCTGGCGCTTGACATTACCGGCCTGGAGAAAAACCATCCGGTTACGATTACGGTAGGGGATACAACAGCAAAGGTAGAGACGGATGAGAACGGCTCCTGTCACATTCTGGTAGACCCGTCGACCGAGGAGATACTTGTGACAGATGCCGGGAAGACCAGCCGTTACCCGGTTACGGACGGCACGCTGGGTGATCCGCAGCCCTATGAACCACCAAGACCAAATCCCGGTACGGGCAGTGGTATTACCGGGAATCCCGGCGGCACGGGAGGCGGCTCAAATACGGGCGGCTCTACCGGTGGCAGCGGAGGAGGCGCAGGCGGTTTAGGCGGCCAAAGCACGAAAGATGACGCACCTGCAGGAGAAAAAGATCAGGTACCAGCCGATGGTTTCGGAGATATTGATCGGTCTGACCGCCTGAATTTGTTGGATATTTTGAGCGGCAGACATAAAGACGGAATCCGAAAAGATCATCAGATAAAGCAGGATTCCTCTTCGGGAGGAGATGTGCAGGGCGGAAAGGATGCTGCGTCGGGAAAACCGAAAATTATCATCACTTCATCTCTAAAGGACGTCCGGCTGGTTGCGCCGAAGAAGAAGAATACTTATAAGATATACGGCAAAAAGGCAGTGCGTCTCACGGTGCGGCGTGAAAAGAATACCGACTACTACTATAAAATTGCCAGACAGGGGAAGCATCACTCGCTGGTCAAATGGAAAGCGCTTAACGGGAAAACGATCACCGTAAAGGCCGCACCTTACGGACAGCGTGTATTTATCCGGGCAGTGCGGGACGGCAAAACAACCATAAAGAAAACCACCGGATTTGTGGTGGATACGGCAAAGCCAACCATAAAAGGGGTAAAAAATGCGGCGATCTACAAGAACACGCGCATGGTCCTGATCAGTGACGGCAGCGGCATCGCCAGTGTAAAACTGAACGGAAAGAACATGCCGGAACAGTTTCTCGTGAAAAAGCGGGGATTTTACCATCTGGTTGTGACTGACCGGGCGGGAAATAAAAAGCAGGTGTTTTTTGCTCTGATCTGACCGCCCGAAAAATTTCCGGCTCCGTTGCGGATACACATAGTTTGTCTGAAAAAGCATAAAGTGTAAGTAAGAAAATAAAAAGGAGCGCATATATGGACATGGACCGGGTGGATGCGAGAAAGGAGTACGTCCGGCGAGCCAGGGCATCCTTTGATGACCGGGCGGATGACTGGACACACCCGGCGCCGGAGGACGAGACACCTGCACTGGGTGCGACGTTTGGTCTTCGGCTGGTGCTGGGATTATTTTTCTTCCTGCTTTTCGTGCTGGCAGATGTGACGAATCACAAAATACTGGATTTTTCCACCAGAGAGATAGCGACGGAAATTGCATCGAAAGATCATTATACAAATATCGAAAAATATGTTATGATGCTACTTACAGAGAATGAATGATGGTGGAGGTACACAGTGAGTAAACCAGCCTTAAATGATGAGATATTGTTGACGATTGATCAGCCGGCCCGCTATATCGGCGGTGAGCTGAACATGGTGAAAAAAGACCCAAAAGCAGTGGATATCCGCTTCGCCATGTGTTTTCCGGACGTGTATGAGATTGGTATGTCGCATCTCGGCATACAGATTTTGTACGACATGTTTAACCGAAGGGAGGATGTGTATTGTGAGCGGGTCTATTCGCCGTGGCCGGATCTTCACAGCGTCCTCAAGAAGCAGAATATTCCGCTTTTTGCGCTGGAGAGCCAGCAGCCGGTCAGGGACTTTGATTTTCTTGGAATCACGGTCCAGTATGAGATGTGCTATACGAATATTCTGCAGATTCTGGACCTGTCACACATTCCGCTGCACGCAAAAGAGCGCGGCGAGGATGACCCTATTGTGATTGGCGGCGGTCCGTGTACGTACAATCCTGAGCCGATTGCGGAATTTTTTGATCTGTTTTACATCGGCGAGGGAGAGGTCCGCTATGACGCGTTGTTTTCTCTCTACAAAATTTGCAGAGAGGAAGGGCAAAAACGGGAAGAATTTTTGCGGCAGGCGGCGCACATCCCCGGCATATATGTTCCGTCCATGTATGAAGTGGCTTACCATGCGGACGGCACATTGAAGAGTTTTATGCCGAAATATGCGGATGTTCCGGCACGGGTGGAAAAACAGATTGTTGTGGAGCCAGACGAGGCTCCTTATCCTGCCAGACCGCTGGTGCCATTCATCAAGGCGACGCAGGACCGTGTTGTGCTGGAGCTTCAGAGGGGCTGTATCCGCGGCTGCCGGTTTTGTCAGGCGGGGATGATCTACCGGCCCACCCGTGAGAAGACCGCAGAGCGTTTGAAGGAGTATGCCAAGGAAATGTTAAAGAGCACCGGACACGAGGAGATTTCCCTCAGCTCCTTAAGCTCCAGTGATTACACGCAGCTTGAGGAGATCGTGAACTTCCTCATCGAAAATTTTCACGGAAAGGGCGTAAACATTTCACTGCCGTCGCTGCGCATTGATGCCTTTTCGCTTGATGTGATGGGGAAGGTGCAGGACATCAAAAAGAGCAGCTTAACCTTCGCTCCCGAGGCTGGCTCTCAGAGAATGCGCGATGTAATCAATAAGGGACTCACCAAGGAGCTGATTCTGGAGGGCGCAGGCGCAGCCTTTGCGGGAGGCTGGCAGAAGGTGAAGCTCTACTTTATGCTGGGGCTTCCCACCGAGACTAAGGAAGATATGCGCGCCATCGCAGAGCTGGCGAACGATATTGCGGTTCGCTATTACGAAATTCCAAAAGACGCACGAAACGGGAAATGCCAGATTACGATCTCCACCTCATTTTTTGTCCCGAAGCCTTTTACGCCGCTGCAGTGGGCCACGATGCATACGGCGGAGGAATATATCGAAAAAGCGAGGATCGTAAACGATGCCGTAAAGGCTCAGCTAAACCGCAAGAGCTTAAAGTACAACTGGCATGAGGCGGATGTGACCGTTCTGGAGGGTGTTCTTGCAAGGGGAGACCGCCGCGTCTCTGCGGTGATCGAGCGGGCTTATGAGAAGGGTGCGATCTTTGACGCATGGTCGGAGTATTTTCGTAATGAGCTTTGGATGGAAGCGTTTGCCGAGACGAACGTGGACATCGGTTTTTATACACTGAGGCCCCGCGCATTGGACGAGCTGTTTCCATGGGATTTCATCGACGCGGGTGTGACCAAGGATTTTTTAAAGCGCGAGTGGGAAACGGCGTGTGCGCAAAAAGTTACGCCAAACTGCCGCATGCAGTGCGCGGGCTGCGGCGCGAAGAAATATGGAGGAGGTGTCTGCCATGAAAATCAGGATTAAATTTTCCAAGGGTGGAAGCATGAAGTTTATCGGCCATCTTGATACCATGCGTTATTTTCAGAAGGCGATGCGCCGTGCAGACATCGATATCGCCTATTCTACCGGATTTTCACCCCACCAGATCATGTCCTTTGCAGCCCCCTTAGGTGTGGGTATTACGAGCGAGGGAGAATATCTGGATATAGAAGTTCACAGTACGCGTTCCACAGAAGCTTCGCTTTCGGCTTTAAACGCCGCAATGGTGGAAGGATTTACGGTAAAGGATTACCGCAGGCTCAAGGATGATTCGAAAACGGCCATGTCCATTGTCAGCTGTGCGGATTATACGTTAACCTTTCGCGAGGGCTATGCATGTCCGCTGTCACCGGAAGCTTTACGTGAAGGACTTCATGCATTTTATGAAGTGCCGGCGGAGATCCCTGTGATAAAAAAGACGAAAAAATCTGAGAAAACCATTGACTTGAAGCAGCTCTTGTATGATTTTCAGGTGCTTGAGGATGAAGGGGATGAAGTTCATCCGAAGTTCTACTTAAAGCTTTCCACCGGAAGCCTGGACAACTTAAAGCCTGAGTTTTTGATGGAGCATTTTTACCGTTTCCTCGGTCTTGACCTGAAGGATTTCACGTTTCAGGTGCATCGGCTTGACGTATACACAGGTGACAAAAGGAATGGCTTTCTGTCCCTGAATGATATGGGGACGGTGATTGTATGAGCCGCCGATTTGTGATCACGCGCACGGAAATCCACGGCAAGCGGCCGCTTGTGTGTGCCGTCTATGAAGAGCATCGGATGCTCGAGGTGAACTGTATCCCGGAAAATGCACCGCCGCAGATCTTAAATAACATCTACGTGGCGCGGGTGTCGCAGGTCGTGAAAAACATCGGCGCTGCCTTTGTGGAGATCGCAAAGGGGCAGCGATGCTTTCTTCCTCTGGATGATCTGCGCGAGCCCGTTTATGTGAAGCGCATAAGCGCACAGCCCCTGGTTCAGGGGGACGAGCTGCTTGTTCAGATTGTCCGCGAGTCGGTGAAGACAAAGGAGCCGCAGGTGACGACAAACCTTTCTCTTGCCGGTATTTATTGTGTGGTGACAAGCACCGGGAAGCACCTTGGCATTTCGTCAAAGCTTCCGTCAGAGCGCAGGGCCAGGCTGCGGGAGCTGGCGACAGACGTTTACGATGAACGCTTCGGTCTGGTTGTGCGCACCAATGCATGTGATGAGAAGGACGAGGTGTTGTTGGAGGAAATTCAGGCGCTGACCGGGGAAATGTCGGATATGACCAGCTATGCACATGGGCGCAGGCTTTACGACCTTGTCTATCAGGCACCGCCGGAATATATCAGGCTTCTCCAGAATCAGCCGCTGGCGCAGCTCTCGGAGGTGGTGACAGACGACGTTTCTGTTTTTGCCGTGCTGGAAGTTTACGCGAAACGTCATCCATCCACGAAACTTTTGGATAAACTTCACCTCTATGAGGATGCACAGTATGACCTTCATAAGCTTTACAGTGTTCAGGTACAGCTTGAGCGCGCTCTCCAAAAAAAAGTATGGTTAAAATCCGGCGCGAATCTCGTGATCGAGCCGACGGAAGCGCTGACGGTGATTGACGTGAACAGCAGTAAAAACGTTAAGAAAAAGAAGCAGGAGGAGCAGCGGCTTCTGGTGAATCTCGAGGCGGCAAAGGAGACAGCAAGGCAGCTGCGGCTGCGAAACCTTTCCGGTATCATTGTCATTGACTTTATCGATATGGCATCGCAGGAGGCGAAGGAGCAGCTCTTAACGGCAATGCGGGAATTTGTCCGCCAGGACCCGGTGAAAACGGAAGTTGTGGATCTGACGCGGCTGGGGTTGATGGAGCTTACAAGAAAGAAGATGCGACGCCCGCTGCATGAGCAGCTTGAGGTAAAACCTTCGGGGAGCGGATGAAAAGTTACTGTTTACTCCGTGACCAGTAACTTTCGCAAATCCATCTTAAATTCGCTTCGCGAATGGGATTTGCTCACTCCTGAATCACTTTCTTACGGACTTTGCAGTGAATGCAAAATGCTGTGTGAACAGTGACAATGAAAAATCGCTGTTGTAAAAAATCGGGAAAAACTGTTGACAGGCACAGGCAGGAGGACTATAATATCAGAGTGTGCCGCACAGTGAGGTCTGGAAGTGTGTTCTTTTTTGAGCACCACCGAAGCTGGCGAGTAATGATAAATAGGAGGTGCCATATGTACGCAATTATAGCAACAGGTGGTAAGCAGTACAAA